>NZ_LT853882.1:3737500-4037500 GCF_900183975.1 Xanthomonas fragariae
GATGCAGGTGAGCATCGCGTTTGCCGAGAAGCACGCCGAGGGTTATCCGTATCCGCCCGGCGACTCGATTCGCCATGCGGTATTCAGCCGTCGTGGCGGGCTGTGGTTCGGCACAAAACATCTGCTTGGCTACCCGGCCAACTACGACGCACTGCTGTATCGCTTTGCCGATTTCAATGCTGGTTGGTACGCCAGCCGCAACGCCGCCTTCCAAGCCGCGCTGAGCAAGGCCAGCGGCATCGCGCTTCCCCTGGACGGCGACCTGCTCACGCCGGGCGCCAGGCTGGATGCACCCGGCGGCACCGAACGCGCCGCACGCACATTGGGCGGCCAGCTGGCGATGGGCGAGCGCCAAATACGCCGTGCGCTGGAGGCCGGCAATACGAACGAATTCGAACAGACAGATCTGTATCGCCAAGTGTTCGCGCTGGCCGAGCGCAACGCCGGCAAACCGCTACCGCGCGCGGTGCTGCCCGGCATCACGCTGGAAAGCCCCAAGATCACCCGCACGCTCACCACTGCCTGGTTTGCGCAGCGGGTGAACGAGCGTTGGAAACGCTGCATGGGAAAGTGAGTAACGGCACACGTGCGCGTGCTCGTCCGTGGACGTTCGACACGCCTGCCATGAACACGCACCGATGACACACGCCCTACTTCGGCCTGGCGCCCCCGCGCGATTGCGCTGCCACGTTCTCGGCCACAGGCCGCACGTACGGGCCGACGCGTCTGCAAGCACGGCGTAGAAGACTGCAAACAACACGACTTCTGACAGAGGCACGCCCCCAACTCACCGGATAGCATCAGGGCGGTCGCGCAGACCGCAGTTGTGCGCGCCTTTCGCCACGGAGAGTTCTACATGCCCACCCTGTCGCCGATGCGGCACCTGTTCGCCGCCATCGTCCTGGCCACCCTGCCGGCCATCGCCAGCGCGCAAGCCCCCCGCGTCACCGAAGCCGACTACGCGCGTGCCGAACGCCTGACCAGCTACGCCGCGCAACCGCTGGTCGATCATGACGCTACGCGTATCGACTGGCTGGACGCCATGCACGTGATTTACGTCGATCACGATGCCAAGGGCGACCGCCTGCTGCAGTTGGACATCACCACCGGCAACACCGCGCCGCTGTTCAAGCAGTCCGCACTTGTGGCCTCGCTCAACACGTTGCTGAAGACCGGCGACAAACCGCTCAAGGCCGACACGTTCGTTCCCGCCATCGCACTCACCGCCGATGGCCGCTACCGCCTCACTCTCCGCCGCACCGCGGTGGTCTGCGATGCGCGTGCGCACTGCAGCAAGCTCTATGCGAAGGACAAGCCAGAACCGGGCGTGCTGTCGCCGGACAAGCGCAGCGAAGCCTTTATCCGTAACTGGAACCTGTGGGTGCGCGACCTGGCCAGCGGCCAGGAAACCCAGCTCACTCGCGATGGCGTGGAGAACTTCGGCTACGCCACCGACAACGCTGGCTGGCAGCACAGCGACAACGCCATCGTGGCGTGGTCGCCGGATTCGCGCAAAATCGCCACCTTCCAGCAGGACCAACGCAAGACTGGCGACATGTATCTGGTCAGCACCAAGCTCGGGCATCCGGAACTGCAGTCCTGGAAATACCCGCTGGCCGGCGACAAGGACGTGACCATGATCGAGCGCGTCATCATCGACGTGCCCACGCGCAGCGTGCTGCGCCTGAAATTGCCGCCCGACCAGCACCGCTCCACGTTGTGCGACAACGTGAGTTGCTCGTCGGGCCTGTGGGACGATGTGAAGTGGGCCCCGGACGGCAGAACGCTGGCGTTCGTGTCTACTTCGCGCTTCCACAAACAGGTCTGGTTGCGCATCGCCGATGTCGCTACCGGCGAGGTACGCACCGCCTTCGACGAAACCGCAAGAACTTATTACGAAAGCGGCCAGGTCGCCGCCAACTGGGCGTATCTACCCGGTAGCAACGAGGCGGTGTGGTTTTCCGACCGCAGCGACTGGGGCCAGTTGTATCTTTACGATTTAGCGACCGGCAAACCCAAGCGCGCGATCACCACCGGCAGGGGCAACGTCACCGAGTTGTTGCGCGTAGACCCGGTGACACGCACTGCATGGTTCGTCGGCGTCGGCCGCAGCCCGGGCGTGGACCCGTACTACCAGCAGCTGTGGAAAGTGAGCCTGGACGGCGGTGCGCCGGTCTTGCTCACGCCCGAACTGGCAAATCACACCATCGCGCTGTCGCCCGACGGCGCACGCTTTGTCGATACCCACTCCACCACGGTCAGCCCGCCGATCACGCTGCTGCGCGATGCCGCCGACGGACACAGCGTCAGCACCATTGCCACTGCCGATATCACCCGCCTCAAGGCCGCCGGCTGGGTGCCGCCGGAGCCGATCACGGTCAAGGCACGCGATGGCAAGACCACGCTGTACGGGTTGATGTTCAAGCCAAAGCAATTCGACCCGACGCAGCAATACCCGGTCATCGATTACGTCTACCCCGGCCCGCAGACCGGCTCGGTGCGCGGACGCAGTTTCTTCGCCGGCCACGGCGATAATCAATCGCTGGCCGAACTCGGCTTCATCGTGATCGCCATCGACGGCATGGGCACGCCGTGGCGTAGCAAAAGCTTCCACGACACCTGGTACGGCGACATGGGCGACAACACCCTGCCCGACCAGGTCGCCGGGTTGAAGGACCTTGGTCAGCGTTACCCATGGATCGACCTGAGCCGGGTCGGCATCTGGGGCCATTCCGGCGGCGGCAATGCCTCCACCGCCGCCATGCTGCGTTACCCGGACTTCTTCAAGGTCGCCTGGTCGGAGAGCGGCAATCACGACAACCGTGGCTACGAAGACGATTGGGCCGAGAAGTATCATGGCGCACATATCGTCAACAAAGACGGTACCTCCAACTACGATGACCAGGCCAATGCCACGCATGCCGGCAAACTCAAAGGCAAGCTGATGCTGGTGCACGGCACCCTGGACGACAACGTGCCGCCGTATCTGACCTTGCTGGTGGCCGATGCATTGATCAAGGCCAACAAGAACTTCGACATGCTGATGCTGCCCAATGCCAAGCACGGCTACGACGACCTCACCCCCTACGTCACACGCCGCCGCTGGGATTACTTCGTGCAATACCTGCTTGGAGCCACGCCGCCGGCGGCATATCAGATGAAGCCGATGCCGGAGAACTGAGCCGGTCTTCGGAGCGGATTCAACTCTGATTCGTAACGCTGTTGATGAGCTCCTCGGAGAAGACGTCGAGGTGCGTTTCGAACCCGAGTCTCTCGTGCGGGCGGTTGTAGAGTCGTTGCTCGATCCATCGTCAATGCGGGTCGCAAGTCGGTGTAGCGTGGCAAGTGCTTCCGGGTCAATCCGTTGGCATTTTCGTTGCTGCCGCGCTGAGGACGGATCGGCGAAGTAGAAGTCACCCTGCAAGACAACATGCTTGCCGCCTTGCAGTTGGCCGTAACTGCACGCTACTCGGCAATTACCGATGGGCCGGACCGCCTCCATGTAGCATGCCTGCGCTTTCTTGCAGGCATCAGCATTGAGTTCGGCGATCTGACTGCTCACGAATCGGACCCATGCGGTTGCGGTATGCGTTGTCGGCGTCCGTCTTGGCCACCTGTTCCTGCTCGCGCTGCCGCTCTGCAGTCGTCGCCTCTACCAGGGTCTTGACCCGCTGTTGCTGCACAGCGGTGAGATTTATCTGCTGCAACAATCCTTGGGGTGCTCGCATCCAGGCTGCGCGCAATCCAGGCGCATCCCGCTGGTAGCAGGTTCAGAGGCATGGAAAACTCGCTCAGAAGCCTTCGCTCCGCGCGCAGAGAGTTGGACCTGGCGCGCCCACACGTCCCGAGCAGACGCACCGGCTGCATCGGAGTCGTCATGGCTGCGACGTGCCTTGACATGCCATTGGCGTCATCCACCAAGGATCGGCCAAAATGACCGCAGTGCGGTGCTCCGGCATGCGGCAGCAGGGTCCAGAGCATTGAGGTCGTTGGCTTGGCTTTACATCGCGGCCTGCCATCCGCCGCACGCTGCGTTCGCCTCGCTTTCTGTCGCCTTTTTCGGATTTATCTTGAACACCAATGTCCCGCCCCCGACCGCCGACGACCTGCCCCTGACTGACCGCCTGCGCACCGCGCTGGACCTGCTGGAGGCGATCAACGCCGACCACAGCCTGCTCGACGCGCTGCCCGAGGCCGACCGCGTGCGCCTGCACCAGGTGGTCGCCAAGGTTTATCACCCCGAGCCGAAGGCGCGGCGGCAGCTGCTTAAGCAGCGCGAGCGCGAGCGGCATCAGGAAAAAGTACGTAAGGCCGAAGCGTTGCTTGAACAGACCGGCATTCGCACACTGCGACGCAAACCGGTATTCAGCACGCCGAACTTCTTCCCGCCGCATGCCGCTGGCCTGCACGACGCGCGTAACGGCGAGGACCCTGCTGCCGCACCTGAGCCGACGCATTCACCGGAGCTGCGCCACTGCTATGTGTGCAAGCAGAAGTTCACCCAACTGCATCACTTCTACGACCAACTGTGCCCTGCCTGCGCGCAGCTGAACTACTTCAAGCGCACTGAAACCGCAGACCTGCGTGGACGTACGGCGCTGCTGACCGGAGGCCGGGTCAAGATCGGTTATCAGGCCGGTCTGAAGTTGCTGCGTGCCGGCGCCGAATTGATCGTCACCACCCGTTTCCCACGTGATTCGGCTGCGCGTTACGCGCAGGAGCCGGATTTCGCCGATTGGGGCCATCGTCTGCAGGTGTTCGGCCTGGACCTTCGCCACACGCCGAGCGTGGAAGCGTTCTGCAAGCAGCTGCTGGCCACGCGCGAGCGCCTGGACTTCATCATCAATAACGCTTGCCAGACCGTGCGCCGCCCGCCGCAGTTCTACGCGCACATGATGGCCGGCGAGAGCGCCGCGCTGCATGAATTGCCGGAGACGGTGCGCAACTTGGTGGGCCACTATGAAGGCCTGCGCACTCCCGAACTGCTGCGTGATGCCTCGGCGACTGCGTTGCTGGCCGCACATGGTCGCGGCTTCGGCGGCGCCGACGGCCTGACCCGCGCTGCCGAGCTATCGCAGGTGGCACTGCTCGACGACGAACTGGTGGGTCAGCAGCATCTGTTCCCGGAAGGTCGGCTGGATCAGGACCTGCAACAAGTCGATCTGCGCGGCCGCAATTCATGGCGCCTGCTGCTGGATGAAGTGCCTTCGGTGGAACTGCTGGAGACCCAACTGGTCAACGCCATCGCGCCGTTCATCATTAACGCGCGCCTCAAGCCGCTGATGCTGCGCACGCCCGAGCGCGACAAACACATCGTCAACGTCTCGGCGATGGAAGGGCAGTTTTACCGCAACTTCAAGACAACCCGCCACCCGCACACCAACATGGCCAAGGCCGCGTTGAACATGATGACGCGCACCTCGGCAGCAGATTATCAAAACGACGGCATCCACATGAACAGCGTCGACACCGGCTGGGTCACCGACGAAGACCCGGCGGACATTGCGGCGCTCAAGGTCCAGCAGGAACGCTTCCACCCACCGCTGGACATCGTCGACGGCGCCGCTCGCATCGTCGATCCGATCATCCACGGCGCCAACACCGGCAAGCATGTGTGGGGTCAGTTTTTAAAAGACTATGCACCGACGGATTGGTGAGCGGTATCCGTAGCCAAACGCTTCGGCAGAAGTGCACCAATGGTGCGAAGCGCGCGCTGCTGAAATCGTGCAACAACCGGTTCTTCTGTAGGTGTAAGCCACGAGGAATTGCGCATTAGCAGCGACCAGCGCCTCTCCATTCCGATCAAAACGCAGTTTGAGCCGATAGCGACCTGGCTGGAGAGCATTGCCATAGCCGAACGCCAGCTCCCTGGATGCTGTCTGTTCACAAGACAAGCCAGCGCCATGCATCGTCGTGTGGTCCGCATCAAATGCGCTCCAGGTGGACTTCGACCGAAATACCAGCGCTTATCAGCTTGTCAGCACGTTCAGAGACTGCAGTTGGATCAGCCCCGGTCAGCCGAACACCGACGAAAACAGGCGCTGTCGCGTCGTCGGGCAGTGCTGGCATTCGAGCTCCAGCTCAGTAGGCCCACGATCATGTGAGGTCAAACTCCGTACCAACGGGACTACCGTTCTCATCTCTATCTGCCCCTTTGCAATAGCAAACCCGACGGGAGATCTTTCTGGCCGAGATGGAACAGGCGGTGCCATGGAAGCAACTTCTCGCAATGATCGAACCACATTATCCGATGTCGGGCCGGCTTGGTCGGCAGCCGAACGCATTGGCGAAGATATTGCGGATTCATCTGTTGCAGCAGTGTGGTATGCACTGAGCGATCAGGCGATGGAAGAGGCGTTGCACGAGATCCCGACCTTGCGCCGTTTTGCCCAGCTTGGCGGCGTGGACAACGTTCCCGACGCGACCAAGATTCTCAACGGTCACCGGCTACCACCGGTACCTGCATGTTAGTAGCAGAGGTTGCGGGCAAATAAGAGCGTCTAACAAAACCCCTTGAATCTTGTCTCGCCGGTGGCAAAATTGCGGACATGACACGTCGCAAAGAAATCCCCCATTGCGCTGTGGAAGCGCATCGAGCCGCTGATTCCGCAAGTGAAGCGTTCGCCCAAAGGTGGACGGCCGCGTATCAGTGATCAGCAAGCCCTCAACGGCATCGTCTATGTCCTGCGCACGGGCGTGCCGTGGGAAGACCTGCCTATGGAGCTGGGCTACGGCAGCGGCATGACCTGCTGGCGCCGGTTGCGTGATTGGCAGGCCGCCGGTGTGTGGCATCGTCTGCATCAGGTGTTGCTGGCCGAGCGACGTCGCGCTCAGACGCTGGACCTGAGCCGAGCTGGTCTGGACGCCGCTAGCGTAGCCTCCCCCCGGGGGGCCCATATACCGGGCCGAACCCGACCGATCGCGGCAAACTCGGCAGCAAACGGCATCTGATCGTCGATCGCAACGGCATCCCCTTGGCGGTGTGCGTCACCGGCGCCAATCGGCACGACTCGGTCGTGTTCGAGGAGTTGATCGACGCCTTGCCGCCAATTGGTGGCAAACCAGGGCGCCTGCGACGTTGGCCAGACAAATTGCACGCCGACAAGGCTTACGACATCGACCGCTGTCGCGCCTTCCTCAAGCAGCGCGGCATCATTGCGCGGATCGCACGCAAGGGGATCGCGCGCAACGACCGGTTGGGCCGCCATCGCTGGGTCGTCGAGCGCACCCATGCCTGGTTCGCAGGCATGGGCAAACTGCGCATCCGCTTTGAACGCCGCATCGATCTCCACTTGGCGTTGCTCTCGCTTGCTTGCTCCATCGTCTGCTTACGGCTTCTTCCTGGGTTTTGTTAGCCACTCTAAGTCACGCGGGGTAATGCGGGATAATGCAGAATTATCCCGCGTCAGCCCATCCTGAGGCGATGGATTGCCTGAGAAATGGCTGGTTTTTGCATAAATCCCTGGCGACCCTGCAGCTGACCCCACGACGATCAGCGCCCTTGGTTGGTACTGGGCTTATACCGGTTTGCCGTTCCACTGCGCCTCACACCGCTCCTACTGCGGCGTGCGCCGCGCCAAAGGCAGGGCTATTTCCAATCGTCGATCTCCTCGCAGCCCGGCGGCGCATTCACGCCGCTGAAGGCCGCCTGCGCAGACGCCTGCAGTTGGTGCTGATCGACCTGTGAGGCGCTCTCAAGCTGCAGCGCAAAGCTTTCCTTGTACAGGTCGTGGAATTCCTCCTTGAGCTTGAAGGTGTCCGGCGTGTGGAACTGGATCTCCCACAGCGCGCCTTCCGGGCTGCGCAGCGTGACGTTGACTGCCTTGAATGCCTGCCTATGCCGCGTGAACAGGTTGAGCAGCTTGACGCGCACATGGCCTTGATTGTCCAGTGAGGCCAGCACGCCGCGCAGGCCGACGGTGAAGTGCTGCGGCTCCAATACCACGCTGTAGCGCAGCGCGTCGTTGATGCAAGCGGCCGCTTCTTCCAGGGTCTTGTGTTTCAAAGCAATCTGCTGTCTGAATTTTTCCGCCAGCGAGCCGGGCGATTTGAATTTATGGCCCATTCCCTCCAGGTGCCCACCATGGAGCTTGGCGGCGCCGATCAGCATTTTGGTGATTACGGGCTCCATCTCGCCGGCGCGTGTCCGCAGGGCCTCGGCCGCACGCACGATGTCCTCGTGCTGCACGGCGCGCAGGCGCTCGGCCGGCGGGGGCGGCGGGTCGATCAGGCCTGCCTGCTGCAGCGAGTGCAGCGCGTCTTGCATGACGCCCGCCGCCATCGTCGGCATGTTCTGCAGCAGCACCTTGGTCTGCTCGGCGTCGAAGCGGCCCTCGTGCATGGCCCGGGCAGTCGTCTTGCCGTAGGGCACGCTGCGTACCCGCTCGGCGAACGCTCGCTCGGAGCGTTCGCAAGACTCCACGATCTTGGCGAACAGCGCTGTGCCGGTGTCGGATTTCAGCGCATCGGTGCCCACCTTGATGGCGATGGTGAAGAGGTTGCGCATGCTCAGTTCCGGCTCGTTGGGGATGAACCCCGGTTGCCCCTCCGGGAACTGTGCGTGCGATAACAGGCACACCGGGTAGTTGTCGAGGATGGCGCGCAGACGTGCGTCGGCATCAGGCGCAGCCATGTAGGCCCGGGCGAGCGTTGGGAACGCCTCAGCCAGCGCGTCGGGCAGGCGCGGCGTCTCGGCTGAAGCCGGCGCGTCGGGCAGGCCTGGCGCCTCGGCTGAAGCCAGTGCGTCGGGCAAGCCTGGCGCCTCGGCTGAGCGAGCCGTTGCCAGTTCGAGCTCAAGCAGCTGCGCGTGCAGCAGTTCGGCCACTTCACGCGCCTCGGGCATGTGGGCGCGGCTGATCGCTTCGTGCGCCTGGGCGCGCAGTTGCGCCAACAACACCTCGCGATCTGTGGTCTCGCCGTCGAGTACCTGGCGCAAGCCGTTGCGCAGGTCGCGCTCGATGCCGTCGTACGTACCGAACATCATCTTGCGCGCCATCGCCTTGCGCAGCTGGTCGGGCTGCGCCATGAAGCGCGCCGCCAGGGTGCTGGCCGCGCCCATGATCTGGCCGCCACGCTGCAGCGACATGATCTCGGACAGCCGCCCGGCCTGGTAGTGGCCGCTGTCTGGGTCGATGGCCGGCGTGGCCGTCTTCGGCGGCTTGAAAGAGCGTGGCTGGCCGCGCCGCGCCGCACGATCGTCCATCTCGCGCGCGATCAGCTCCGCCAGCCTGGGGTAGCCCGCGTACACGAACGCATCGTCACCGTCGGTGTCCATGTTGCGCTTGCGCAGCTCCGGGATCGGCAGTGCGCCCATACGCCCGGGTTCCACGATGTCCTTGAGCCGCAGGCTGCCGGTGCTGAGCATGTCCTGCGGCACGGCACTGCGGTCGCGTCCGGCGGTCCAGCGCGACAGGGTTTTGAGATCTTCCTTGGAGCAGGCCAGGTCCACGTCCGCGAACTGCGCCGGCCAGTTCTGCGCCGGCACTACGATGAGCATGCCCTTGCTGTGCAGCATCGCCGGGTCGCTGCCAGCAGCGTCGCCCGCGCTGTCGTCGAAGCCGGTGTAGCTGTACTGGATGCCGAAGCACTGCGAGAGGAATTCGGCCGTGGCATCGCCTTGCGCCGCGGTAGCGACATACTCCTGCGGCACCGGCAGCAGGTTCTCCTTGTCGTAAGGCGGCTTGCCGATCAGCAAGGCGCCGCCGGCGGCGTCGAAGGCCTGGCTGCGCTCGCGCGGCAGGTGCACCTGGTTGTCGGCGGAGGGCACCGCCCGGACTCTCTGGCCCTCGTAGCCGCCGCTGGTGGCCAGCTCGTACAGCACCAGTTGGCTCAGCTCGGGCGGCAGCGCCTGCAGCCGGCGCTGCATCGCTTCGTGCGCCTCCTGCAGCGCCGCCTGGTCGCGTGGGAAGTGCTGCAGCGCCTGTGGTGCCAGCCGCGTGGGTCCCTTGTCCTTGGCCAGAAGGTCGCGCTGGGCTTGGCTAGCCCGGCCGGCCTGCACCGCTTCCCAGGCGGAGAAGTACGCACGGAAGGCAGGGATGCGCTGGGCCACCTCCAGCTTCAGAAAGCCGCAGCCATCGTTGGGGCACAGCGCCAGGGGGCGCCCGTCGGGTGCTGTGGGCTTGAATGGGTGCGCAGGGCCGCTGACGTCGTCGAAAAAGCCCAGGCGCAGCGTGCCCTCCACGACGTGGTCGCTTGGCACCATCTCCAGCAGCGAGCGCTGCATGCGCGACCAGTCCTCGCGCTGCGGGGCGAGCTTGGTGATGAGCTTCATCAGGCTGCTGCCCGGGACGGTGTCGGCATAGCGGATCGCCGGCAGCAGCGACGGCGATGCAGATGCGCCGGACAGCAGGTCGGAGGGGCGGCTCAGGTGGCCGCGCGTGGCGCGGCTGCCGCCGAACATGTCGAAGCGCCAGGGCTGGCCCTGGTAGGTGAGCGTGCGCGCGAGCATGAACGTTGAAATCGATCCCGGCAGCTGAACCTCCACCAGCGGCAGGCCCGTCAGCCGCGTGAACAGCGAGTAAGGCTTGTCCGTCTCGGTCGCGTTGGTCGACACTTGCTTGCCACGCAGATCGACCACGATGTGGGTCGTGCTGCCGGTGCCGGGTGCCGGCGCGACGGGCTGGCCGGGTGCCGAACGCATGCCCAGGCGCCCAGCGCCCAGGTCGAAGCGGCTCGGTGGATGGGCCTGCGCGATCCTTGGCGCCTCCTTGGCCATGCGCCGGTCCAGGGCGTCGAACACCTGGTCGCCCGCCTCGATCTGCGCGATCAGGTTCCAGCTCATCTCGCCGAGGTCCGCCTCGATGGCCTCGCGCGTGCGCTCGAGCGTCTGGTCGACCCATTGCGCCAGCTGCTCGCGGCGCTGGTGCAGTTCCTGGCGCGCGCCTTGGACGTGGCGCGGCTTCCATTGCCGACTCACCACCGCATAGGCCTTGAGCACCTGGAAGAACGTCAACGCCGGGCAACGTGTGGCGTGCTGTTCGGTCTGAGCCGATGCAGGTGAGCCACCGACCGTGAGGTACAAGGCGATCTTGCGCTCTACGATCGGCTGCAACGTGTTGAATACGCTCAGGGCGTGACTGCGATGGCGAGGGGTCAGCTCCGGACTGCGGATCAGCGGCAGCAGGCCCATGCACAGGCTGCCTAGCCCCTCGAGGTTCGTTGCGCGTAATCCATCGTCGTGCATGAGCGCGGCAACCCGCTCCAGCGCCGGTCGTGCCAGCGGCCGCATCTGGCAATGAAGCTGGGCCGATGAAAGGGCCTTGAAGATCAGCCCGATCTCCGAGACCGAGGCGGACTCAAAACGCGCGCGGTGCAGCTCCAGGTGCCCGGCCAGTGCCTTCAGTTTGTCGCTGCCCAAGGTTTGAAACTCTTCCTCGTCTACCCGTAGCAGGCGGGACAGCGCGTTGCCCAACTGGGCGAGCCCGAGCATGTCGAACTGCTGCCACGGCAACTCGGCCGAGCCTGGGCGCTCGGCGAGCAGCAACGCTGCCTGACGACAGGCAGCCCCTCCAAGCGATTTGCTTAGCGCATTGAGCGACAAGGCCACGTCCTGCACTTCCAGGGCGTGTCGCAAATCGTGGTCCGTAGCCAGCCGCCCGGCCAAGGCGTCGATGGCCTTTTCGCAGCTCGCGCGTCCGGGCCATTTGCTCAGGGCGTTGAGCGCGTTGGCCACGCCTAGCGGGTTGAGAGCGTTGCGCAAACCGGCATCGTCGACCAGCCGCGAGGCCAGCGCGCTGGCGGCGGTCTCGCAGTCCGGTGTGTCGGGCCATTTGCTCACGGCGTTGAGCGCGTTGGCCACGTGTTGCGGGTTGAGGGCGTTGCACAAAGCGGAATCGTCGTCGACCAGCCGCGAGGCCAGCGCGGTGGCGGCGGTCTCGCAGTCCGGCGTGTCGGGCCATTTGCTCACGGCGTTCAACGCGTTGGCCACATGTTGCGGGTCGAGGGCGTTACGCAAACCGGCATCGTCGGCGAGCCGCGAAGCCAGCGCGGTGGCGGCGGCCTTGCAGTCCGGCGCGCCGGGCCATTTGCTCAGTGCGTTGAGCGCGTTGGTCACGTTTTGCGGTTTGAGGGCGTTGCGCAAATCGTGGTCTGCAGCCAGCCGCCCAGCCAAGGCGTCGATGGCCTTCGTGCATGCAGGCGTGTCGGGCCATTTGCTCAGTGCGTTGAGCGCGTTGGCCACTTCTTGCGGGTTGAGGGCGTTGCGCAAACCGCGCTCGTTGGCCAGCCGCAGGGCCAGCGCGCGGGCGGCGGCCTCACAGTCCGGCGTGTCGGGCCATTTGCTCAGTGCATTGAGCGCGTTGGCCACGCCTTGCGGGTCGAACGCGTTGCGCAAACGGGGATTGTCGTCGGCCAGCTGCCAGGCCAGCGCGTTGGCGGCGGCCTTGCAGACCGGCGTGTCGGGCCATTTGCTCAGGGCGTTGAGCGCGCTGGCCACGTGTTGCGGGTCGAGCGCGTTGCGCAAACGGGGATCGTCGTCGACCAGCCGCCAGGCCAACGCGCGGGCGGCCGCCTCGCAGTCCGGCGTGTCGGGCCATTTGCTCAGGGCGTTCAACGCGTTGGCCACTTCTTGCGGGTTGAGAGCGTTGCGCAAACGGGGATCGTTGTCGACCAGCCGCCGGGCCAGCGCGTTGGCGGCGGCCTGGCAGGCCGGCGTGTCGGGCCATTTGCTCAGGGCGTTCAACGCGTTGGCCACGCCTTGCGGGTCGAGGGCGTTGCGCAATTTGGGCTCCTTGGCCAGCCGCGAAGCCAGTACGTTGGCGGCGGTCTTGCAGTCCTGCGCGTCGGGCCATTTGCTCAGTGCGTTTAACGCGTTGCCCACTTCTTGCGGGTTGAGTTCGTTGCGCAAACGGCGATCGTCGGCCAGCTGCGCGGCGAGCGAGTGCGCCATGGACCGGCAGTCCGGGTGATCGAACCACTTGCTGAAGGCATTGAGTGCCAGGCTGAAGCCCTGCGCGTTCAAAGACTGCCGGATGCGCTGTTCACGCTGCAGGTAACGTGCCAGGCGAGCCGCCGCGAGCTCGCACCCACCGCTGTTGGTGTTCTTGGCGAAGGCGTTCAGTAACAGGGCCAATTCGCGGCCATTCAGACCCAACCGACCATCGGCCTGCTCCACCTGTGCGGCGATCCAAGCAATTGCCTGCATGCACGCCGGCTGTTTCGGGTGCTTGCTCAGCTTGTTGCCCACATGGGCCAGCTTTTTCAGCGGTGCACCGTCGAACCACCCGGTCTCGGAGAGATACTTCGCCGCGAGGTCGGTGCAATGATCAAGATCGCGTTGCGTTACGCCTGCGGCCGGCCTTGCATTGGCAAGCATCTGAAGATATTTGTCGAGCCACTGCGCATTGGCTTCCGGGCTTTCGCTCCCATCCAGGAAGGGCAAGGCCAGCTTGCAGCCGACGATACGACGCACCAGCTCGTTGTCCCGTGCCATGGCGACGCACAGGCGAGCGTTGTGCGTCTGATCTATCAGGCTGTCTGTTTCCAACGGTCGCCGATACCGCTCTCGCTCTTCCCACAGCCGCTCTTTTGCCGTCGGGTCGAGCTTTTGTTCGGCCAGGCAGAGATCCTTTGTCATCAGCTCCAAGCCATGACTTGGCCGCTGTGTCCGCAGATGCGACGACGCAGCGCCGGCGTCAGCGGGCATTTTGTCCGGGCGCCGCCCGGGCGCGGTATCGCGCCAGTGGGTGGGATCATTGCGTCGATGCGAGTGGGTTGCCGGTTGCTGCTGGGCGCGCCCGTCCCATGCGCCGCCACGTGCTTCGGGTCGCGGTCGCGCATGCACGGGCACGGGCGCCCTGCGTTGCAGCGGCGTCCCAGGTTCCTCCCGCCCTACCCCTCGCCGATTGGGCGGCAATCGTGGAAGCAGCGGCTTACTGTCGCTGGTACTGGTGCTGGCCTCAACCTGCTCCCGAACCTGTCTGGGTGGATGCTCCTCCCGAGGGAGAGACCAGTTTGTGCCGGATGAGCCCGGCTTGAAGGTGACGGGTGCCATGCCGCGGATTTTGACCGGTCCACCTACGAAGCGGGCCGTACAACGCGAAGCCTTCCAATCGTTGGCGAATGCGCTCGCTGCAGGTGGGCAGTCGGCACACCCCCCGTAGCTTTTCGCATGCGGCGAATGATGTAGCGGTGGTTATTGGTAGCAGGCCGTTGAACTACCTATTGATACAGGCGTTGCTCGCCGACCATGACGCATCGTCGGACCAGGATCGATGGCTGCATGTGGGAGCAGACGGCTATATCGGCCCACGCCCGTGCGCGCCGTCGCGCACTAGCAGCGATCCCTCGGTCCTTCGGATCGACCGACGATGCGTATCGAGCGAGCGCAGGCATGGCATGGCGTGGCGGCGGCCGGTCAGAACTCGGTGACGACAGTCACGCCAGTCGTCTCGTACCGGTCCATGTTGATCAGCGCATCGATGGACTGGTGGAGAGAGATGGTTTTGCCGATCAGCTTTTCGGGCGCCAGCTTGCCTGCGCCGATCATCTCCAGCAGCGCGTCATAGCGGTGCGCCTGCATGCCATGGCTGCCGTAGATCTCGAGTTCGTGGGAAATGACCTTGCTCATCGGTATCGCAGGCTGGCTGTAATCGGACAACATGAGCCCAACCTGGACATGCTTGCCGCGGCGTCGCAAGTTATCGATGGAATTGAAGCAGGTGGTCGGATGGCCGAGCGCATCCAGCGACACGTGCGCGCCGCCCTTTGTCGTTTCTCGCACAGCTTCGGCGACATCGGCGACGCGGTTCGCGTTGACGGTCGCCACAGCACCGAGCGAGCGGGCCAGTTCCAGCGCCTCGTCCGAGATGTCGATGGCGACGACGTTCGCTCCGATGGCGGTCGCGATCATGACCGCGGACAGCCCCACGCCACCGCAGCCATGAACCGCCACCCATTGTCCGGCCGTTGCCTTGCCTTGATCGACGACGGCACGGAAGGCGGTGACGAAACGACAGCCCAGACTCGCCGCCGTGGCGAAGTCCATGCTGTCGGGCAGCGCGACAAGATTCACATCCGCCTTGTGTATCCCGGCATAGGCGGCGAACGAACCCCAATGAGTGAAGCCCGGCTGGAATTGGCGATGGCATACCTGTTGATTGCCGCTGTCGCATTCCGCGCAGGCGCCGCAGCCGCCGACGAAAGGAACGGTAACGCGATCGCCGACCTTCCACTTTGTGACGTCCTTGCCTACCTCGGCAACGATGCCCGCCAATTCGTGACCGGGCACATGCGGCAGCCGGATATCCGGGTCATGGCCTTTCCAGCCATGCCAATCGCTGCGGCAGACGCCCGTAGCGCGGACCTGAACCACCACGCCGTGACGCTCGGGCGTTGGATCTTCGACCGTCAGCAGATGGGGAGGCTGGGAAAAGGCTGTGTAGACGACGGCTTTCATGTGACTCCTGGATAGTGCAACAGTGCGACGACATGCGGACGGCCAGGCGGTCCGCGCTCGCCTGGCGACTGCGCAGTAGTTTTGATAGCGACTCTTATGCAGACATTCGATTTATCCAAATGTTGCACCTGATTCTTGAGAGCAACACTTTCGCGTCGTCTAACGCAGCAGCTGCGATGGCACGCGGATATTCATGCCCACCGCCAGATGATCGGAAAACGCGGCCGGAATCGCCTCGGTGTGTTCGATCACCAGACTGTCGCTGACCAGGATGTGGTCGATCGCCCGATCCGGTCGCCAGCTGGGAAACGTGTGCAGGACACAGCTCGGCGGTTGCAGACGCGTGTGGCGATACAAGGCCTGCATTTCCGGTCGATCGGCCATGCAGTTGAAGTCGCCCATCAACATCGCGTTGGGATGATCGGACAACAACTCGGCGATAAAGGCCAATTGCGCCATGCGTGAATTTGCGCCCAGCGACAAGTGCGCCACGGCCACGGCAAGACCGTCGCGGCCTTGGCCGAATTTGGCCAGCAGGATGCCGCGCCCGCCGATGCGGCCTGGCAGGGCGTGATCCTGCACCTCCACCGGTTCCAACTTGCTCAGCAACCCATTCGCGCTGGAGGCCACCCCGCCCATGCGACGGTTGGGTTGGTGGCTCCAGTAATCGAAACCGGCGCGCTCAGCCAGGTAGTGGGTCTGGTTGGTGAAGCCCGAGCGCAGACTTCCCGGATCGGCTTCCTGCAGGCCTACGATGTCGCGTTGACCGGCCAGCTTGGCGATGCTGTCCAGGCTGGTGCGCTTGCTGCCCAGCGGCAGCGCGTGCGACCAACTGCGTGTGACATAGTCGCTATAACGGCGGGTGCTGGAACCGGCCTGGATATTGGCGGTCAGCACCCGCAGGGTACGCGAGTCCGAAGCGTTCACGACGTTGCGATCGCTCGGCTCACTTGGCCAGCGTGGCGCGTTCGCGCGCGATCAGGTGATCGGCGATGCGCAGCATGTCCGGAAAGTTCTGCCCCTTGACCAGGTACTTGCCGTTGACGATCAGCGTCGGGGTGCCGGTGATCTTGCTGCGCTTGGCGAACTGCTTGGCGCGGTTGGTCTTGGCCGACACGCCGAAGCTGCTCATGGTGTTGATGAAGGTGTTCTGGTCCACGCCGTACTTGGCGTAGAACGCAGCGATGTCCTGCACCGAATCCTTGCCGCGCTCGCCCTTGAGGGTCTGCTCGACGTGGATGGCCTTGTACAGCGCTTCGTGGGTCTTTTCCTGCACGCCCAGCGTTTCGGCGGCATAGAAGGCGCGGCCGTAGTCATCCCACGGGCCACCGAACATCGCCGGCACGTAGACGAAATGCACGTCCGAGGGCAGACCGGCCTTCCACGGCCCGATCAGCGGCTGGAACGCGTTGCAGGCGGGGCAGACATAGCCGAACACCTCGGCCACTTCGATCTTGCCGGCGGCCTGCTGATACGGCTGGCCACCTTCGATATCCAGATAGTCGGTGCCGGCGACCGGATCGGGGCCGTTCGGTGCGCGCGGCGCGGCGCTGGGCGCGGCGGCCGGCGGCGTGGCGGCGCTCTGGCCAACCGCAGGCGCTGCGGCGGGGGCGGCAGCCGCAGCAGCGGCCGGCGCAGGCGCCGTCTCGGCAGCCGGGGTGGCGGCAGGCGCGGTGTCGGACGAGCCGTCCTGGGCCTTGCAGGCGACCAGGATCGGCAGCAGCGCCATCAGCGTCAGGGCGAAGCGGGTCTTCATCGGATTGGATCTCCAGCGTGGGACGAGGAAAAGGCCGGGCGGCCGCGGGGCGCATGATGCCACGGGCGGCCGTCGGTGGCGGCTTGCGGTTCAGCGCTTGGCCGGCGCGGCGTGCTCGCGGGCGATCAGGTAGTCGGCCACGCGCAGCATGTCGGGGTAATTGCGCGCGCCAATCAGATAGCGCCCGTTGACGATGATGGCCGGGGTGCCGGGGATCTTGCTGCGCAGCGCGAACTCGCGTGCGGCCTTGAGTCTGGCGTCCACCGCCTCGCTCTTGAAAGTCTCGATGAAGCGCTGCGGCGCAATACCGTAATCGGCATAAAACGCGGCCAGTTCTTCCGGGGCCACGTTCTGGGAGGGCACGCTTTGCTTTTCGTGGATCGCATCGAACATGGCGCGATGGCTGCGCTTGGCCACGCCCAGAATGTCGGCGGCGAAGTAGGCGCGCGCGAACGCATCCCAGGAGCCGCCAAATGCCGCCGGCACCGGAGTGAAGCGCACATACGACGGCTGCTTGGCCACCCAGGCGTCCAGCACCGGCTCGAAATGCGCGCAGTGCGGGCAGGTGTAGCCGAACACTTCGGCTACTTCGATCTTGCCGGCCAGCGGGGCGTACGGCTGGCCGCCGTCGATCAGGACGTAGTCCTCACCTTCGACCGGCGGCGCCTTCTTGTCGACGGCACAGGCCACCAGCGGCACCAGGCTCAATAACAGCAGGGACAGGCGGGAAAGCAGATTCATGCGGGCTCCGTGGGGATGCGAGGGGGAAGCGTGAAACGACGACGCCGGTCGCGGGACCGGCGTCGTGAAACGGTGTGGCAGCTGCGGCAGTCAACTCATGAGGGTGGTGGTGTCCCGGCAGGTGCCCGTGCGGCGGCTGCATCGTCGGCGCGGTCGTGCAGACCCTGCAGATAACTGGCCAGCGCCTGGATCTCCTGCTCGGTCAGCGGGCGCGCCACCTGCGCCATGATATTGAACAGCGCCGGATTGCGCTCCTGGGTGGTGCCTGCCTGATATTCCTTCAGCCGCCGCGCCACGTAGTCGGCATGCTGGCCGCCCAGGCGCGGATACGCCGGCCCCGGATTGCCGGCGCCAGACGGGCCATGGCAGGCCATGCAGGCCGGCACTCCGCGCGCGATGTCGCCACCGCGGTAGAGCTTTTCGCCGACCTCGTAGAACTTCAGGCCCTGATACGGCCCCTCGCTGACCACCGCATCGTCGGCGACCCCGGCGGACGACTTCTGGGTGGCGAAGTAGGCACCCAGGTCGCGCATGTCCTGCGCAGTGAGGTACTTGACGAACGGCACCATGACCGCCGACATGCCGGTGGTGCGCTCGCCGCTGGCGATCAGCGCAACCTGATGCGCCACGTAGCGCTCGGTTTGCCCGGCGATGCGTGGGTACATGGCCACTGCCGGATTGCCATCCTGGCCGTGGCAGGCCGCGCAGGCGACGGCCTTGGTCTGGCCAGCCTTGGCGTCGCCCCAGGTGGTTTTGGATAGGTCCACCTCCAGCGGCGCAACGCGCACGGGCGGCGGATCGGGGACCGGCGTGACCGCCGATTGCGCAAACGCCAAGGCCGCGATGACCGACACGGCGAGAGCGGCGAGGACAAGCACACGAGCATGGCGCATCAGCTAAAGCTCCGTATGGACCCGGCCCGCGCGCGTTTGGTGCTGGCTGTGGCAGGCGTGCTTCGATTATCGACACGCCTTTGCGCCAGGGTCAACGAACAGTGCAGCAAAACCGCCAAGCCCGAACGTGCGATCCTAGGGGGATGTCGCTCCTTATCGAACAAGCCCGCTACCACCTGTCCGCCCACAACGCCCGGCAATTGCCCGACGATGACGGCTACGAGGTTGCCTTCGCCGGCCGCTCAAACGCCGGAAAATCCAGCGCCCTCAATGCGCTGACCCGCCAGAATGCGCTGGCCCGCGTCTCCAAGATGCCTGGCCGCACCCAGCAGCTGGTGTTCTTCCAGATCCAGCCCGAGCGCTATCTGGTGGACTTGCCCGGTTATGGCTACGCCAAGGTGCCGCAGGACCTGCAGGCGCACTGGCAGGCCTTTATCGACCGCTATTTCCGCACCCGCGAGGCCTTGCGCGGGCTGGTGGTGGTCATGGATATCCGCCACCCGCTCAAGGATTACGACCTGCAGATGCTGGGCTATGCGGCCGAACGCGGCCTGCCTGCGCACGGCCTGCTGACCAAGGCCGACAAGCTCGGCCGTGGTCAGCAGATGCAGACCCTGCAGAAGGTCCAGAAAGAGGTTTCCGCCCGCTTCGGCGACAGCGTGACCGTACAGACCTACTCCGGCGAATCGCGCCAGGGCGTGGACGAACTGCGCAGCATCGTGGCTGGCTGGCTGGGCCTGGACTTGGAAGCGCCCGCGGCCGAGTGATGCCGTGCAGCAGGTGGTGGGGCTCGGGCCGATGCCTGGACCGTCAGCGGCGACGGACTTCGTTTCGCTGTCTGCGTTTGCGCGCGCCGATGGGTACGTTGCATGCCGAATTTAAGGGCTCAGTTTGGCGATATTGCCTTGCACGCATCCTGGCGAAGTGGGCGCAGATCACGCCGACGCTGCGATCGACTGCCGGCTCTAGTTGGTGGAAATCTCATGCCCCGGCCGTGTGGCCAATCCTTTCCCGCCGGGCGGTTATAGTGCGGGCCTTGCGGTGTCAGGGGAGCCTCCCCACATCGCTCCACCCCTTCACATTTGCGAGCCTGCCCTTGTCGAGTCCCAGCTACGTCGTCGAAACGCCGATCACCGAACGCGCGGAACTGGTCCAGGTGCTGGCCTCCGGCGAGAAGCCCAGCGCGGATTGGCGGATCGGGACCGAGCACGAAAAGTTCGGCTTCCAGCTCGATGATCTACGCGCGCCCACCTTCGAAGGCGCGCGCGGCATCGAGGCATTGCTGACCGGGCTGACCCGTTTCGGTTGGGAGCCGCTGCAGGAAAACGGCCACACCATCGCACTGCTACGCGACGGCGCGTCAGTAACGTTGGAGCCGGCCGGGCAGCTGGAACTCTCTGGCGCAGCAGTCGAAACTCTGCATCAGACCTGCGTGGAAACCGGCACCCATCTGGATGAAGTGGCGCAGGTGGCCAGCGAGTTGCTGCTGGGCTTTCTCGGCATGGGTTTCCAGCCGAAATGGCGTCGCGACCAGATGCCGTGGATGCCGAAGGGCCGCTACCAGATCATGAAGAACTACATGCCCAAGGTCGGCTCGCTCGGTCTGGACATGATGACGCGCACCTGCACGGTGCAGGTCAATCTGGATTACGCCACCGAAGCGGACATGGTGAAGAAGTTCCGTGTGTCGCTGGCGCTGCAGCCGATCGCCACCGCGCTGTTCGCCGATTCGCCGTTCACCGAAGGCAAGCCGAACGGTTATCTGAGTTACCGCTCGCACATCTGGACCGATACCGACGCCGATCGCACCGGCATGCTGGATTTCGTGTTCGACGATGGTTTCAGCTACGAGCGCTACGTCGATTACCTGCTCGATGTGCCGATGTATTTTTCCTACCGCAACGGCGTCTACGTCGATGCCAGCGGGCAGAGCTTCCGCGATTTCATGCAGGGCAAGCTGCCGGCACTGCAGGGTGAATTGCCCACACTGCGCGATTGGTCGGACCACATGACCACCGCGTTCCCGGAAGTGCGCTTGAAGAAGTATCTGGAAATGCGCGGCGCCGATGCAGGCCCGTGGGATCGTCTGTGCGCGCTATCGGCGTTCTGGGTGGGGCTGTTGTATGACGACACCGCGCTGGATGCGGCCTGGGATCTGGTCAAGGACTTCAGCACGACCGAGCGCCATGCGCTGCGCGACGGCGTGCCCAGGCACGCACTCGGCCTGCCGTTCCGCAACGGCACCGCGCGCGATCTGGCGGTGGAGGCAGTCAACATCGCGCGCGAAGGTCTGCGTCGGCGTGCACGCTTGAATGGCGACGGTCAGGATGAAACCGGCTTTCTGGACGTGATTGCCGAAATCGCCGAGAGCGGCGTCACCGCCGCCGAGCGCAAGCTGGCGCTGTATCACGGTGCATGGAACGGCGATGTCGATCACGTGTTCCGCTCGTTCGCGTACTGAGCACGTATTGCCGGCAGCGGTCGTAGAGCGCTGCTGATCTCAGGCACGTTGCTGTCTCCAGGTGTGGATTCGGGCGGTGATCGCCAATCACGCTGCATCGTGCGCAGGCGGCGATTCGGCTTTCCGGCTCTTCGACCGACCGAAGAGACGACGAGCGGGGCCGGGCGGTCTGCATACATCTGATAACGGCGCGCCACGTCACTCTCACTCCTTCTGAACCTGCATCAGCGAGTGGAGCCAAGCGGTGGGCATCTTGAAGACGCGCCTTCGCACGTTGGCTCGGCATGCGCGGCGCGATAGAACGCACTCCAACTCCGCCTCAGCGCCGCCCCGGCATGCACGGCAAACGCACCGTCACCCGCAGCCCACCGCGCGCGCGATTGTCCAGGCGTAGATCGCCGCCATGCGCCAGCACGATGCTGTGCGCGACCGACAAGCCCAGGCCGATGCCGCCTGTGCCGCGGTTGCGCGAGGATTCGCCAAGTACGAACGGTAGCAGCAGTTGTTCGCGCTACGTAGGGTCGATGCCAGGGCCGTCGTCGTCGATCCACAGCACGCCGTCTTCGCCATCGCGCTGCAGCTGCAGCTACAAGCGTGCGCGTTTGCCGTATTTCAAGGCGTTTTCCAGTAGATTCATCACCGCGCGGCGCAATGCCAGCGGGTCGCCATCCAGGGTGATCGCCGGACCGGGCAGCAGTTCGGCGTCGGCTCCGATGTCGGTGGCGTTGTCGACCACGCTCTCCACTAACAGACGCAGATCCAACGGTGCGCGGACGCCGCGATGACGATCGTTCTGGATGAAGTCCAGTGCGGCGGGAATCATCGCCTTCATTTCGTCGATATCGGCCATCGCCTTCTCGCGCAGCGGCGGCTGCAGGCCATCCAGGCGGAACGACAACCGCGCCAGCGGTGTGCGCAGGTCGTGCGCGATCGCCGCGACCATGTGGGTGCGCTCGTTGATCAGGCGGTTCAGGCGCGCCTGCATCGCATTGAACGACTCGGCGGCGCGCACGATTTCCGGCGGGCCGCTGCGTTGCAGCGCGGCGGCATCCGGGTTGCGGCCCAGGCGATCGGCGGCTTCGGCAAAACGCTTGATCGGCGCCGACAGCGCACGCGAAAACCGCCACGCCAGCGGCACATTCGCCAGCAAGCCAGCCAGAAATAGCAGCGCCACCTGGGTTTTGAACTCGTCCGACAAGCGTCGATGTGGCAACGCCACCGTGCGCCAGCGGCCGTCGAGCTGCTGCAGCGCGGCGGTGAAGCCGTCCAGCAGCGGCACGCCGGGGGTCAGCCGCTCGCTTTCCCAGACGCCGGGCGCATCGTCCGGCCTTAGCCCGTTGCCGAATGGCGGCTCGCCGGACTGGCGTTCGCGCGGCCAGTTACCCGGGAATGGCGGCATTGGCTGCGGGCCCGGCATACCCAGCCGCGGGCCTTCGCGATCGTTGGCGCTGCGATAGAAACGCACGCGTTGCTCGGGGACATTCAGCCAATGGGCAAGCAACATTTCGGCGAACGGGTCGCGCACCTGGTCTGCCGCTGGCGCCGTGGGAGCTTGGGCGGATTCGTGCACCTGCAGGGTCTGGGTGCCGGCCGGCATGCGCCTGGACAGCAGCGCGACCACCTCCGGCGGATGCACCGGGGGCTCGTAGATAGGGGTTCGCATCACCAGCAGCGCGATACCCACCGCCTGGGCCGTGAGCAGCGCCACCGCCAGCAACACGAAGGTACGGGCAAAGATCGACAGCCCGCGACGTGCCGGTTTACTCACAAGCGCGAGACGCCAGGCAGCAGCATGTAGCCTTCGTTACGGACGGTGCGAATCAACTCGGTATGGACACGTTCGTTGATCTTGCGGCGCAGGCGGCTGATCTGGCTGTCGACGGCGCGATCGTAGACATCGGTGTCGCGACCGCGGGCGTAGTCCAGCAACTGGTCGCGGCTCAGAACCCGCTGCGGATGTTCGACGAAGGTACGCAGCAGCGCGAACTCCCCATCGGACAGATTGATGAAGATGCCGGTAGGGTCGCGCAGGTCGCGACGCACCACGTCCAGCCGCCAGCCGGCGAACTCGTAGACGTTGCCGCGGTGATCGGCCTACTCCCTGCCGGCCTGTCTGCGGCGCAGCAGGGCGCGCACCCGCGCCAGCAATTCGCGCGGATTGCAAGGCTTTGCCAGGCAATCGTCGGCACCCACTTCCAGACCGATGATGCGGTCGGTGTCGTTGCCTAGCGCTCTGAGCATGATGACCGCAGGCGAACCGCGCTCACTGGCCAGGGCACGCGCAGCGCTCAGTCCGTCTTCTCCAGGCATCATCACGTCGAGTACGATGAGGTCCGGGCGGCGCTGCGCAACGCTCTTGCGCATCTCCGCCGCGTTTCCGGCAACATCCACCTGATAGCCGTGGGCGCTGAGGAACTCGCCGATCAGCTTGCGCAGGTCCGGGTCGTCGTCGACCACAAGAACGCAGTGTTGTTGCATGTCCATTGAGGTCATCGTCGGTGGCGCGGAGATTAGCCCGCGCAGGGTGGCGGCTAGCGGATACATGGTGCTCGCAGTTACAAGGCTGGAGCACGCATCATAATGATCGAATTTGTCAACCATTGGCACACGTGTGACGCAACATGACAGAACGGGACATCGCGCAGGAAACCATTGTATTGACACTCCGCCGCTGCAATGGCGTGTGCACGCATGACAAGGCGTTTCCGATGATGCGGGTGATCAGCCGCGATAACGGCGTTGGGCTGACCCGTGACATGGTGCTAATGGCCGAAACGCTGCGCGCTGGCGGCGTGCCGGTGCAGGAAGTGGGATTCACCAGCCAGCGCTTGCAGGACACCGGGCGCGAAGCCCGCCTGTGGGCCAGCCGCGCGCTGTTCGGGCGTGTGCCGCTGCAGATCTTTTCCGAACGTGTGTATGCGCGCTGTCTGCCGCTGGGTCGGATCAATCTTCTGGTGCCCAATCCGGAATGGCTGCTGCCCAAGTGGCTGCCGCTGCTGCCGCGCTTTGATGCGGTGCTGTGCAAGACCCATCACGCCGAGCGGATCTTCCGCAGCCTGGGATGCACTACGCGCTTTATCGGCTTCAGCAGCCCGGATCGGTACGACCCGCAAGTGCCCCGTCGGCGGGCGTTCTTTCATCTGGCCGGGCGCAGCACCGCCAAGGGCACGCGTGTGCTGCTGGAGACCTGGCAGCGGCATCCGGAATGGCCGCTGCTGACGGTGGTGCAGAACCCGCGCACCGCCGGCAGGCCGGTGGTGGCGCAGAATATCGATCACCGCGTCCGCTATCTCGACGATGCCGAACTGCGTCGGCTGCAGAACGCGCATCGGTTCCATATCTGTCCGTCCGAGGCCGAGGGCTTCGGTCATTACCTGATGGAAGCGCTGAGCGTGGGAGCGGTGACGCTAGCCACTGACGGCGAGCCGATGAACGAATTGGTCAGGCCCGAGCACGGCGTGCTGATCCCGGTGGCCGAGGTGCGCCTGCGGCGTCTGGCGTCGTATTACTACGTGGACGCTGCGGGCATTGCCAGCGCAGTGGAAGCCGCGCTGGCGCTGCCGCAGGCGCAGCTGGACAAGTTGTCGGCCAATGCGCGCGCGTTCTACCAAGCCAACGACGCCGCGTTTGCCGCGCGGTTTCGCACTGCGGTGCTGGCGTCGCTGCCGGAGCACACGGTGGAAACCCCCGTGAGCGTGGCGCCTGCCGTCGTCGAGAACTGACAGCTTTACCGTCCGCTTCGCAGCAACTGCAACGTTGCAATCAGCGCATGCCAGCGATTGGCGTGCAGCGGCAAATGCGCGGCACATCCGCATGCAAGGCTTTCCCTAACACGCGGCCCAGCCCGCACCCGGCATGTGCATGCTTTGTACGCACGAGCGCCATCCATCCAGGGAGATCGACGATGGTCCAGACACGACCGACATTTGCTGTTACCACCGCATTGCTTGCAGCGCTGAGCCTGGGAGGCTGCGCCAGCCTGTGCGGCCCTCCTTACGATGCACCACCGCCACCACACGGACATCGCGGTCCGCCGCCAGCGTTGCCGCGTGCAAGCGCTTTGGCTACGTTGCGGGGCTGTGCGCAGGAACAAGGTGTTCCCTTGCCACCACCGCCCACTACCGGGTCGCACGCCGCCGCGCCCGATGGACGACTGGATCGGGCGGCCTTCGATGCTTGCCTGGCGAGCAAGGGCGTGGCGTTGCCTCCGCATTCGCCGGATGGTCCTGGAGCTGGTCGCCCCGGGACCAGGTGGCCCGGGACCTGAGGGTCTGGCGTTCGACAGACCGCACGGACCAGGCGAACCACATGGCCCGCCGCCGTACGATCCCGAGTTCGACGCTGCACTGCAGGCTTGCGCCACCGCGCAGCGCATCGCACTGGCGCTGCCGGATGAGCCACCCATGGGGCCGCCGCCGGAAGCGCTGGCGCAATGCCTGGACGCGGCGGGATTTACGCCGCCGCACTATGGCTGATGTCGCTGGATAGGGCAGGAAAGCACGTCGCCTGCTCGGTGCTCGCATGGGCGAGATGTTCAGCGATAGGGCACAGCACCAGTGCCGGCATGAACTGCAGCACGGTGAGCACGATCGCCATCAGGGTCAACGCAAAGGTGGGGGTTTCGACCTGCAGGCTGCCGGCCGCCTCGGGCGCACGCCGTTTCACCGCCATGCCCGCGGCCACCATCAGCGGCAGGATCAGCACTAGATAGCGGCCCAATGCCAGCACTACCGAACAGCTAAGATTCCACCAGTACGTGGCATCGCCCAGGCCTTCGAAACCCGAACCGTTGTCGGTAAATGCCGAGGTGTACTCGTAGAACACCTGACTGATGCCATGAAAGCCGGGGTTGGAATTAGCAGTCAATGCCGGCACTGCCAGCGCTACCGCGGTCAAGCCCAACACCACCAGCGGTTGCAACAGGATCAGCAGCGCCAGCATTTGCATCTCGCGCGACTCGATCTTGCGGCCGAACAAGTCCGGCGTGCGCCCGGTCATCGAACCGGCCAGAAACACGCTCAGCAACAGAGACATCATGAACTGCTGCAAGCCGCAGCCGATACCGCCCCAGATTGCGTTGATCAGCATGTCGACCAAGGTCACCAGGCCACTCAACGGCGCCAACGAATCGTGCATCGCATTGACCCAGCCGGTCTGCGTGCTCAACGCCGCCCACATTACTGACGTCGGCTTCGGGCAAGGCGTCCAGCCCGCCGGTTGCCAGGCCGACAGTTGCATGCTGCCCTCCCTCCTGCGGCGCCACCGTCTCCGGAACAACAGCCCCAACCATCCCTGCCCGTGTGTTCACCGTTGCGTCCGATGTAGATAGGGCATCGGCAGAGCGCGCAACAGCGCGTCCACCAAACAACGCGCGCAAGCTCGCTAACGCCAACGCCAACGCCAGACCCATCATCGGCGTCACTATCTCAAGTAAGGTTTCAATCGTTGGAGAGTACTCGCATCAAAAGTCTTCGGGCCGCAGCAACACGTACAACAGGTACGCAGCAGAAACGAGTACGGCCACGCCGCACAGCAGGGACAACCCGGCAGGCATGTCGGCTACTCCCCGGCACGCGCGCAGTGCGGCGCGATGGATGAGATATGCGACGGCGCATGCAACGTGTGCATGCCAGCAAGGCAAAGCGCTGCAGCACCGTGCGCGCAGCGCCGATGGAGCAGACAGGTCAAGGGATGCATCGGGATCGTCCAGGGCGGAACCGCTCCGCCAACCTGCGCAGTCTGTTCCTGGCCTGCGTAAAGTCGCTATGGACCTGCTAGAGCCGCCGCGTAAATTCCGCATAAATCACGCTGGACGGCAGTCTGCAACTGGCGCATCAACGCCATCCACCCAGCGCCAGATGAGCAAAGGTGCCGACTTTTTACCTCAGTTGGAATGCCAAAGCCCGGGTTGGTCGAGGGCGCGATGCCCTCACCGCTTCCGGGACACGCCGTGAATCCGCCCACGTAGGCTCCGTGGCGTCGTCCATACCGCCGCAGGGTCCCGCAAGCGGCGAGGACGCCGCACCAGTGCGTTGGTCGGTGGCTACGTGAAAAACTGCGCCTGACACGGTTCACGGCTGCACACCCCCGAACACTCAGCGCGTTTTCGGCCGGTCACACGTTAGTGCAGCGGCACGTTCAATACCAATGGCATTGCCACCGGCGAGGTAAACGTCACCGTACCGCCACCGTCGCTGGCATCGGTGTAACGCGCATCGCAGGTGTCGATCACCAGCACCAACCGTTGCCCGGCAGGTATCTCGGCAGCCGCGCCTGCAACGACCAATCCAGGGTCACTGCGCAGCCCGGTATAGCACCGCGTAGCGAGTAAGGCGCATGCGTGATCAGTTGCGCCGCACCCAAGCCATCCATCTGATACAGATACGCGAACAGGCTGACCTTCGATTGACTGGGCACTACGGTCACGCGCAGCGATGGACTGCCGGCCAAGCGCCGCATATCGCTCGATGGCGAACCCACCCACACCGCAGCACCGGCACGATTGACCAGCGGAATCGAAGCGGTCACCGGCACGCCGATGCCTTGCAGCAAACCGCTGACCAGCACCACGCCCGAATCGGCCAGCGTCGGCACATCGGTGGCGATACGCGACTGCCATCCGCTTGAAGTGCCGCCGATCAAGCCGCCGGTCGGGCTGAGTGATCCGGCTGGTGCCGACAGTCCCAAACGTGTAGTGCCCTGCTGCACCGCTGCCCAATCCGGATACTCCAGCCATTGCCCGGCACGCGGCGACAGCTGCACCGGCGCTTCGGCATCCACACCATTGCGCACTTGCTTGAGATGACGATCAAACCAGCGCGTGGTTGCCGTGTAGATCTCGTTGGGCAAACCCAGCGCGCCGGGCAGCTCTGCCTTGGCGTGATCGCCTGGACTCAACAGCAATTGCTTTGGCCCGTGCAGTTGATTGAAGAATGCGATGGTCTGATTGGGCGGGAACAAGCCGTCGTTGAAGGCATTGCCCAGCAGCACGGCGGTGCCGCGCGCGTTGAGTGCGGCCACATCGGTGGCCGGGCTGCGCAAGGCAGCCTGCGGCAGGAAGCCCTGCACAGCACCGTCGTAATCTCCGATGGCAACCCTTGCGCCGATCTGCGCCAGATCCGGGCCGGGACGCCCGGTCAACGCGCCGGCACCGACCAACAATCCGACCCCTTGTTGGCTGACGGTGCGATTGGAATACAGCGACGCCTCCAGATCGGCCCAGCCACTGAGCGCGGCCACCGCCTTGATGCGCGGGTCGCGCTCGGCGGCCAGCAGGCTGATGCCCGACCCGTACGAAATACCCGACGCGCCGATCGCGTTCAGGTTTGCCGGCGTATGCGCCAGCGCCCAGTCGATCACCGCGCTGACGTCTTGCACGGTGTCCGCGCCGGCGATGTCGATCTGCCCGGCCGAATCCCAGAAACCGCGCGTGGTGTAGCTGACCACCACGTAGCCGTCGCTGGCCAATTGGCTGGCGCGGCCCAGATATTCCAGGTTGGGTGACGACCAGCTGGCCGGCATCACAATCAGCGGAAACGCACTGCTGCCCAGCCCCTGAGGCACCAGCACCAGGGCGCCATCCCAGCAGGGGATGCGTTCGTAGGTCTTGCTGAAAGCGCCCGCCACCGCCGACGCAGATGCCACCAGCAACGCCATTGCGGCGATGCCCCCAGTCCAATGCTTATTCATGCTGCTCTCTCCCACGCGAGGCCGGGCCGGGATGGCCCAGCGGCAACTTCCATGCATCCGTGGTACGGGGGAGAACGCCGCAAACATACCAGACGGTACGGTATGGATCAAAGGCCAAGATTCGGGAGGCGGCGCAGATTAGCCTAGCTGGAGCGATACGGGCCGCACGCTCCATCACGTAACCGCCCCTGCTGACACACCCTTCTCCCGCCTGCGGGAGAAGGTGCCCGAAGGCGGGATGCGGGGGAGGAAACGGCATTCCACACCTTCAAAATCAGCCCCGAATCCAGTTCAAAGGACATCACCGACATACCTGCCGCGCCAACTGAGGCGCATGTCGTGATTATCAGTCGATGCAGCAGTGCCAAACGCAATCGTCAGCCTACGAAGTGCTGGTACCCACGCTGCGGCGACTGCCACGGGTTGCCGTCGGCGTCGCGCACCACCACGCCAGGCGCGGCGACAATGCGACCGATACGCGTGGCGGCAATTCCGGCAAATTCCATTGCCTGCCGCACCTCATCACGGTGTTGCGGCGCGGCGGTGAAGCACAGCTCGTAGTCGTCGCCACCGCCGAGTTGCCAGCCGATGTACTGCAGCGCAGTGATCTGGGCGCTGCGCTGCATCGTCGGCAGTGCCGCCAACGCAAGTTGCGCGCCTACACCGCTGCGCTCGCACAGATGCCCCAGATCGGCCAGCAACCCATCGGAGACATCCACGCACGCATGCGCAAGCCCACGCAACCGCAGTCCGGCCTGCACACGCGGCTGCGGACGCAGCAAGCGGCTGCGCCACTGCTCGTGCAATGGGTCGGCAGCCACACAAGTCACATCCAACTGAGCGGCCTGCCACAGTGCCAATGCCGCGGCGGCTTCGCCCAGCGCCCCGGTCACCCACACCTCGTCGCCCACACGCGCACCATCGCGACGCAACGCAGCGCCCGGCGGCAGACTGCCGATTGCGGTCACCGCACACGACAACGGCCCGCGCGTGGTATCGCCACCGACCAATGCAATGTCATGCGCATCGGCCAGCGCAAAAAATCCATCGGCAAACGCATCCACCCACGCTGCATCGTCATGGGGCAAGGACAGCGACAAGGTGCACCAGCGCGGTTGTGCGCCCATCGCAGCGAGATCGGAGAGGTTGACCGCCAACGTCTTCCAGCCCAGATCGTCCGCACGCGTTTCATGCGGAAAATGCACGCCCGCATTGAGCGTATCGGCAGTGATCGCCAGTTGCTCACCCGGCGGCGGCTGCAGCAAGGCCGCATCGTCGCCAATGCCCAACGGCACATCGGCACGCGCCGCTATGCGCGCGCGTAGCCGAGCAATCAGATCGAATTCGGGCATGGTGACGGGAATCGGGAGTGGGGAATCGGGAACCGCAAAAGCATCGGGCCATGTCGAGACGGGGCTCTTGCGATTCCCGACTCCTCCGTCCCGCACCGCCTCAGGCGCCGCTCGCGCCCGACTCAACCTTGCGCCACTCCACTGCGGCACGATCCAGCACGCCGTTGACGTAGGTGTGGCCATGTTCGGAGCCGAAGCGCTTGGAGGTTTCGATCGCTTCGTTGATCACCACGCGATACGGCACGTCTTGCCGATACAACAATTCGTAGGTGGCCAAGCGCAGCACTGCGCGTTCGATCGCATCGACCTCTTCCACGCTGCGATCCAGATACGGGGTCAACGCGGTATCCAGCTCGGCGCGATTGGTGAGCACGCCTTCGACAAGGCTCTCGAAATACGCCAGATCGGCAACCTCGTGCGCCTGCTCATGCGCAAACTGGCCGATCACCTGCTTAACGAAACCACCGGAAATCTGCCAGGCATATATCGCCTGCAAGGCACGCCGGCGTGCGCGCGAACGCAACACCGGGTCAATGCCGTCGCGACGACCATGGCGGGCGTGTCCACCAGGTTTGCTCATGGCAACAACTCCATCAAATTCACCAGTTCCAGCGCCGCAAGCGCGCATTCTTCGCCCTTGTTGCCATGGCTGCCGCCGGCACGTGCCTCGGCATCTTCCACGCGCTCCACCGCCAGTACGCCGTTGAGCACCGGCACGCCGGTCTGCAACTGCACGCTCATCAGGCCTTCGGCGCACAGGTCGGCGACGTGTTCGTAATGACGGGTGTCGCCACGGATCACACAGCCCAGGGCGATGATCGCGCCATGCTGGCCGGACTGCGCCACGCGGTTGACGGCGATCGGAATTTCCCAGGCGCCCGGCACGCGGATTACGTCGATGGCGTCCTCGCCGATGCCGTTGCCGGCCAGGCTCTGGCGCGTCCCGGTGACCAACGCGTCGGTGATACGGGCATTCCAGCGGCTGGCGATGATCGCAAAGCGCGCGGTGGTGGGGCGAAGATCGCCTTCGTAGTGGGTCATGCGGGTCGGCAACTCAAGTGGTCGTAAAGTTTAACAGTTGCCGGCCCCAGGCCCGGCCCAGGCGTGCAGGCCGGGGCCGCCGAAGCAGACCCGGCCAAGCGTGTCAGACGTGCTTTGAAGCGGCGATCAGCGGATTGCGCAGCCGCCAGACGGATCGGTTGATGCGTAGAAACGGTCGCCATCACGCGACCACTGCAGTTCCCACGCGTCCGCGTCGTGCGTAGACACCCAGACGACCGCTCGCTACGGGCCGTCAGCCGCTCTCAGGGCACGGCAGCCGGCGGCAACGAACGCAAGCCTTTGCCAGCGTGGCATTCCAGATACTCCACCACCTCCAGCCCGAACCCGGCCAACCCCACCTGACGCCGCGGCGTGCCCAGCACGCGCAGCTTGCCCAGGCCCAGTTCGGCCAGGATCTGCGCGCCAGCCCCATTGCGTCGCCATTGGCTGACGTCCTTGGCGTTAGCCGCGGCTTCGGGCTGCTGGCGCAGCCGTGTCAACAACGATTGGCTGTCGCGCGGTGCCGAAAGCACCACCATCACGCCCTGCCCCTCAGCGGCGATCGCACGCAACGCGTCGGTTGCCGCCACGCCGAAATCATCGCGCCGCCAATGCAGCAGATCGGCCAGCGGGTTTTCCACCTGCACGCGCACCAGTGTCGGCGTGTGCGGATCGGCGGTGCCACGCACCAGCGCAAAATGCAGATCGTGCGCAATGCGGTCGCGGTAAGTCACCAACCGGAATGGGCCGAATTCGGTAGTGATTTCGCGTTCGTCCACGCGCTCGACAGTGTGCTCGTTGGCCAGCCGGTACGCGATCAGATCGGCGATCGAGCCCATCTTCAGCCCATGCTCGCACGCGAACACTTCCAGCTGCGGGCGGCGCGCCATACTGCCGTCCGGATTGAGTACTTCCACCAGCACACCGGCCGGTTCCAGCCCGGCCAGCATCGGCAGATCGCTGGCTGCTTCGGTGTGACCGGCGCGGGTCAGCACGCCGCCCGGCTGCGAAATCAGCGGAAAGATATGCCCCGGCTGGCTCAGATCCTGCGGCTTGGCATCCGGGCGCACTGCGGTGCGCACGGTATGCGCGCGGTCGTAGGCGGAGATGCCGGTGGTCACCCCTTCGGCCGCCTCGATGCTGACGGTGAAGTTGGTGTGGAACTGCGCGGTGTTGTTGCGCACCATCGGTGCAAGGCCGAGCTGCGCGCAACGCTCGCGGGTCAGCGACAGACACACCAGGCCGCGCGCGTGGGTCACCATGAAATTGATGTCTGACGGCTTGACCAACTCGGCCGCCATGATCAGATCGCCTTCGTTTTCGCGGTCCTCGTCATCGACGATCACCACCATGCGCCCGGCGCGCAGTTCTTCGATCAGCTCGGGAACTGGCGCGAAGTTCATGCCTCACCCCGCGTGCCGAGCAGGCGTTCGACATAGCGCGCCACCAGATCGATTTCCAGATTCACTGCCGCGCCTACCGCGGTCTGCGCAAACGCGGTATTGGCCACCGTGTGCGGAATCAACGCGACCTCGAAGCCGTCTGCGTCCACTTCATTGACGGTGAGGCTGACCCCATCCACACAGATCGATCCCTTCTTAGCGACATAGCGCAGCACGGCCGGCGGCGCGGCAAAACGCCAGCGCTGCGCGCGCGCATCGCCATGCATCGATTGCACCTGGCCCAGGCCATCGACATGCCCGCTGACCAGGTGTCCGCCGAGGCGGTCTGTCGGACGCATCGCACGCTCCAGATTAAGCAACGCACCTTCAGGCAATGCGCTTAGCGTGGTCAGCGATAAAGTTTCGGTCGAGGCGTCGGCCTGAAAGCTCTCCGCATCGAACCCAATCACAGTAAGGCACACGCCGTTGACCGCGATGCTCTCGCCCAGTTGCACCGATTCAAAAGGCAGGTTGCCGGTCGCGAAGGTGAAACGCACATCGCCGGCTTGCGGCTGGCGCGCAGCCAGACGGCCGACGCCTTCAATGATTCCGGTAAACATCAGCACGCCTCCGCTTGCGGCAGCGACGGGACCGATGGAGTGCGATGTAACATTGCGACACAGCGCGACAGGTAACGCGTGGACATAGTCGTTTCTCGCAGGAGTTGAGCGAAAAACGCCACAAGGCATACAGGCGCACACAGCCGCAACGCTGTGCGTTGGCCGTCTTCTTTCATCCGGACTATACCGTCGGCCCCGGCATCGCACCGGATCTGCTGACCTTGCGCACTGAAGCGCCCGAATACTGAAAATCCGGGACTAGCATGCGAAAGCGCTCGCGGGCTCGCACGCTTGCGCATGCATACCGCCGGTGGGGAATCGCACCCCGCCCTGAAGACGTTCGTGAGTGCCGGCAAGCCGGCCCGCAAAGTCTAACAGGGCACATCGGCGCGATTGCTGAGCGTCAGATAAGGCTGGAAGGACACTGCGTCATGTCTGGAAATCCTCCATAGCCAGGATTGTGAATTATTTGTTAAATTGCGCCCCGCGACGGGAGACGTCGCTCGTTCCGCCCTGCAACGGGGGCGGAGACGCGGACATCAACCATCCAATGCATAACACCCTGATTCTGGCTGTCCTGCTGGCTGCCGCACCGTTTGCCGCGTCTGCTGAAGGCCTGAGTTACAGCTAGGTCGAAGGCGGCTGGAACCGTAGCGAAATCAACGTCAACGACGAGTCCGACGACATCGACGGCAGCTACCTCCGCGGCTCCCGGCAGATTGCCGAGCCGGTCTACGTGCTGCGCTTGCCACCAAGGACTACTACATCGGCAGCGGTTTCGTCATCGACGGCACGCTGCAGCAGGCCACCCTGGGTATCGGTTACCGCCAGGAAATGACCGAGCGCGTCGAGTTCACCGCCGACATCAGCGAGCTGCGCAGCAAGGTCGAATCCGACCTGCGCCTGAGCGGCCGCTCGATCGACGAAGCGTCGGACTCGACCAATCTGGGCTTTGCCAACCTGGGCCTGCGCGGCAAGCCCTCGCCGCGCACCGAAGCCTGGATCAAGGCCAGCTACATCGACGGTAGCGACGTGGACGCGACGTCCCCCCGCTCTGAGTAGCGGCCGGGTTTAGAGTCCGGGCCTGATGATATCGGTGTTTGCCAGATGTTGGGCATAAGCGGCCGGCGTCATGCCGCCGATTGCTTTCTTGGGTCGGTCCTCGTTGTATTCGCGTCGCCAGCGTTCGATCTCGGTGCGCGCGTGCAGCAGTGTTGGGAACCAGTGCTCGTTGAGGCATTCGTCGCCTAGTCGGCCGTTGAACGATTCGACGTAGGCGTTCTGGTTCGGTTTGCCCGGCTGGATGAGCCGTAGCTGCACACCACGGGCGTGCGCCCAGGCGACCATCGCCCTGCCGCAAAACTCCTTGCCGTTGTGCCTCGAGGGCAGGCTTCGCGCTCAGTGCGGATCACCTGCGGCAAACCGCGACTGTGTGCCAGTCGGTCCAGCACGCGCGCAACGCCGCGTCCCGAGATCGCGCGCTCCACGTCGATGGCGACCGCTTCGTGGGTTGCGTCGTCCACGATCACCAGACACTTGAGCACCCGACCTTCGGCAGTGCGGTCGAACACGAAGTCCATCGACCACACCTGGTTGGCCTGCGATGGCCGCAACAATGGTTGGCGCTCGCCCACCGGCACCTTCTTGCGCCTGCGGCGCCGGACCTGCAACTGCTGTTCGCGGTACAACCGCTCCACGCGCTTGTAGTTCACGACGCGTCCTTCCTGACGAAGTTTGAGATAGATCATCCCCACGCCATAGCGGCGATGGCGATGCGCCAGCGCAAGAATGCGCTCGCGTAGCTCAACGTTGCGGTCTTCGCACGGGCGATAGCGCAGCGCACTGGCGCTCATGCCGATCGCTGCCAAGGCGCGACGCTCGCTGGCACCGCACCCGATCCACTCGCGCACCAGCGCACGACGCGCCGGTGCGCTCACCACTTTTTTCGCAGCGCATCCTTGATCAGGTCGTTCTCGAACAGCTGCTCGGCCAACAACTTCTTCAGCCGCGCGTTTTCGGACTCAAGGTCCTTGAGTCGCTTGGCATCGGGCACGCTCATCCCGCCGAACTTGCTGCGCCACAGGTAGTACGAGGCCTCACTGAAGCCATGGCGCCGGCACAGGTCTTTGAATGATCTGCTCTTCGGTAAAACGCTTCTTCACGTCCAATCTCCTCGGGGTAGGGAATTGGACTCCAAACTGAGGCGCTACTCAAAATCGGGGGGACGTCGGTGATCTGGTCGGGAGAACGCGGTAGAGGAAGGGAGACGGTCGCGGACGGTGGCGGGCCTCATGATTCCAGAACTTCTACAAATCGCCGGATGAAGCATTGCCGGTAAGGCCCTCGCGCACGAGTGCGCTCCTACAGGAGTTTGCGTGGTTAAGTGCGCGTGGTTAGCTACCGCCGAAACGCCAACGTCGCAATCACGCCCCGCTCCTGCCCTGGCCGCACGCTCACGCGCCAACCGTACAGATCGCACAGCCGGCTGACGATCGACAGGCCGATGCCGCCACCTTGCGAGTGGCCGGCATGGGTGCCGCGGTAACCGCGCTGGAAGAGTTTGGCGGCGTCTTCTTCGCTCAGGCCCGGGCCGGAGTCGATCACCTCTACTGCGTCGCTGAGCACGCGCACGCGCACCCGGCCGTCCTGGGTGTATTTGACGGCGTTGCCGATCAGATTGCCGAGTGCGACCGATAGCGCGGATTCTGGGGCGTCGATGATCAGGTCGCGTTCGCCTTCCAGTAGCAGCTCCAGCGGCTTGCCGCCGAGTTGTGCGCGGTGCGCGTCGATCAGTTGTTCGGCCACCTTGGCGACGTTGCTGCTGCCTTGCCCACGCTCATTGCGCGAGAGCAGCAGCAGCGAACCGATGAGGTCGCTGCACTGCAGTTCGGCGCGCTGGATGCGCTGCAGGCGTTGCAGCACCTTCTCGTCCAGGTCGGGTTTGGTGAGCAGCAACTCGGTGGCGCCACGGATGACGGCCAGCGGGGTACGAAGTTCGTGGCTGACGTCGGCGTTGAATTCGCGGTCGCGTTGCACCACTTCGGTAAGGCGTGCCGAGTAATCGTCGAGTGCTTCGGCAAGCTGCCCGACTTCGTCGTCCGGGAAGTGGGCGGCCAGCGGCTTGGGCTCACTGGTGCCGCCGCGATAGGCGCGCAGGCGTGCAGCAAGATCTGACACCGGGCGCATGACTTTGGATGCGGACCACCAGCCGATAAGCAGCGAAAACCCGCTGAAAACAAGCACCGACAGCATCAACGTACGCTTGAGCTGGATCTCGCCCTTGAGCGTTTGGGTCATGTCGTAGGCGAGGAAAAACCACTCGCTCGGTGTCTTGCGCACCGCCAATTTGTAGGAATAGGCATTGCCGCTTTCGTCCAGCCCGGTGATGGTGTGAATGCCGTCGGGCAGGCGGTACCACTCTGGTTGCTCCAGGCGCAGGGCCTCGAATTTATCGCTTTTGACCACGCGCCCACGCATCTGCTGCAGCGGCAGGTCGGGGTTACGCAGCGGGTCGGAATAGAACCGCTGCGCGAAGGCGTCGATATTGCGGTTCATCACGTCTTCGACCAACTGGTTTTCCACGCGCGAGCGCGCCCAGTTGGTGGCAAAGGCGAACAATGTTGTCAGGCAGAAGCCCAGCAAAACGAACGACAGGATAATGCGGCTGCGCAGGCGCCGCCGGTAGCGGCCACGCCTGCGGGCGGGCCGCGCGCCGTTATTGCTTTCAGGCATCGGGAGAGGCGATGCGGTAGCCGATGCCATGACGGGTCTGGATCATCGGTACGTCGAACGGCTTATCGACCACCGCGCGCAGACCGTGGATATGTACGCGAAGCGAGTCCGAGTCCGGCAGCTCTTCGCCCCATACTCGGGTTTCCAGCTCCTGGCGCGTGACCACGGCCGGCGAGGCTTCCATCAGCGCCTGCAGGATCTTCAAGGCGGTCGGGTTGAGCTGCAGCAGCTTGCCGCGGCGGCGCACTTCCAGCGTGTCCAGGTTGTATTCCAGGTCGCCGGTTTCCAGCACGCGCGTGTGCGCACCCTTGCCGCGACGCGACAGTGCGTTGAGCCGCACTTCCACTTCCTGCAACGCGAACGGCTTTATCAGGTAGTCGTCGGCGCCCGAGTCGAAACCGGCCAGTTTGTTGTCCAGCGAGTCGCGCGCGGTCAGCATCAGTACCGGTGTCTGCTTGCGCGCTTCGTTGCGCAGCTTGCGACACACCTCGATGCCGTCCATGCCGGGCAGATTGAGATCGAGCACGATGGCGTCGAACTCGTGTACCACGGCTAGATGCAGACCGGTTACGCCGTCCGCGGCGAAATCCACGGTGTGGCCGCGGTCTTCCAGATAGTCGCCCAGATTGGCGGCGATATCGCTGTTGTCTTCGATGACTAGAATTCGCACTGGAACCTCATTCGTTAAGGTGTTTTTAGCGCTGGCGCCGAGAAATTTCGTCTTGCTTCACAGTCGTCTGACGGCGGCGCTGGGCGGCCGTCATGCACTGCTTCGTACTCATCTGCGAACCAAGTGCGCGCTCGTGCCAGCAAATCAGCTGGCTCTCTTCTGCTTGCCTTGGTCAAAATGCTGGTGGCGAGCTCCTGATCGTTGCGGACGGCTGCCAATTGGTCTGGCTGTAGCGCCTCTGGACGTCTGGCTGCGCCTCCAACACCGCTTCGATCCAATCGAGCGACGCAGTCACCTTAGCGCGCTCTTCCTGACTGATCCGGGAGCACTTCTCCCTGTGGGCTAGATCGGCTCGCACCTGCGCTACCTTCACTACCTGCGGTTTGTACGGCTTGTCGACATCAACCACCGTCGCCAGGACGGGGCCGTTAAACAACATTGCCGCCAGTATCAGCGACCTCATGCTCGACTGCCTTGCCATGCTGACGCCTTCTTGTGCCTGACCGATTTAACATTTAGCGAATGTAGACGCGAACCTTAAGAGCGGCAAGCCGTCAATAAAAAGGCCCAAGTGCGACATCGCACTTGGGCCAAAAGTTCATCCCGATCACCGTCACTGCCGAAAGCGGATCTACGGTCGGGAGAGGCTAGCGAGGCAAGGAGTAGAATTTCGTTAATTTTTTGATAGAACCGTTATTGGCCCGATCGACGGATCGACCGCTCCAGGTGCTGGATGATCGTCGCGGCCACATCCACGCCGCAGACGCCCTCCACACCTTCCAGGCCGGGGGTTGAATTGACCTCCAGCACCAACGGGCCACGCTTGGAACGGATCAGGTCCACGCCTGCCACAGCCAGCCCCAAGGCGCGCGCCGAGCGCACTGCGACCTCCTGTTCTTGCTCGGTAGCCTGGGCCACGGAGGCAGCGCCACCCAAGTGCAGGTTGGAACGGAAGTCGCCTTCTGCGGCCTGGCGACGCATCGCAGCAACCACCCGGTCGCCGACCACGAAGCAGCGCAGGTCCGCGCCCGCGGCCTCGCCGATAAACTCCTGGACAATAAAGTTGGCGTAGAGCCCGCGCAGTGCTTCGACTACCCCGCGCGAGGCGCTGGCCTTCTCGGTCAGGATCACGCCAGCACCCTGCGCGCCTTCATTCAACTTCACCACATGCGGCGGCGGGCCAAGCATCGACAACAGATCCTGGGTGTCGTCCGGGTTGTCGCCGAACACTGTCACCGGCATGTCGATGCCCTGGGCGGCCAGCAACTGATGCGCACGCAATTTATCGCGTGAACGCAGGATGGCATCGGACGGGTTCGGCGTGTAGGTGCCCATGAATTCGAGCTGGCGCAGCACCGCGGTGGCGTAACGCGTAACCGAAGTGCCGATGCGCGGGATCACCGCATCGAAGCCGGTGATGGGCTTGCTCTTGTAGTGCAGGCTGAATCCGTCGGCGGCGATGCGCATGTAGCAGCGCAGCGGGTCGAGAGTGCGCACGGTATGACCACGCTTGCGCCCGGCTTCGATGAGCCGGCGGGTCGAATACAGTTTGCTGTTGCGGGAAAGAATGGCGATTTTCATCGCTCCAGGTACACAGCGCGGCTTGGACATGGACGGAGTGTGATGACAGAGTGACTCAAGTCCGTGCGTCTGCAGGCCGAACGTATGCGTAGGCGGCATCCTGCTCTGCACGCTGCGATCGGACTGGCATGCAACGGTCCCGGGAATGGAAGAGCGATAGCGCCTTGGAATGCCTGACAAAATGTAGTGAGCAGTCGCCGGGTGGGTGCGGACGGCGCGTGAGGAACCGCAGTGTACGCGTAGTACATCCGATTCCGAGCACCGGCCGCGCCCGCCTGGCGGTGAGCGCAGTCGTTTTGTTAGCCACTATTGGCGGGTAGTGAAACGACGCCCTTGCTGCGCAGCCTCAACCCCACCGATGCTAGCAGGGCGCCGGCCTGACGCTCAAGCAGCGGATGCGTGCTTTGCGCAATGTGCTGCGTGCGTGATGGTGCTGGCATGCGCAACGAACCAAGCGCGACATCGCGCGCCCACGCCCTCATGCCAATGACAACGCACTTGATGTGGATAGCTCCAACGCATTGTGTATCAAAGATTCCCACCACCTTCCTCACACCGCGTCCCTGTGACCGTAACGCGTTTTGCACAGGCAAAAACGCAATGCTTGAGCCCCCTCAATGCCGGCGTGCCGGCGCACTCGAGACTCTACATGCGACGTCCAGCAAGCGCGGCTTATGCCAACCCCTCCCGCATCCGCCAGGGGCGCCCGTCCCCCCGCGGCGCCGTTTTCGACGGCAAAGGCACCAATTTCGCGCTATTTTCTGCGCATGCCACGCGTGTGGAGTTGTGCCTGTTCGACGAACAAGGCAACGAGACGCGCGTCGATCTTCCTGAATACACCAACGAAATCTGGCACGGTTATCTGCCCGATGCCAGACCCGGCCAGCGCTATGGCTACCGCGTGCACGGCCCGTACGAGCCGACCGAAGGCCACCGTTTTAACCACAACAAGTTGTTGTTGGATCCATATGCGCGCGCGCATGAGGGCGATCTGATCTGGTCCGACGCGCTCTACGGTTACACCGTGGGTCACCCGGATGGCGATCTCAGCTTCGACGAGCGCGATAGCGCGCCCTTCATGCCCAAGTGTGTGGTGGTCGAAGACAACTACGATTGGGAAGACGATGCGCGCCTGCTCAAGCCGTGGAACGAAACGGTGATTTACGAGACCCACGTGCGTGGCTACACCATGCGCAACCCGCAGGTACCCGACGCACTGCGCGGCACCTTCGCCGGTCTGGCGCAGCCGCAGGTGCTGCAATACATCAAGGATCTGGGCATCACTGCGGTCGAATTGTTGCCTGTACATGCATACCTGGATGACCAGCATCTGCTGGACAAGGGTCTGCGCAATTACTGGGGCTACAACACCATCGGCTTCTTTGCGTTGAAGTCTCGGTATCTTTCCAGTGGAAATCGCGACGAGTTCCGCGACATGGTCAAGGCCATGCACAAGCAGGGCCTGGAAGTCATTCTGGACGTGGTCTACAACCATACTGCCGAAGGTAGCGAACTGGGGCCGACGCTGTCGTTCAAGGGGATCGACAACGCCAGCTACTACCGCTTGGCCGAAGACAAGCGTTACTACATCAACGACACCGGCACCGGTAACACGCTGAATCTGAGCAATTCGCGGGTGATCCAATTCGTCAACGATTCGCTGCGCTACTGGGCGGGCGAAATGCATGTAGACGGGTTCCGCTTCGATCTGGCAACGATTCTTGGACGCGAGCCGAGCGGTTTCGATCAGCGCGGCGGCTTCCTGGACGCGTGCAATCAGGACCCGCTGTTGTCGGAGGTCAAGCTGATTGCCGAGCCATGGGACTGCGGCCCTGGCGGCTACCAAGTGGGCCATTTTCCGCCGGGTTGGTCGGAGTGGAACGACAAGTTCCGCGACAATGCGCGCGAATTCTGGAAAGGCGAAGACGGCAAGCTCGCCGAGTTTGCCACCCGCTTTACCGGCTCTGCCGATCTGTTCGATCGCCGCGGCCGTCGTCCGTGGGCGTCGGTCAACTTCATCACTGCGCACGATGGCTTCACCCTGCGCGATCTGGTGAGCTACAACGACAAACACAACATCGACAACGGCGAAGACAATCGCGACGGTTCGTCCAACGACGGTTCGTGCAACTACGGCGAAGAAGGCCAGACCGATAACGCAGACATCCTGCAAATCCGCGAGCGGCAGATGAAGAATCTGCTCGCCACGCTGCTGTTGTCGCAAGGCACGCCAATGATGCTCGCTGGCGACGAGCGCGCACAGTCGCAAGGCGGCAACAACAACACCTATTGCCAGGACAACGAAATCACCTGGTTGGATTGGGAAAACGACCCGACCGATGGCCGTCTGACCGAGTTCGTCAAGGCGCTGACCAAGTTGCGCAAGCGCTATCGGATCTTGTCGCGCGGGCGCTTTCTCAATGGGCAGTACAATGAAGAAGCCGGCCTGCGCGATCTCACGTGGCTCAATCCGGTTGGAACCGAGATGGACGAGGCGCACTGGACCGATGCCGGCGCGCGTTCGGTGGGTTTGCTGCTGGAAGGCAAGGCACAGACTTCCGGCGTTAAGGAACTGGCCAATGACGAGACCTTGCTGATCGTCATAAACGCCTACTACGAGGGTGTGACCTTCACCCTTCCCTCCTCGGAGGAGCCGCTGCACTGGAAGCTGGTGCTATCGACCGACGAAGCATTGGAAGTAGACATGATGCCGGCCGGCGCCAGCCAATTCCTGGCACCGCCGCGCAGCGTGTCGGTGTTCGAGTGCAAGAGCAATCAGTAACGCTTGAGCGGTGAAACAAGCTCGCTGCCTGCCGATGTTCGGCGGTGGGTAGCGAGCTTTTTCGTTTTTATCGCTCGGAAGCGAAGCGTTGTCTTAGCACTGCTTTGCGCGGGCCAATGCCGACAGCCGGGCGGGCGGCGCATTTAATCGAATCGACGGCACTTGTCCTGAATTCAATCCATGATATGGATCTATCCTCGGACCCAATACTGTCGGATCGATGGATTCAAGCCGCGGATTTTGGTCAAGATAGCGATTTATATGGCGTAAATGCTCAAACTTTCTGCATACAGTGCGACGCATGAAACCAGCAGTTTTTCGAAAACAATGCAGGTTGGCGATATGCAGTAATCAGCATTTATCGACGAGCAAAACACAAGCGGCCGGAGAAGCGGAATATTGCATGTAAAGAGCACGCCTATCGCGAGCAACCGCTACTGCCTGCTTCTTCAAAGCACAGAAATAACCATCATTCAAGCGCTGATGCGCTAAGAATTCGCTGCAGCGCGTTGTACGCAGTGCCCTATCGATCCAAGACTGCCAAAAACAGCTGTGAACCGGAAAAACTCAGCCCGGATACAGCGGGAAGGGCTTGTCAGGATGATTGGCCTTCCATTCTTTGTAAGAGCTGGTGCCTTCCCACGCCTTGAAGGCACGCGGTTTGCGGCCACGCCCGGACCAGGTCTCGCCGGAGTGCGGAATCCAGTACTTGGCCACGACTTCGCCAGTGGACGACAGCTTGCCCCTGGACTTGCCGGTCATCGCCAATGAAGCAATTTGGGATTTCTGCTTTGCGTTGAAACGGCTGCCGAACTGGGTCAGCACCTCAATGACCTGATCGAAAGCTTCCAGCGTCTGGGAATATTTCAGTTGGGCTTCTTCCTGCTCGAGCTTGCGCAGCTCTTCCAACAATTGGGATTTGGCGGCGGCGGATGAAGCGGACGTAACCTGGCGCATTGGCAAAACTTAAGGTTGGATGGGTCAGCGAGTATTGCCGCTACGCCGCTTAGCGTAAAGCGTTCGGGGCTGCGCGGGTCTGCTGGCGCTCAGCGATGGCGCAGCAATGCGTGCTCGCGGGCCATGGTCAGCACCGGACCGATCCGTCCAGCCCGGATCAGTTGACTGCAATGTTTGCCGAAGAATTCGACCCGTGGCGCAGAAAACCGCTGCACTCCCTGCTCCGGCTCGCCGCCATTGATCGACCAAGCATGGCAGACCGCCTCGCCCAGCTCTGTGCTCCCCCCACCAGCCCAAGCTCGCAAATTCGCTCGGGATCGAGCGTTCACCGCGATAGAGGGCCAGAAACGGAGCGGCCAGACCAACTTGTGCGTGGGGACGGGCCTTTACGGCCATCCCGCCAGTTCGGGCCAGCCGGGCTCAAGCAACGCACGGGCGGCGAAAGCCTTTAGAGCGTGTTATGAACTTTGAAAGAGGGTGGCTGCATTTCCAAGCATCAGGATCGTGAAGACGACGAAGTGCAAACCGGCCAAGGTTTCCGGCAATCGCTCGTAGTCGCGTGCCAGCCGTCTGAAACGATTGGCCCATCCGAAGCTGCGCTCGACAACCCAACGGCGCGGCAGCAAGACAAAGCCTTTTTTCGCTTCTTGCAGCTTGATCACGTGCAACTCAATGCCTTCTTCCGTGGCCGCCTGCGCCGGTTCTTGACCGGTGTAGCCCTGATCAACAAAGGCGATCTTGACCGTTTCACCGGTCACGTGTTGTACCTCTTGTGCCAACGATCGGACTTGCGCGCGCTCCTGCTCATTAGCCGGCGTCACCTGGACAGCGAGCAGATGTCCAAGCGTATCGACGGCCATGTGTACCTTGCTGCCTTTCTTGCGTTTATAGCCATCGTATCCAGCACGCGGCCCGCTTTCGCAGGTGGACTGCAGCGTGCGAGCATCGAAAATGACCGCGCTCGGCTGGCCTTTTTTCCCTTGCGCCACACGCAAGAGTGAGCGCAGATCACTGACCATGGCCTCAAAGCAGCCCGCTTGCAGCCAGCGCTGTGTTTGCTGATACACCGCTTCCCAGGGCGGAAAATCGTTGGGAAGCAATCGCCATGGTGCGCCGGCGCGCGCGATCCACCGCAGTGCGTTGAACATCGCGCGTAGCTCATACTTGCGCTGCGGTGCCTGCACGTCCATCAGCGTCAAATAGGGAGCCGCAAAGGCCCATTCTTCGTCGGAAATATCGGTGGAATAAGGCTTACGAGGCTTCATCCGTATACGTTAGCGTGACAAGGGCAAAGTTCATAACACGCTCTAATCCCATGGCCCGACTGGCGTCGAGCGGATGCGCACGTGCCGCTGGTGTCTGCCCGCAACACCAGCGGTAGCAACGCGTGGTGAGAGTAATCGGAGGCCAGCGCACCGCAGGCGACGGCGACCTCCAGAGAAAGGTAGGCGTAATCGCCAGCAGCGAAGCCGCTGACCTGCTGGTCTAGCGCAAGCCTTAGCGCCCATCCGCCCGGTCGATGTGGTCCTGCCGGGCGATTGGCATGCCTGTCGCTGCCAGCGCAACTGCCGCATCACCTGCGTTTTTGACCTGCGCAAAGCCTTTAGATGCATCAACCAAGTGCTGGAGATAAGTCCGGGTCTGCGCCTGAATCGCACGTGTCTGCACGTCCTGTTTGCTTTAGCGTGGACCTGCTCACATCGTCTTGTCGTAATTTCTTTCCATGAGCAATCGATCGGCAAATGGCTTTTCTCATGTCATCGAACAATCGACCGCGCCGACATTTTGCAGCAGCAGACGCGATGCTTGACTGGCATGCGCCGACCGGATTGGCGTCACTGCCAATGCACTGCCAGTCCATAAAAGCAGCACCGCAAGCAGCCATGCATGGAAAATCCTGTTCATCGCCAGACTCGTGAGTGTTGGCAGCGGCAAGCCAAGAGTGGGCGAACTAACACCCGCCGAGTTCGGTGATCAACATCAACCGCAGACCTGTCATTGTCTATGGCACTGAAATTGCGGGGAGTCGACAAATGCGCGTGTACCCCCACGGTCAGGTTCTTGCCAGCAACAGCCAGCACATAAAGCCAAATAGCAGTGGCATCGCCAAGATCGCCAAGAGCGTATCAAGCAAGCCCTTTGCCAGTGATTTTCTTCAGTCGCTCATGACGATATGCGCACCAAAACAGTAATGCCATCGGCACGCTCCCGACCAGCAACATCGGGGCTATGATTCTTACGCGCCACAGGTCGATCCTTCACTTTTTCGATCAAAGACTTACAGCGCCCGATGCTTGGCTTCACCAAAGAACGGCGTGTGATGCGCGCAGTCATTGAGACGCACCACTTCCAGGTGATCCACGTCATCGCCTTCGAGCAGGTTGAGCGTGGTCGGTGCCTGGCGGAAGGTCCATAACTTGGACAGTGGCAGGCCCAGAATCTTGCACAGGATCACGCGGTTGACCGCGTCGTGAGCGACCACCAGCAAGGTCTCGTCTGCGCCCAGGCCATCGGCTGCGCGCATCAGGCCGCGCCAGCTGCGGTCGAGTACCTGCCGCAACGATTCGCCGCCAGGCATCAACACAGTGTCGGGTTCTTTGTGCCATGCACGCAAACGTGCCGGGTCTTTGTCGTTGATCTCGCTGGCCAGCAGGCCTTCCCATTCCCCGTGCGCTATTTCCTGCAGGTCAGCATCGGTCTGCAACAGACTCGCGCGTGCGCTGCCGAGTGCGAGCTTGGCGGTAGCCTGCGCGCGCGACAGCGGCGATGCCACCGCGCGGTCGATCTGCAGCGATTGCAGGCGTGCGCCGAGCGCAGCGGCCTGGCCTTCGCCGACCGGCGACAGCGGGATATCGATCTGGCCCTGGTAACGGCCTTCGGCGTTCCACGACGTCTCGCCGTGACGAGCAAGCAGGATGCGCATGCGCGAGAGATTCCTTGGGAAGGGACCGACGTGCCTTGCGGCCAGACGGGAGCGGCATGATACAGCCCCGCGCCCTCCATGGTTTGCGCTGGATGGCTGTTATCGACACATGGCCGACACGGTGCGGGCTTTTCGCCCGCCTCCTTGCTTGCGGCCATCCGCGCCGCTTGCGCCAGCCAGATGCACGCGCAAGCGAAGGTGGCGGATCAGCAACTCAGGCGCGACCGAACGCCGGGTCGCTGCGGCTAGGCTTGCCGGTTTCCAGATGCCCGGCTAGTCGGCGGCGGAATGTCGCGCCCGGCTGATCGAGGACAACGTCATACCAGTGATCACTTGCGGCCAGTGCCAGACGGATGGTTTCGCGCTGACCTGCAGCCAGACGCAACGACCGCATGGTCGGAGCCGCGTAGTCCAGCGCGCGCAATTGCAGCGTGCACGGCTGGTGCCCAGCATTGCCGATCTCCAGCACCAGCAGTTCGCCATCCTGCCGCGCCTCTAACCACGGCGCTGCCGATTGCGTCGCAGCGGCAGCAAGTTCGCCAGCGAATTCGCGCAGGAATCCATTCGGCCCATGCACGCTCAACGCATAGCTGCCGTTTTGCGCAGCGCCGACCGGCACATCGTCCAGCTGCGTGCCGGGCAGCACGGTGTAGTACCAAGGGCCGCCATTTGCAGCGCTGCTGTGGACGTTGAATGCGGCCGCAGCAGCACCGCTGTTGACGAACTGCAACTGCACGTCGTTTTCGTTGTGCACGCGCGCATTCACCTGCAAGGCGTACGGCAGCGCGCGCGCCGGACGTTGGCCGGGTTCTTGCCGCGGCATGCTGGCCGCTGTCGGCGGCACCGGCAACGGCTTGTTGCGGATAGCCGCAGTGCGTGCACGATAGTCGTCGATCGCAGGAAATGCGCTCAGTGCCGAATCATCGGGATTGCAGAAATCGAACACGCTGGTGAGATCGCCACTCACGGCACGACGCCATGGGCTGATGTTCGGCTCGGCGACGCCGAAACGGCGCTCCAGCAAACGCAGCACCGAGGTGTGATCGAACACCTGCGAATTGACCCAGCCGCCGCGCGTCCACGGCGAGATCACCAGCATCGGCACGCGAATGCCCAGCCCGATCGGCAGGCCTTCGTAGACTTCGCCACGTGTATCGACATTGCTGCGGCCCATGCGTGCATCCAGCGCCGGTAATGGCGCAGGCACGTGATCGAAGAAGCCGTCGTTCTCGTCGTAGTTGATGATCAGCGCGGTCTTGGCCCATACGGCGGGATTGCTGGTGAGCGCATCGATCAAACGCGCGACCAGCGATTCGCCGTAGGCCGGCGGCGCTTCCGGATGTTCGCAATACGCCGTCGGCGGAATGATCCACGACACCTGCGGCAAGCGGTTGGCTTGTACATCAGCGGCAAGTGCGGCGACCAGATGATCGGCCTGCGTGGTGGCCGCATTCTCTGCAGTGGAACCGGGCACGCAGGCACGTGCGCGCCGATAGCGTTCGTCGCTGGGTTGCAGATCGCGATAGTGCGAAAAATACGCCAGCGAGTTGCAGCCGAAGTTGTCGTACTCCTGGTACACGCGCCAATCCACACCCGCGGCCTGCAGACGTTGCGCATACGTCGTCCAATCCATTGCGGCATAACCGGGCTTGTCGAGCTCCATGTCGGCAGTGAAGTTGCCGTCGTCGGCATTGGTCACCGCTTGCGCACCGACATTGCCCACGCTCGGGCCGCTGGTGCCGGTGAACAGATACATGCGATTGGGATTGGTCGGCCCATGCAACGAGCAGAAATAGCCATCGCAAATGGTGAAGGCATCGGCCAGTGCGTGGTAGTACGGGATGTCGTGACGCTGGAAATAGCCCATCGTCAATTCGCCCTTGTAAGGCACCCAGGCGTCGTATTCGGCCCAGCGCGCCGGGTCTTGCCCTTGACCGGCTTTCCAGGAGTGATCCAGGCTCTTGATCAACGGCGCGCAGGTGTTTTGCGAGTCGAACGCGAATGGCAGCAGGCGGCGACCATCGGCTGCCGGCTGACTCCACACCGGGTGACCATCGCGCAACTGTAGCGGGCGCGGGTCGCCGAAGCCACGCACGCCGCGCAGTGCGCCGAAGTAATGATCGAAGGAGCGGTTTTCCTGCATCAGGATCACCACATGCTCGATATCGCGCAGCGTGCCGGTACGCGAGTTGGCCGGCAGTGCGAGTGCACGGCCGATCGAAGACGGCAAGGCACCGGCAGCGGTCAGCGCGGCGACGCGCTTGAGGAAATTACGGCGCGAGGGGGAAGACATCATGGGTGCAGGGCCTACCAGAGTGCGTATGCGTCGCCGCGCAGCGCGGCTGGAGACAACACGTATAGCGGGCGAGTGCGACAGTTTTGCGACAGCGACCGTCATCAAATTTTCATTTTTCATTGACAACCTATGTCACGAAACGCCGGTTATGCACCGTGCGTCCGCCCTCAGCCGTGCCCCAACTGGACTCCCTATGACTTCCGCTCGTCGCTTTCATGTCACCCCGCTGGCGCTCGCCTTGGCGGCGCTGCTTCCGGTCATGGCGCAGGCCGCCACACCAGTTGCCGATCCGGTTGTCGTTGCAGACACACCGCTTGCCGATGCCCCGGCAACCGTCGCCGACGCCGATGCCAACGCAACCCAACTGGATGCGATCAACGTGGTGTCGCAAGGCAGCACCCGTCAGGTGCAGCGCATCAGCCGGCAGGACATCGAGCAGCTAACACCGGGCAGCAGCGCCTTCAAGGCAGTCGAAAAACTGCCAGGCGTGCAGTTCCAGTCAGCCGATCCGTTCGGCACCTACGAATGGTCCACGCAGGTGACGTTGCACGGCTTCGATCAGAGCCGGCTGGGTTACACGCTCGACGGCATTCCGCTCGGCAATATGAGCTACGGCGTGACCAATGGCCTGCACATCACCCGCGCCATCATTTCGGAGAACCTCGGCTCGGTGGAAATTGCGCAAGGTGCCGGCGCGCTCGGCAACGCGTCCAACACCAATCTCGGCGGCACCATGCAGTTTTATTCGGCCGATCCGCAGACCACACCCGGCCTGCGGCTGGTGCAGACGGTCGGCAGCGATGCGACACAACGCACTTTCGTGCGCGGCGACACCGGCGATCGCAATGGCTTGTCGGCATACCTGTCCTACGCCAACGCCAGCACCGACAAGTGGAAAGGCTTTGGCGACCAGCAGTCCGAGCAGGCCAACCTCAAGACCGTTTACCAATGGGGCGACGACAACCGTCTGAGCCTATTTCTGGACACATCGCGCCGTAAGGAATACGACTACATGGATCTGTCGTTGACCAGCCAGCGTGCGCTGGGCTGGGACCACGATTATCTACAGCCGGATTGGGCGAGCGCCGTGCAGATGGCACGCGCCTACCAGACCACCGGCGCGACCAGCGGCGTGGCCAACGGCTATCCGCAATCGCTGGCCGGCCTGCCCGCCGATTACAGCTGGCTCGATGCCAGTTACTATGCTGGCGGCGGTTTGCGTCGCGACAACCTGGCAGGGCTGTCAGGCACGTTCGTGTTCGGCGGCGCCACGCTCGATGCCACCGGTTATTACCACGGCAATCGTGGCGAAGGTCAGTGGGCGACACCGTATGTACCGACCTCTGCGCAGATCCCGGTATCGATGCGTACCACCGACTACGGCCTGGATCGTTTCGGCGGCACCAGCGCATTGAAGTGGTCGTTGGGCAATCACGATCTGGAAGCCGGCGTGTGGGCGGAAAACGCACGCACCACGCAGCAGCGCAATTATTTTGCACTCGGCAACGAGGGCTATATCTCGCTGTACAACGTGTACGAAGCGCAGACGCCGTTCCGTCGCGACTTCCTGCAACGCTACACCACGCAAATCCGCATGCTGTACCTGCAGGACACCGTGCGTCTGCTCGATGACCGCCTGACGCTGAATTATGGCGCAAAGGCGCTCAGCACCACCACGCGCGCGCAATCGCTGGTGCCGACCACCGCGCTGGCACAGGGCCGCATTCGCGCCGAAGATCATTTTCTGCCGCAGGTCGGCGCGAACTACAAGCTCGACGATCGCCAGGACATCTACGCGTCCTACAGCAAGAACATCGCCGCATTCGGCTTCACTCCATTCGCCACTTCGCAAGCGGCCTTCGACCGTAGCCGATCCACGCTGGAGCCGGAACAATCGCAGACCGTGCAGGTGGGCTACCGCGTGCAGGATGCGCAATTCCAGCTTTCGGCCGACGCTTATTTCACCAAGTTCTCCAACCGCCTGCTGACCACTTCACCGTGTACTGCAGTGCAGACCTGCGCCTCGATCCTGAGCAATGTCGGCGCCGTGCATAGCGCCGGTGCGGACCTGGCCTTGATGTGGCGCCCGGTCGAAGGCCTGAGCTGGTTGAACTCGCTGTCGTGGAACCACTCGCGCTATCAGGACGATTACCTCAACAACGGCGTGGTCGCCACCTCCGGTAAAGACGTGGTCGGCATCCCGGCGTTGATGTTCTCGTCCAGCGCCAGCTACCAGCTCGGCAACCTGCGCCTGGACCTGGACGGCAAGTATGTCGACAAACGCTACATCACCTTCCTCAACGACTCGCAGGTGCCCTCGTACTGGCTGTTCAATGCAGGCGCACGCTACGACTTCGGCCGTGTCGGCGGCGTAGCCGATGTGGCGCTGGCGCTCAACATCAGCAACCTCACCGACAAGCGCTATTTCGCCAGCACCGGCACCAACGGCTACGTGGCCTCCGATCCGGACGGCTATAACCAGACCATGGTGGTCGGCGCACCAAGGCAGTATTTCATGAGTCTGGACGCGAAGTTCTGAGCAATCGGCGCGTAACAGCGCCACTGTGTTAGTCCCGCTCCTGCCGGGGGCGAAAGGGCACTGCGTGGCGCGCCATCGACGCGGGGGCTTGGAGCGCCTGCGTCGCAGCGCAGGCCGGGGCACGCAGCGGGAGCTGGGGGGAAATACGGAAGGCACTAGATCTGCATTCGGCAGTCGGCGGTTCACCCTCCTGGCGCGCAGGGACGCATTTGGCATAGCTGGCTAGCGCAGGTGTCTGAGGCGCACCCCGCCTATAATAGTCGAATTACTTTCATTCAGCAGGTCTCGCAAGATGGCGCAGACGATGAAGGCGCTGGTCAAGCGCGAAGCGAACAAAGGCATCTGGCTAGAACAGGTCCCCGTGCCGACGCCCGGCCCCAACGAGGTGCTGATAAAGCTGGAAAAGACCGCGATTTGCGGCACCGATCTGCATATCTATCTGTGGGACGAGTGGAGCCAACGCACAATCAAGCCCGGCCTGACCATCGGCCATGAGTTCGTCGGCCGCGTGGCCGAGCTCGGTTCGGCGGTGACCGGTTACCAAGTCGGCCAGCGCGTGTCGGCTGAAGGCCACATCGTGTGCGGACATTGCCGCAACTGTCGCGGCGGCCGCCAGCATCTGTGCCCCAATACAGTGGGCATCGGCGTCAACGTCAACGGTGCGTTTGCCGAATATATGGTGATGCCGTCCAGCAACCTGTGGCCGATCCCCGATCAGATCCCGTCCGAACTGGCCGCGTTTTTCGACCCCTATGGCAACGCCGCGCATTGCGCGCTGGAGTTCGACGTAATTGGCGAGGACGTACTGATCACCGGCGCCGGCCCGATCGGGATCATTGCGGCGGGTATCTGCAAGCACATCGGTGCACGCAACGTGGTGGTCACCGACGTCAACGACTTCCGCCTCAAACTGGCAGCCGACATGGGCGCTACGCGCGTGGTCAACGTGTCCAAGACCTCGCTCATGGACGTCATGGCCGACCTGCACATGGAAGGCTTCGACGTGGGCCTGGAAATGAGCGGCAATCCGCACGCGTTTAACGACATGCTCGACTGCATGTACCACGGCGGCAAGATCGCCATGCTCGGCATCATGCCGCGCGGCGCCGGCTGCGACTGGGACAAGATCATCTTCAAGGGCCTTACCGTGCAAGGCATCTACGGCCGCAAGATGTACGAGACCTGGTACAAGATGACCCAGCTGGTGCTGTCGGGTTTCCCGCTGCACAAGGTGCTGACCCACCAGTTGCCGATCGACGATTTCCAAAAGGGTTTCGACCTAATGGAAGAAGGCAAGGCCGGCAAGGTCGTATTGAGCTGGAACTGATCAACCGACACGTGAGACACATCAAAGGCGCCTTGCGGCGCCTTTGATGTGTCTCACCGCTGGATTATCGACAACGACGTCGTCAGCGATGATGGCCGCACGCACCTAGCATCGCTGCCTGAACAGACAGCGGCGCGGCACACATCGCGATCAGGTCCGCATCGTCGTCGAGCAGCGCATGCGGGTAACTGCCTGCGCAGCAGCGCAGGTTCAACACGCTCTCAGTGCATCGTCCTTACGGCCAGGTGACCGTCGCAGTAGCGACCAGATGGCTCTGCGAATTCTGTCGACCGAAGCCGAATTCGGCTGCTTTGCTGGTGTCGTAATAGCCCACGCTCAACCCGAGTGGACCGAAGGCCTTACCCACGGTCACTCCGAAATCGTTGTAGTCGTGGTCCACCAGACTCAGCGCGGAGGTATAAACGCTGTGCCCCGCATGCGCACCGAAAGTGAAGTCGTGCGGCAATGACCAGTTTGCATCCAGCGCATAGTAATAGCCATCGGTCTTGGTGCCGTACAGATCGTTGGTGTAGGCAACGGTGAGACTGTAAGTCTTCAGCAACGTGGTCTTGGTAATCAACTCGGAGTAGCTGGACGCGGCTGCTCCCAAAAACTGGTAGCGGTTGACCATCACATCGAAGTTCCAATTGGTGCCCAGGTCGGTGTTGTAGCCGACAAAGCCGTCCACTTCCCAATCCGGGTCGCCGGCGACGTTAGATGCCCAGGTGCCGATGTACAGCCCGAACGGCGTCTTGTAGGTCAATCCGGGCTGAAATGCAGGCTCTTCATTGGTCTGCGAAATACCACGGAACAGATAGTTGCTGGTCACCGCAAAGGTGCCACTGAACGGCGAGGCGGGCACAGCTTCGTCTTGCGCCTGCGCCATTGGAACAACACCTACGAACAACAACGACAGACAACAAGCGAGTGGGGACGGCTTCATTGGGGGCATCTCCTGAAACGATGGGCGGTAGGATGGCGCGAAGTGGTGCTGCCATGACTTAATTAGTCCAACTTTCATTGCAGCGCAACATAAAAGTCGCGCTCGCTTGATCCAGCGCACATCATTTGGAAACTGATGGTGCGTGCCACGGCTGTGTCCTATCGACGGCCTGCGGGGAACCTCGATGCACCAAATTTGGGATTCGGGATTCGGGGATTCGTAACAGCCAAAGCGAACAGCGCCGCACGCCTTACGACTCCCTAATCCCCAATACCCAATCAAATACCGACGCCGACCGGCGTTGAGTCACGCCGGAAAGACGCCGTAATGCCGCGCTGCCAGCCGCAACTGCTGCCCTGGCTGAAAACTCCCTGCCGAGGCCGGCAGCTCCACTTCCACCTCGTTGCCTGCTGGCTGCAGCTTTGCGCGCAGGCGCAAGCGCGCCCCGCTGCGCTGCGACCAGGCAACCGTGGCCGGCCAACCGGCGGCGTCCGGCACCAGATCTTCCGGCCGTACGTAGACCTCGACCGGGCCAGCCGCGAGCGCGGCGTTGGATGCCGGCAATGCGTGGCCCGCCACCTGGATCTGACCATGCGCCAGCACGCCGGGAATGCGGTTCACCGCGCCCACGAATGAATATACGAACGGCGAGGCCGGCTTGTCGTAGATCAGCGCCGGGGTGTCGAGTTGCTCAATGCGGCCATGGTTGAGGATCGCCACCCGGTCGGCCAGTTCCAGCGCTTCTTCCTGATCATGGGTAACGAAGACCGTGGTCAGGCCTGTGCGTTCGTGCAGTTCGCGCAGCCAGCGGCGCAGGTCGCGACGCACCTGCGCATCCAGCGCACCGAAGGGCTCGTCCAGCAGCAGCACGCGCGGTTCGATCGCCAGCGCACGCGCCAATGCCACGCGCTGCCGCTGGCCACCGGACAGTTGGGTGGGATAGCGCTGCTCCAGACCCTGCAACTGCACCAGCGCAAGCAATTCCTCGACGCGTGCGCGGATGCGCGCTTCGGGCCAACGCTCGTTGCCGCGCCGCACCCGCAACCCGAAAGCGATGTTTTCGAACGCGTCCATGTGCTTGAACAGCGCGTAGTGCTGGAACACGAACCCGACCCGGCGCGACTGCACGCTCATGCGAGTAGCGTCTTCGTCGCCGAACAGCACCTGCCCGCCATCGGCGTGCTCCAGCCCGGCCATGATCCGCAGCAAGGTGGTCTTGCCCGAGCCTGACGGCCCCAGCAAGGCCAGCAATTCGCCCTGGCGCACGTCCAAGGTGATGTCCTCTAGCGCAGTAAACGTGTCGAACTGCTTGCGCAGGCGGTGGATGCGAATGCCCATGTTCACCTCAGTGGCGGTGGTTGGCGGCAAGCGAATCGCCATGCCGCCATTCCAGATACGTTTTTAGCGCCAGCGTCAGCAGCGCGGTCAATGCCAGCAGTGAGGCGCATGCGAACGCTGCGCTGTAGGCGTATTCGTTGTAGAGAATTTCCACGTGCAGCGGCAGCGTATTGGTGCGGCCGCGGATATGCCCGGACACCACCGACACCGCACCGAACTCGCCCATCGCGCGCGCCGCGCACAACAGCACACCGTACAACAGACCCCAACGGATATTGGGCAGTGTCACCCGCCAGAACATCTGCCAGCCGTTCGCGCCCAGGCTCAGCGCGGCCAGCTCTTCATCGCTGCCCTGCTGCTCCATTAGCGGCATCAGCTCACGCGCGATGAAGGGAAAGGTCACGAAGGTTGTCGCCAACACAATCCCCGGCAGCGCAAACACGACCCGTGGCAGCTGGATCAGCGTTTCGCCAAGTAACGGCAACGGCACGCGCCAGCCTTCGTCGATCAACGGCCACGCCCAGCCGCTGCGGCCGAATATCAGCAAGAAAATCAAACCTGCCACCACCGGCGAGACCGAAAACGGCAAGTCGATCAGGCTGATCAGCAGGCGTTTGCCAGCGAACTGATGCTTGCTCACCGCCCACGCCGCCGCCACGCCGAACACCAGATTCAACGGCAGTACGATTGCGGTCACGATCAGGGTCAGCTTGATCGCCGACAACGCGTCCGGGTCGACCACCGCGCGCAGGAATGTCTCCCAGCCGCCGCGCAAGGCCTCGGCAAACACCAGCACCAGCGGCAGCAGCAGGAACGCCAGCAAGAAGACCAATGCCCCCAGAATCATCAGCCACTGCACCCAGCGCGGCTCGTTGGTGGCCGAGTCGGTGATGCGGCGCGCTTGCTTGGTCATCGCATGTGTCTGCTGCATGGAGGGCAGCGACGAAACAATATAGTTCATGCGGGTCTCCGTTGATAGCGCAGCAGGCGTGCCTGCAGCGTATTGACCAGCAACAGGATCACGAACGACAGCAGCAACATAGCCGCCGCGATTGCGGTGGCGCCGGCGTAGTCGAATTCTTCCAGCCGGATGGTGATCAGCAGCGGTGCGATCTCGGTGGAGTTGGGCAGGTTGCCGGCAATGAAGATCACCGAGCCGTATTCACCCACGCCGCGCGCGAACGCCAGCGCAAACCCGGTCAAGACTGCCGGCCAGAGTCCCGGCAATACCACCCGCCACACCGTCTGCCAGCGCGACGCGCCCAGCGTGGCGGCAGCCGCTTCCAGTTCGCGCTCGCTCTCGGCCAGCACCGGCTGCACCACCCGTACCACAAACGGCAAGCCCACGAATACAAGCGCCAGCACGATACCCAGTTGGGTGTAGGCCACCTTGATGCCGATCGCTTCCAGCCAACGGCCAACCCAACCATTGCCGCCGTACAACGCGGTCAAGGCGATACCGGCCACAGCGGTCGGCAACGCGAACGGCAGGTCGATCACCGCATCGAACAAGCGCTTGCCGGGGAAGCTGTAGCGCACGAATATCCACGCCACCCAGGTCCCCATCACCGCATTGAAGGCGCCGGCCACGAACGCGGTGCCGAAGCTCACCCGCAGCGCCGACAGCACGCGCGGCTCGCTCCACACCCGCCACAGGCCGTCCCAGCCCAATCCGCTGGTCTTGAGGAAGATACCCAGCAGCGGGATCAGCACGATCAATCCCAGCCAGGTCAAGGTGATTCCCAAACTCAAGCCCAGCCCCGGCATCACGCGTCGGCGCAATGACTGCACTGGATGGGGTGCAACCGACATCTGCATTGCCTACTTGTTGGCCTGGATCTGATCGAACACGCCACCGTCGGTGAAGTGTTCCTGCTGCGCCTTGTCCCATGACCCGAACGCTTGCCGGATGGTCACCAGCTTGATGTCCGGGAAACGCGCCAGATCTGCCGTATCGGCAAATTCCGGATGCCGCGGGCGATAGAAATGCTTGGCCGCCAGCTTCTGGCCCTCCGGCGCGTACAGATAGCGCAGGTAGGCTTCGGCCACGTCGCGGGTGCCGTGTTTGTCGACGTTCTTGTCGACCAGCGCCACCGATGGCTCGGCCAGGATCGACAGCTTCGGCAGCACGATCTCGAACTTGTCCTTGCCCAGTTCTTCGCGCGCCAGCAGCGCCTCGTTTTCCCAGGCCAGCAGCACATCGCCGATGCCACGCTGCGCGAACGTCGTCGTGGCGCCGCGCGCGCCGGTGTCCAGCACCGGCACGTTGCGGAACAATGCCTGCATATAGCGCACGATGCGCTCGCGGTCGCCCTTGAAGATATGGTCTGCGTAGGCCCAGGCGGCCAGGTAGTTCCAGCGCGCGCCGCCGGAGGTCTTGGGGTTGGGCGTCACCACCGAGACCCCCGAGCGCAGCAGATCCGGCCAGTCGTGAATGTTTTTCGGGTTGCCTTTGCGCACCAGAAACACAATCGTCGAGGTGTACGGCGCGCTATTGTCGGGCAGACGCGTCTCCCAATCGCTGTCGATCAGCTTGGCCTTCTCGGCGATCGCGTCCACGTCATAGGCCAACGCCAGCGTCACCACATCGGCCTCGATACCGTCGATCACCGCGCGCGCCTGCTTGCCGGAGCCGCCATGCGAGGTCTCTACGGTGACCCTGTCCTGCGGATGCTGCTGCTTCCATTGCGCGGCAAAGGCGGTGTTGTAGTCGCGATAGAACTCGCGGGTGGGGTCGTAGCTGACGTTGAGCAGGCCGATGTCGCGTGCCGCAGCCGGGCCGGCCAGGGCCAGCAAGCTGCATAAGAGAGTCGAAACAAGGCGGAAGCGGGGGTGGGGCACAGCAATCTCCTGGCCGGTTGGGCGAAGCTGAACAGCAAGCATGCCATGCTGCGCACCGGCACGCAGGCGGTAAAATGACATCCACGCCACCGCTTATGCCGATTTTTGCATGACGTAGTGGTATGCCACTGTGATCATTAGAATTACGCCTCATTTCTGCTATTGCAATCGACATGGCCAATGCTCCCGCCGCGCTGACCGCCCACTACGCCGCCGAACTGGAGACGATCCGGTCCCAGGGCTTGTTCAAGTCCGAGCGCATCATCACCGGCCCGCAGTCGGCCCGGATCACCTTGGCCGATGGCCGCAGCGTGCTCAACTTCTGCGCCAACAACTATCTGGGCCTGGCCGACCACCCGGACATCATCCAGGCCGCCAAGGATGCGCTGGACACCCACGGCTTCGGCATGGCCTCGGTGCGCTTCATCTGCGGCACCCAGGATCTGCATAAACAGCTCGAACGCACCATTGCCAACTTCTTCGGCACCGAAGATACGATTCTCTACGCGGCCTGTTTCGACGCCAACGGCGGCCTGTTCGAACCGCTGCTCGGCGAGCACGATGCGATCATTTCCGACGCGCTCAACCATGCGTCGATCATTGATGGTGTGCGCCTGTGCAAGGCGAAGCGCTTCCGCTACGCCAACTGCGATATGGCCGAACTGGAAGCGCAGTTGCAGGCCGCCGATGCCGCCGGTTGCAAGACCAAGCTGATCACCAGCGACGGCGTGTTTTCGATGGACGGTTTCATTGCGCCGCTGAACGAAATCACCGCGTTGGCGCGCAAGTACAACGCGTTGGTGCATATAGACGAATGCCACGCCACCGGCTTTCTCGGCGCCACCGGCCGTGGCTCGGCCGAGGTCGAGGGCGTGCTGGACCAGATCGACATCTTCACCGGCACGCTGGGCAAGGCCATGGGCGGCGCACTGGGTGGCTTCACCACCGCTAAGCGCGAAGTCATCGAACTGCTGCGTCAGCGCTCGCGCCCGTATCTGTTTTCCAACGCGCTGCCGCCGCATGTGGTGGCCGCCGCCATCAAGGCGTTCGAGATGCTGGAAGCCGCCGGCGCGCTGCGCACCCAGTTGGTCGACAACACCCGCTACTTCCGCGAGCGTATGAGCGACGCCGGCTTCGACGTCAAACCCGGCGTGCATCCGATCAGCCCGGTGATGCTTTACGACGCACCGCTGGCGCAAAAGTTCGCCGAGCGCCTGCTGGAAGAAGGCATCTACGCGATCGGTTTCTTCTTCCCGGTGGTGCCCAAGGGCCAGGCGCGCATCCGCATTCAGATCAGTGCCGCGCATACCCGCGAACACCTGGATCAGGCGATCGCCGCGTTCATCAAGATCGGGCACGAACTCGACGTCATCAAAGACTGATGCGCACGGTCCTGCGCCAACGGCTGCTGCTGGCGGCGCGGACCGATGCGCAGGCGCACTTGTTCGACGGCAACTGGGATACCCGTTGCCTGCATTGCCGTCGGCGCCTGCAGGTGCGCGCCGACGGCGAACCGCTTGGACGCGCCACGCTGGAACACGTGGTGCCGCAAGCCTGGTTCGGCCGTCGCGCTGCGGCAGAACTTTGCGCACTGGTCGGCGACGATGCGAATGCGGCACGCAATCTCGCCGTGGCCTGTGCCAGTTGCAATCACGCCAAAGGCCGTCGCCACGATGCCAACGGCGGTGGCGACGCACGCGCCTTTGAAGTGGTGAGCGCCTTGCTCAACGCACGTCTGGCGCGCTGGCGGGATCCAACATCAGCGCCCTGAGGTCCTCTGCACTGAGCATCCGCCACGCACCTTTGCCCAACTCACCCATGGCCAGCGCGCCGATCGCCACACGCACCAAGCGCAGCACGCCGATCTCAACCGCAGCCAGCAAGCGGCGGATCTGCCGATTGCGGCCTTCATCCAGCACGATCTCCAGCCATGCATTGCGCTCGCCCTCGCGTAGCAGGCTGACCCGTTTGGCGCGCAACAGCGTGCCATCGCCATCGCCATCAGGATCAGGATCAGGATCAGGATCAGGATCAGGATCGATGACACCGCTTTGCAATTGCGCCAACTGCTCAGCACTCGGGCGGCAATCGATCTGCACGTGATAGGTCTTGTCCGGCCCGGTCGCGGGGTCGGTCACCGCCGCCGCCCATTGCGAGTCGTTGCTGAAAAGCAGCAAGCCTTCGCTGGCCTTGTCCAACCTCCCGACCGGGGCGATCCACGGCAACCCAGCGCCATCGAAACAGCGATACACCGTGTCCCTGCCATGCTCGTCGCGCACGGTGGTGACCACCCCACGCGGCTTGTTGAGCATCAGATAGCAGCGCGCCGGCCCGGCCAGCGGCTGCCCATCGACGGTGATGCTGGACTGCTGATCTGCGCGGATCGGAAATTCGGGGTCGCGCACCACGCGTGCGGACACACTGACGCGCCCTTCGGCGATCCAGCGCGTCGCTTCAGTACGCGAACACACACCGAGCTTGGACAACACGCGCGCCAGTCCATGACATGGCGCAGTTACAGCAGGCCCTGCACCAGAGGCGCGTGAAGCGCTTGCCGATACCGGGCCACGGTGACGTTGCCGGGACGTCGCCGGCGCAGGCCGCCGGGTCATGCCGTCCCGACCGTGCCGTTTACTTATTTTCGACCGACTTGGCGTCGGCCGCAGGTGTCGCGGTTGCAGCAGCCGGAGCCGGGGCGGCCACCGGGTGTGCCTTGACCACGCGCACCCCGCGCGCCTTCATCCAGGCATCGAATTCCTCGGCGGTCATGCGCTTGCCGTTCTGGCTCATGTCGAAGCGCCACGGCGTGTTGTCGAACACGGTGGTGGCCTTGTAGGCGGCCGGATCGTTTGGGTTGACGGTGCCACCAGGCGCAATGACCTTGGTCAAATCCTGGCAGCCTTCCACGCGCAGACGCAGCAGCACGCGATCCACCGATTGCTCGTTGCTATAAGGCTGCGCCAGCACGCCGGTAGGCATGCCCAGTTGCACGTTGCGGGTGTAGAACTCGGCGGCCGCTGGCGCAATAACGGTGGCGGGCAACGGCAGCGGCTGGGACACCGTGCTGCCGGCGCAGTTCGGAACGGCGTAGGCGGCGGGAATCAAAGCGAGACAGAGCAATCCTGCCGTGGCGGTACGCAGCATCGGGTTCTTCCAATTATGAGTGTGGTATTGCGCGGCGAGTGTAGGCAGCGATGAACGCTGTTTCAACCGGAACCGTGCCTGGATGGCAACACAGACAGGATTGGCGCTGGTTGATGACACATGTTTGGGTTCTACAAAGACAAAACCCGGCGCAGGGCCGGGTTTTGTATGAAGCAAGCTAGCGGTCCAATTAGTTCTGGACGTTCAGCTCGGTACGACGGTTCTTCGCACGGCCTTCCGGATTGTCGGAACCATTCGGGTTGGTGTTCGGAGCAATCGGACGGCTCTCACCGTAGCCGATCGGGCCAACCAGACGCGACGCCTCGACGCCGTTCTTGGTCAGGTAGTCGTACACGGCAGTCGCACGACGCTCAGACAGCTTCTGGTTGTACGCATCGCTACCCTTCGAGTCGGTGTGACCGGCAACCTCGACCTTCAGGTCGGGGTAACGCTTCAGGATCTCGGTCGCTTCGGTCAGGATCGACACAGCGTCCGGACGCAGGGTCGCCTTGTTGAAGTCGAAGTTCACGCCCTTCAGGTCGATCGAGACAGGAACCGGGCAGCCGTCCGGACCGATGGTCTGGCCAGCCTGCGAAGCCGGGCACTTGTCGTCGCAGTTGTTGACGCCGTCGTTGTCTTCATCCAGGTCTGCGCAGCTCGGTGGGACCGGAGCCGGGGCCGGTGGCGGAGCGGTCGACGGAGCCGGTCCCAACGGGATCACGACGCCGACCGAGGCCAGCACGTCACCGAACCAGTCTTCCTGCGGAGCAGCAACGCTCTGGTCGTTGAAGTCAGCGCGGTAGGCCAACTCGGCACGCACGGCGATGCGCTTGTCGAAGGTGGTCTGCAGACCGACACCAGCCTTGGCGGCAAAGTTGCCGTCTTTCTGCTGGCCCGGCGAAACCGGGTTCGGGGTTGCGTTAAACTCTTCTTCCGAGCGCTGGTAGCCCAGACCGAACAGCAAGTAGGGGTTCCAGCCGCGGCCTTCTTGGATGAAGTGGCGGCGCAGGTCGAACGAGATACCGTACTGGCTCCAGTTCTGATCCTGGTTGGCATCGAAATTCGGATTCTGATAGTTCAGCTCGCCGTCGATCGACCAGTTCGGGCTGACGAACTTGCCCAGACCCAGGGTGACGAACGGGGCATCATTGGTCAGACGATCGCTGTCCTGGAAGTTGAAGCCAGCGCTACCGGTCAGGTACCAACGGTCATCAAACTCCTGCGCGGACGCAGCCTGGGCAAATGCCAGACCGCCAAGCAACGCGGCAGTGAGAATTTTCTTGTTCATTTATACAGCTCCTTCTTTGGGAGATAAACCGATAGAGGCGTCGTTCTTGGTAAAGATGCTCGTCACATCAAGAGCCATCGGGGCGCAGATTAAGCCGGGCTCAGTGAAGATCGCGTTAACGGTCATATAACATGTGAAAGCAATCACCAAGTCTCGCAATCCCACGCGATACTACGTATACAGTTTGATGAAGGAAAGGACCGAGCGCTCAGTTCGGACATTCTACATGCATGAACCGTAGCCTAATTAGGCCACTGAATACGCTTCCAACAGGGCGGGTTGTCGTTAGTTCTAGCGTGGCGCCAAACCCACATTGGTGAACGCCAAGTCCCGCCTGAGCTGAATTGCGGGGCCTGTAGTTGCAGGCGACTTGCGCTACAAAGCACCCTGAACTCCCCACCAGGAGCGCTCCGATGAAAGCTGTCGCATTCACCCGCCATCTTCCGATCGACGATCCCGAGTCGCTGCTTGACATGGACCTTCCGTCGCCCGCAGCCCCCTCGGGGTATGACTTGTTGGTACGCGTGGAAGCGATCGCGTTGAATCCGGTCGATACCAAAGTGCGCGCGCCCAAACCGCAGACCCTGGATGCGCCGAAGATCCTGGGCTACGACGCAGCCGGCGTGATCGAAGCGGTGGGCCCGGAGGTCACCGCCTTTGCGGTCGGCGACGAGGTCTACTACGCAGGAGACATCGGGCGGCCAGGCAGCAACGCGCAGTTCCAGCTGGTTGACGCGCGCATTGCCGGCTGCAAACCGACCTCGCTCAGCTTCGCCCAGGCCGCTGCCTTGCCGCTGACCACATTGACTGCGTGGGAGCTGTTGTTCCAGCGCATGCCGTTCGCCTTCGACGGCGCACGCAATCGCGGTAAGCACTTATTGATCATCGGCGGCGCGGGCGGCGTGGGCTCGATCGCGATCCAGTTAGCGCGGCATGCAGGCTTCACGGTGATCGCCACCGCCTCGCGCCCGGAGACCATCGAGTGGGTGCGGCAGATGGGCGCGCAGCATGTAGTCGACCATCACCAGCCGCTGCATCCGCAATTGCGGGCGCTGGGCATGGAGATGGTGGATGCGGCGCTCAATCTGGCCGACACCGATCGTTACTGGCAGCAACTAGGCGAGATCCTGGCGCCGCAGGGACACGTGGGATTGATCGTGGAACCGCGCGGACTGCTGTCGATCGGCGACCCATACAAATCCAAGTGCATCGGCATCCACTGGGAATTGATGTTCACCCGCTCGCGCTATGCGACCGATGACATGGTCGAGCAGCACCGCATCCTCAATCGCGCCGCCAGCCTGATCGATGCGGGCGAGTTGCGTACCACGCATACCGAAACGCTGTCGCCGATCAATGCGCAACAGTTGCGCGAGGCGCATCGTCGTTTGGAGAGCGGCAGCACCATCGGTAAGTTGGTGCTGGCGGGTTGGTAATTGGCGGTTGTTGTTGAGATTCGAGTGCTGCATTGCGTGGGCTTGCAAATCGCCCACACCTTGGGCAGTGAGCGTCAAGACTTGCCGACAACTCCGTCTGCCTGCATCGTGCGTAATCCGTACGCCAGCGTATCTATGCCATGTCGCCCGCCACCGGCCTGTCCGCCCCGCCCTTCCCGCACCTGTTCACGCCGCTCGATCTGGGCTTCACGCAACTGCGCAACCGCGTCCTGATGGGATCGATGCATACGGGGCTGGAAGACCGTGCGCGCGATTTCCCGAAGCTGGCTGCCTATTTCGCCGAGCGCGCCGCCGGCGGTGTCGGCCTGATCGTCACAGGGGGGGTCTCGCCGAATGTGGTGGGCTGGCTCAAGCCGTTTGGCGGCAAGCTGTCGTGGCCTTGGGAGGTGCGCCCGCATCGCCAGGTCACCCAAGCGGTGCGCGAACACGGCGCCAAGATCTGCCTGCAGCTGCTGCATGCCGGGCGCTATGCCTATCACCCGCTGTCGGTAGCGCCGTCCAGGCTCAAGGCACCGATCAACCCATTCACCCCGTGCGCCTTGTCGGCACGTGCAGTGGACCGACAGATCGCCGCTTACGCGCGGGCGGCACGGCTGGCGCGCGAAGCCGGCTACGACGGCGTCGAGGTGATGGGTTCGGAAGGCTATCTGATCAATGAATTCACCGCAGCGCGCACCAATCAGCGCAGCGATGCCTGGGGCGGCGATGCTTCAAAGCGCATGCGTTTTGCGGTGGAGATCGTGCAGCGCATCCGCGAAGCCTGCGGACCGGACTTCATCATCATCTACCGGCTGTCGCTGGTAGATCTGGTTGAAGACGGCAACCAGTGGCAGGAAATCCTGGCACAGGCGCAGGCAATCCAAACAGCCGGCGCAACCATCATCAATTCCGGCATCGGTTGGCACGAGGCGCGCATTCCGACCATCGCCACCTCGGTGCCGCGTGCGGCGTTTGCCGGCGTGACCGCCAAGCTCAAGCCGCATCTGCGCATTCCGGTGGTGGCGACCAACCGCATCAATATGCCGGAAGTGGCCGAGCGCATCCTCGCCGATGGCGCGGCCGACATGGTGTCGCTGGCCCGACCACTGCTGGCCGACCCGCAGTGGACCAACAAAGCCCGCGCCGGGCAGTCGCACACCATCAATACCTGCATCGCCTGCAACCAGGCTTGCCTGGATCACGTCTTCGACAACAAGCTGGCCACCTGCCTGGTCAACCCACGCGCCGCGCACGAAACCGAGCTGATCTACACGCCGACCAGCACCTCCAAGCGCATCGCCGTGGTCGGCGCAGGCCCGGCCGGCCTAGCCTGCGCGACGGTGGCGGCCGAGCGCGGCCACCGCGTGACCTTGTTCGATGCCGCCACGGAAATCGGCGGCCAGTTCAACGTAGCCAAGCGCATCCCGGGCAAGGAAGAATTCAACGAGACGTTGCGCTACTTCGGCCATCGCATCGAAGCGACCGGTGTTCAGTTGCGTCTGAACACCCACGTGCAAGCGGCCGATCTGAAGGACTTTGACGAGGTGGTGCTGGCCACCGGCATTGAGCCGCGCAAGGTGGACTTCCCCGGCGCCGATCACCCGATGGTAGTCAGCTATCTCGACGTGGTGCTGGGCCGCCATGTGGCCGCAGACAAGGTGGCGATCATCGGTGCCGGCGGCATTGGTTTCGATGTCGGCGAGTTTCTGGTGCATGCAGGCGAATCGCCGGCGCTGGATCCGGCACGCTGGATGGCCGAATGGGGCGTGGACCCCAACTTCGAGACACGCGGTGCATTAGTCAAACCGCAACCCGAGCGCCCCGCTCGTCAGGTCTGGCTGCTGCAGCGCCACCCGGGCAAACCGGGTGCACGCCTGGGCAAGACCACCGGCTGGATCCATCGCGCAACGCTCAAGGCCAAGGGCGTCAAGATGCTTGGCGGCGTGGAATATCTAGGCGTGGACGATTCAGGGCTGCGAATTCGCGTGGACGGTAGCGAACAGTTGCTCGACGTCGGCATGGTGGTGGTCTGCGCCGGGCAGGAACCGCGCCGCGAACTGCTTGCTGCGCTGCAATCCGACGGACAGCAACCACATCTGATCGGAGGTGCGGACGTGGCAGCCGAGTTGGATGCCAAGCGCGCCATCAATCAGGCGTGTCGGTTGGCGGCGGCGTTGTAGGACATTTTTCGCAACGTTCTTTGTTGGTCAGCACGGCGATCGGAATGGTGCTGAAAGCCGGCGCACATACCGCTGCATCGCTGTGGCAGCGCGATCAACTGTTGCCGCTGGCAGTGATCGCGACGCTGGCGCCACCGATCTTCACCAAGCTGGTACCGTATCTGGCGCAGTCGCGCAGTCGCGCCGTCGCGCCGTCGCAACTTCGCAAAAAGAACACCTGTCGCCGCAGCGCACGTGCCGCGGCATCTTTGATTGCTTCGGCACGTTAATACCTGGCCCCCTTTGCATGTTCGCGATGACGAGAAACTGATAGGAACCCTTGCTTTCTCGCTACCGAAATATCCTTTAACGGTATGCATCGAAACACTAGGGAACCTCTGAACAACGCACTTCAAATGCGCGACACTACACACCTACGTTGAGGAGTCATCCATGCAACTGACGTTCGGTGACGCTGAAGGTTTGGGCAAGCGCAAGCAGACTCGCCGCGAGATCTTCCTGGCCGAGATGGAGCAGGTGGTTCCGTGGAGGCATTTGCTCGGACTGATCGCGCCGCACTATCCGGTGTCGGGGCGGCCTGGTCGACAGCCGTACGCACTGGCGACGATGTTGCGGATTCATTTGCTGCAGCAGTGGTATGCGTTGAGCGATCCGGCGATGGAAGAAGCGTTGCACGAGATCCGGACCTTGCGCCGTTTTGCCCGGCTCGGCGGTTTGGACAATGTTCCCGACGAGACCACGATTCTCAACTTTCGCCGCTTGCTGGAAACCCATGGCCTTGCAGCGCGGATGCTGGAGGCCGTCAACGCGGATCTGGTGCGCAAGGGTCAGAGCCTGCGGTCCGGCACGATCGTCGATGCAACCCTGATCGCTGCGCCCAGTTCGACCAAGAACACCGACCGCGCGCGCGACCCTGAAATGCATCAGACCAAGAAAGGCAATCAGTGGTATTTCGGGATGAAGGCACCCATCGGCGTGGATGAGTTTTCCGGGCTGGTGCACCACGTCCGTTGTACGGCTGCCAATGTGGCCGATGTCACGGTGACCCACGCATTGCTGCACGGCAAAGAAGACAGTGTGTTCGGCGACAGCGGCTACACCGGTGCGGACAAACGCGAAGAACTGCAGACCTGCAAGGCTGGTTTTTTCATTGCCGCCAAGCGTTCGACGATTCAAGCCATTGGCAACAAACGCGAGCGCCGCCAGGAAGAACGTTGGGAATACTTCAAAGCAAGTGTGCGTGCGAAGGTGGAGCATCCATTCCGCGTGACCAAACGCCAGTTTGGCTACACCAAGGTCCGCTATCGCGGCTTGGCCAAGAACACCGCGCATGTGCTGACCCTGTTCGCACTATCCAATCTGTGGATGGTGCGCCGGCAGTTGCTGCCGGCCAGGGGATAATGCTGTCTGGCGCCAGCCAACGCCGCAAGAAACCGTAGAAATCGTATCGTACGCATCAACTCTGTGCGCTATTGGCACGCAGCAGGCTCGAATTTTAGAGGTCTGGTGCGTTGTTCAGACCTTCCCTAGTGCGCGTCGACAGAGCGCCGCGTCATCTGCGTCACGGACACCGAGGCATATTAGTTGACACCACGCCGCATGCACACTATTCAGAGCGGCTAACAAAACGTAGCGAGCAGCCGCCACGCGGTGCTGTCGCGCGTTGAAGCTCACTTTCGTGGCATCACCGCAAGCCCATACGTGGCGCTGTGGTTTTTGATACGGCGCAAGGCAACCGTCGCCGCATCGATGCGACGCAGATTCAACGCTGCATGACGTGGTGCGGTGTCGCGCAACGCCAAACGCTGCAAGCAATCACAAGCTTAAACTCGGCCCATTCAGCTGCGATTATGTGACCGCCGCCTACTTTGCGTCACCTTTTTGGTCCACCCCATCTGGTGGGCACCTGCGGCAGTTTGTTCTCTCGCCGAAGACAGGGCGACCCGCGGCAGGCCGCCTCCCCATGACGCCAAGTCCTCTGCACTGATGCATCCGCCTTGGATGCTCTGCGGATCGGCCCATACGGAGCAAGGAGTTCTATGAAACTTGTTTGGATACTTTGGCTGTCGCACGTATTGCCGCAGCCGGCTGCGGATTCGCTGTGTTTGAGTACGACCGTGTACTTGGAAGCGCGTGACCAGACCTTGCGCGGTCAACAGGCCGTTGCCGAAGTTGCGTTGCGTCGTCTGGATAGCGGTTTGTGGGGCGATTCGATGTGTCAGGTGGTCACCGCGCGCAAGCAGTTCGCGCCCACGATCGTGTCTCCGGGCACGCAGCTGAAAAATGACGATGCCTGGAACAAGGCATTGGATGTGGCGTTGGCAGCGCAACGTAACTGGGCATTGCCGGTCGGGCAGCGCAAAGAAATCGTGCCGGGCGCAAGTCACTTTGCCGCAAGCGCGATTGCAAGCCCGAGCTGGCGCAATGCGTATCAGGTAGCCACCATTGGCGACCACACGTTCTATCGCGTACAGAAGCTGCGTCCGCGCACCGCCTCCTGAGCACAGCGCGTTGCAGTGACTCCCTCGCAGGGCGCACGAGGCCAGCGCGTCTGTGATGCATCGGCGCTACAACAGCGTTGATGATCGATGAACACGCGCCGAGACGTCTCACGGATTGCACAGGTCGTTTTGTTAGCCATTCTTAATCCAGCCGGTGCGGTACCGCTGCTGGCAGTGGACGATCCGGCGCTGACCCGGAACGCGACCATCCTGAATTACATTGCCGACATCGCGCCGCTGACCGGCCTGTCCGGTGATGACACCGCGCGTAGCCATGCGGACATCGATCGCTGGATCGCCTTCGTCAACGCCGACGTGCACCCGACGTTCAAGCCGGTCTTCGGTAACACAGCGTATCTGCAGAACGCCGCACTGATCGCGCGCAGCCACGACGATGCACGCAGCAAACTGCGCACACTGTACGAACGCGTCGATGCGCATCCGCAGGGTCGTACTTGGCTTGCCGGCGACGCCCACACTGATGCCGATGTGCAGGCTGCATTGAAGGCGGAAGGTCTGGCCTGAGCCAGCCGCATCGGTGATGCATTCTGTGCAGTGGCTAGGCGCACGCGGATTGAGCAGCGCAGGCCGACGTCGTTACGTGAAACATCGAAACGCTTAACGGACGCGATGCACAGACGAAAACGCCGAGCCATGCCCGGCGTTTTCGTGACTCATTTGCTGGCATGCTGCCGCGCTCTTCTTCCAGCTCGACCAAGGGCTGGTCGATGCATTCCTGGCTGAAGCCGCCCATCGGCAACGAACGCGAAACAGGCGACGGCGACGCAACACCTTTCAGCACGTCACTGCTGGATATCCAGACGCTGCTGCAACAGTGCCATTTGTCGCGCCTGGACCTCTTCGGAAGCCCATCGCGGCGCAACTTCCGCAGCATCGTCTGGCGTCGGCACCAGGCTCCAAGTCTTGCTGAACTCGTCAATGGCTTTCGCCAAGCGTGCCTGATCCTTCTCTGTAAGCGGCTGGTTGGCCTGCTTGGCTTGCAGGAGTTGGGCCATTTTGTACTGCGTATGGCAGGTCTTTTTTGCCTCTCTGCTCTGCGGAGTATGGAATTGCACTTCAAAGCCCTGCCCAACACCATCCATGAACACCGCATTGATGCCCTTGTATGGATTGGCCGGGTCCGTCGGTGCGACGAATGTGTTCTTTACCTTCAACAAGGTCATGCCCTTTCGTTCGAGGCCCTCCAGGACCGCTGTGCATTGCGCCGCGAACGCGTCCCCTTCGATTTCGACCTCGTAGCGCAACACGTCCATCACGCTGGCTGCCGCCTTGAGTTACTGCTGCGGGGTCTCCGGCTGACCGACCTTGCGCTCGATCTTGCTGCGGATCGAGTCCCTTTTCTTGCCCTGCTCGCTGATGAGCAACTTCGGCCCGCCGACGATATCGGGCACGACCTCGCGGATGGCGGCGTTGATCTGCTCTTCGCGCTCCAGCGCCAAGTTGCGCAACCGGGTGGCCAATCGCGTCGACGGCTTCCCGGCGGCGCCTTGGGGCTGCTGGTTGACAACGCGCGATGGCCCGACCGTGGCTTGCCGCCGCAATGGCGCATGTTCGGCATAAGCGACGATGCGCTCGATGCCGGGGGGTAACGGCACCCGCGCGCGGGCTTCCCGCATGCGTTCGATGAGGGTCTGAAGCGATGCGTTATCGGGTCGATCCGCCAACTGTTCGGCCTGGCTAAGCTTGTAGTCCGCGTGCAAATCGAGCTTGAGCTGCAGGCTCTGCGGTGTATGGAATTCCACCTGAAATTCGACCTGTTCGCGCATGCGCAGCTGGGCCACGACACCGCTGTAGGTTGAGCTGGACACAAAGTGGTTCTGCACCCCGATGCACCTGATTCCTTGCTTCTGCAGCGTATCCAGTGCGGTGCGCACGGTCTCAGCCAGTGCCGATGGATCGACTTCCACGGTATATCGCAGCGCGCCGCTCAGCTGACCCGCAGCGTCGTCCACGCTCAGCTGCTTCCTGCGGGCCCGCACCAGGATGTCGTCGCTCAGCGACTGCGGCGATCGCAGCTTCTTGTGGAGCAACACCAGGCGGCTGCGGCCTTGGTCTTGGTCTTGGTCCACCAGCCTGCGCATCAGCGCACTGACGCCCGGCTCTTCCTGCTGCGCGCGCAGCGCAAGTTGCCGCGCATGTTCACCGGCTTGCATCCGCATTTCCTCAGTCAGCGGTGGCATCGGCTGCGGCGAGGGCCACAGATCTTCATGCACGATGTGTTCGCTACACCGCAACATCACGCGCGCGGACAGCGTGGGAATACGCTCCAGCAGTTTCAACGTTTCTTGCGCTTCGAGCCGACCGGCCGCCAGTTTGGCCCCGGCACCTTTGGTATAGGGCACGCTGTGCAGACTGGGCGCATGCCCCAACAAGCTTTTGAGTGACGACGCACAGGCGCTGAACTCGCGCGTGGCCGTGTCGGATTTGTATGCGTCGGTGCCGACCTTGATACCGATACTCAACAGGTTGCGCAGACTTCCGAGCAGATCATCTGGCGTATAGCCCAACCGCGACCGCAGCTTGCGCCGTGGATACCTGTCCACCAGTGCATGCAGGCGCGCGCGCGTATTGCTGGCCTGCGCATAGGCGTTCTCCAGATGCGGTAGCAGTTCCGTCATCGAGCCGGGCAGCGGCAACGGCTCTTCCCGGCCGTCACGCCATTGCTGCAGCAGCGCCCGCAGCAACTCGGCCACCTGCTTGGCCGGCGCGTGCAATGCGTGGGCCACGTCCTCGTCCGCGGCCTGCACCAGGCGCTCGACCACCGCGGGATCGGGCGCGTCTACATCCAGCTGCCGAAGCACTTCGCTACGCAGCGTTGCGTCCGTGCCCTCGTAGGTTCCAAGTACCGCGCGCTCGGCCACCCATGCCTGGACCTCGGGGGTCTGCGCGTACAGGCTGACCTGCAACCCGGTGAAGTCCTCGACCACCTTCCGGTAAATCGCCATGATCTGCGCTGTGCGGCTCGGATCGTAGGCACCAGTGTCCGGATCGATCGCCGGGGTATGGGTCTTGGGCGGCTTGAACGAAGGTTGCGGATTGGCCTGCCGCTCCTGCTCGTCCTGTCGCACGTGCTGGCTCAACGTCGGCAGACCCGCAAACAACTGCACCGTATCGCCATCGCAATCGGCATCCAGGCGCTTGATCGTGGACAGGGGCAAGGCGACCAGCGAACCCGGCGCAAACACTTCCGTACCGATATACGCGCCGCGGCCGTCCACCGCGGTGTCACGCTGCACCGGTGCCTTGGAGTGCTGCCAGTCGCTGTGCACCTTCACGTCCTTGGCCGGTCCGACCCGGTCGCAATCCTTGTATTCCGCTGGCCACAGCGCATCGGGCACCACGATGTCGATGCCCTTCAAGCCGAACCAGGCCCGCTCGCTCTCCGCTCGCTGCGGCGTGGCGTCTTCGCCCGGTACCTGCACCGCGTCTTCCACGCCGACATAGCTGTATTGCAGGGCGGCACAGCTGCCAAGGAACTGCGCTGTCGCATCCTCCTCTGCCTCGGTGCCGATGCGCTCAGGCTCGAACACCACCATGTTGGCTTTATCGAAAGGCGATTTTCCGATCAGCAGATCCTTCCCGTCCCATTGCGAGCTCTTGGCCTCGGGCAGATGCGCCCTATCGTCTGCCGACGCCACCAGAATCCCCGTCTTGCCCTGGATCAGACCGTTGGCCGCGCAGCGGAACAGCGTTTCGCCGCTCAACTCCTGCTTCTGCTGCAGTGCAGGCAGCCGCTCTCGCAGCGCCTCGACCGCTTCCTGCGCGACGGCCTCGTCCGGCACATAGTGCTGCAGCGCGCTCAACGACAAGTTCGACGGACGGCCGTGACCGATCGGCTTCATCGCCTGACCGCCCTCCTGGCCCAGCGCGCGCCGATAGGCCGGCATGCGCTGGACGACCGATGCCTTGATGAAGCCACAGCCGTCGTAGGGCTGTATGGCGATCGCGCGGCCCTGCTGGTCCTGCAGCTTGAAGGGATGCGCCGGCGCATCCAGACGATCGGGCAGATCGGGCATGAACAGCATGCGGAAGCGCCCTTCCAGCACATGGTCGGCCGGTCCCAACCCGGCGATGCCGGCTGGCGGGGACGGCCTCATCAGCCGCTGGAAGTACCAGAAGCTTTCCTTGTTGGGGAACAGCTTGGTCAACAACGTCATGAAAGGCGCATCCGGCAACACATCGCAAGCGCGCACGCCCATCAGCTTGGGATTGCGATTCTTCTTCCGGGCCTGCCTGTCCTGAATGTCCTCGAACCCCGAGGCGCCCAGCTTCAACGCACTGCCGCCGAATATGTTGAAGCAATACGGCACGCCCTGGTGGGTTACCGTCCGCTCCAACTGGAAGGAAGTCGGCACGCCGTCCAGTTCCACCTCGATCACCGGCATGTTGCCGGTCAGCCGGGTCAGCAGCGAGTAGCGCCGGGAGGCGGTCTCGCTCGCACTGTCGGCAACCAACCGGCCAAAGCTATCCACCCGGGGCGGCAATGCTGCTACCCCGGCTCCTGCTTGCGGAACGTCAGGCGGATGGTTCCACTGCCGCGCCACGGCATCCAGCCGCACCCGCGCCTGGGTGTGGCCTGCCCGTGCCAGCTCCGCCTTCACCGTTGCGGCGTTTCTCGACAGGTACTGGTGCAGCGCACCGGACATCTCGTCAGACTCAATCATCGCCCGCACTGCCCAGCTCGATGCACCGAGTTCGGCATCCAGCAACGGCTGCGCCTGCTGGACCAACGTGCGCAACCATGCGCCCAGCTCTGCGCGTCGGACGTTGATATGCGCGGGAGTGCCGCCGAGTTCGCTCCATCGCCATTTCCGCGCGACCGCGGCATAAGTCTTGAGGGTCAGATACAGCGAATGTCCCGGCTTGCGCGCAGTGCGGGTGTTTCCAAGGTGATCCGCGGCCGATATGTCCTGCGCCTGGGGCGCATGCTGTTGCAGCACCAGCTCGATCTCATGGGCGATGTCTGGCTGCAGGCGATTGAGCAGTTCCAGCGTCTTCCGACGGTGACGGTGCAGCCCTGGGTCCTTGCTGCGCACCAGCGGCAGCAGCCCAACACACAGCGAGCCGTTCGCCTCCATGCTAATGCTGCCCGCCTTGCCTTGGCCGTGCAGTTCCTGCAGACGCTTCAGCGCCGGCTCGGCCAACGCGGCCAGGGTGTCGTACTGCTCCGCCTTGGCCAGCGCCTTGAGCAGGATCGACAACTCCACCATCGGAAAGTCAGCCAGCCGCTCGGGCATCTGCAGTAGATGCACGGCCAAGGCGTGCATCCGGCCGCGCATCAATGTTTCCACAGACTCGTAGCCTTGACTTTCTGCCCACCGCGACATGCGCGACAACGCGTTGGCCAGCTGTGCCAGTCCGCTTGGTGAGAAGGTCGCATAGGTATGGTTTCCGACCCCCAACCGTTCGGCGATGACCTGCATCCCCGCAACGCAGTCGGCCATGGCTTCGCCGCGGCTGAAAGCGCCGGCCAGCCATCCCAGAGTCTGCTGATTGAATACCGAAAGACCCGCAGGTTCCTGCGCGCGGTCTACGATCTCGTGGCTGATGGCGCTCAGCCCGGCCAGGCCATCGTGGACGTAGGCGACCTTGGCCAAGCCATTGGCCAACATTCCCAGCTGCTGCGCATTGAACTCTCCCGCCATACCCGGTGACTGGATGCGCCGTTCCACCTCGGCGCCAAGCGTGGCCATCGCCTGACGTGCGTTCGGGTCCGCAACTATCTTGGCCAGCCCATTGACCAGCATTGCCAAGCCCTGGCTGGAGAACTCGGACAAGCCACTGCCTGGGCCGCTACGCCGCACCACTTCCTGGCCCACGGCGCTCAACCCGGGTAGGCGGTCGACGTCCTCGGCCGCCTTGCTCAGGCCATTGGCGACCGAGGCCAGTTGCTGGGCATTGAAGTCCGACAGCCGGTCATGATGCACGGCACGCCGCGCCACCTCTCCGTCCAGCGCCAGCAGCGCGTCTACGCTGTCGCGCTCGGCACTGGCTTTGGACAGCGCGTTGCTCAACATCGTCAGCTGATTGGTGCCCAGGCCAGACAAGCCGTCCGGCACCGTGGCACGCTGCAGCAGTTCCCGGCCCAGCAGGCCCAATGCGGCCTGCATGTCCGTGCCGGAACCGCTCTCGTTCGTCTTGCTCAAGCCCTGGGCCAGAATTGCCAGACCCAGTAAGGAGATGTCCGACAACCTGCCGGCCCGCCCCACCACTTCCTGACCCAGCGCGACCAGGCCTTCGCGGCAATCGCGCTCGTCGGGCAGCTTGCCCAAGCCGTTGGCCAGCATTGCCAAATGCTCGCTCCCAACGTCCGACAAGCCATCGGGCGTGTCGCCACGCCGCGCGACTTCCCGACCTATCGCACTCAATCCGGGCACGTGCCCCCCATTTTCTGCGAGCTTGCCCAGCCCATTGGCAAGCATCGCCAGATGCTGACCATTCAGGGCAGACAACCCATCGAGCTCGCCGGCGCGTGACGCCACCTGGCGACTCAACAAGGTAAGCAGGGGCAAAAAAATGGGCGCGTGGTCGTGGCCTTCGACCGCTTTGCCGAAAGCGCGGGCCAGCACCGCCATATCGGCAAGGGAAAGAGGCAGCGATCCAGCTTCCCTTGCGGCACGCTGCAGAAACTCCTCCCCAACAGCGATCAGGCCGTCGGCGCAGTCCTGATCCTCAAGCCATTTACCCAGATCGTTGGCCAGCATCGTCAGGCCCTGCAAGGTCACTCCAGGCCACCCATCCAGCGGATCGCGACGGCGTTTTACCTCACGTGCCAGCGCGCTCAACCCGGGGAGCGCGTCTTCCGGCTGGGTCAGCTTGCCCAGTGCGTTAGCCAGCATCGCCAGGCCCTGGTCCGCAAAGTCCGCAAGGTCGCCATGCTCGGCGCTGCGCTGCGCCAATTCCTTTCCTAATGCGCTCAGCGCAGATTGACTCGCGCCGCCCTCGGCCAACTTGCTCAGTCCGTTGGCCAAGACGGCCAGCTGCTTGGCATCGTAATGCGACAGCCCGTCAAGCTCCTCGGCCTGCTGCGCCACATCCTCCCCCAGGGCCTCCAGCACCGTTTCGCAGGCAGGATCGTCCTGGGCCACGATGCGCAACGCACCAGCCAGCATCGTCAGTTCCTCATGCTTGAAGCTCGGCAATGCACCGTCGAGCTGGATGCGTCGCTCCAGTGCGCGGCCCACCGCCTTCAACCCGGTCGCGCAGCCCTGCATCCCGGGCAGCTTGGCCAGGGCGTTGGCCAGCACCGCCAGTGAGGCACACTGGAAGTCCGACAGACTGCTCGACCTCTTTAGCCGCGCGTCGATCTCCTTACCCACGGCCGCCAATGCAGCGGCGCTGTCCCGGTCGTGCGCCACCTTGCTCAATCCGTTGGCCAGCATCGCCAACTGTTGCACGTCTGCGTGCTGCGCCCATTGCGGATCTTTCGCGCGCTGCACCACTGCGCGACCCACCGCGACCAGACCGGGAGCGATGTTGCGGCCGCTGGTGGGTGGCCTGGAAAGACCGTTCGCGACCATCGCCAGGCCCTGTATGGTGAACTTGCTGAGCCCTGCCGCTGTGCCGCCGCGCCGCACCATTTCCCAACCAACCCCAATCAATCCGGGTACGTCGGCATCCCCGGCGACCTTGCCGATCCCGTTGGCCAGCATCGCCAGATCCTGGGGATTGAATTGCGACAACCCATCACGCGGCTGCACCCGCTGCTCCAGCTCTTGCCCCAGTTCCGCCAACCCGGCGCGTGCATACTCGCTGGCGTCTGCCCGGCACAGCCGCTGCCCCGCGTCGCCCGCCCGCTCAGCCTCGCTGCGCCTGCTATCGGATTCGGCGACCAGACGCCCCATCCCGGCAGCCAGAATTGCCAAATCCTTCGGGTGAACCTTCGACAATCCCTCGGCCGATCTCCTGCGCAGCACGATCTCCCGTGCAATCACACCCATTGCCTCGCCCACTGCTGCTGCCGTCTGCGAGTCCTTGCTCAACACCTTGGACAAGCCGTTGCAGATCTGCGCAAGGTCATTTGCACCAAAACCCTGCAAGTGCAGTTCTTCGTTATGATTGCCGCGTACCTGCCCGGCAATCAGGTTGATCTCATTGGCGATACGCTCTAACCCGGCCGTGCACTGCGCTATCTGCGTCGCAAGGTCCGCATCGCCTTGTGGGTTGGGAATATCCACGCATTTGGACAATGCATTGGCGAGATTGGCCATACTTAGCGGATTGACGTGCGTATCGCGATGACCATCAGCCAGGCACTGGCCGATCCGGCTCAATGCCTGGCGATAGACATATCCCGGTTTGGGGAGCCGAAACTCGGGATATTGGCTGAGCGAGTTGGCCATGATGGAAAGGCCGATCCAGGACACATGGAACCACATCTGGCTCGACTGCTTGCAGATCTCATCGGCAATCGCCGCGCAACCTTCCCATTCGCCGCCTCTCTTGGCGTTGAGCATCTTTGCGCTGGTGCTTGCCCAATAGAATTGGAATTCACGCGAGGCAGCCTGATGCGCCACACGCGGGCCACTGTTTCCTGCACCCGGTCGCAGCTGCGCGCGCGCTGGTTGCCGCGGCTGTCGCGGCTGCGCACGCGCTGCCCGCTGAGGCTGTCGCGGTTGCGCACGCGCTGCCCGCTGAGGCTGTCGCGGTTGCGCATGTGCTGGCCGCTGTGGCTGTCGTAGCCGGGCGTTGTCCATTGGTGCAACGTCGTGTTGCCTGCGCTGCTGCCCTTCGCCGCGCGGTGGCAAATTGCCGAGAATCCCTGCCGCCGGCTCATCCTGCGTACCGAATCGTTGCGCCGGCGCACCACTGGTCGATGCACCCGAGCTTTCGCCTCGTTCCAGATAATTCGAAGCGCTCGATCCGCGTGTATTTCCGATATTACGAAATCCGCCCACAGGTGCATCCTTTATCCAAGCCATTCGATGTCCAGCATGTTCTTGCCAGCGCATGCGCCATGCGTCACGCATGACGAAAGCCGGTATCGATAGATGAAGCGAACGCTGCGGCAGCACGCGAGCATGACCGCAGTTGCAGCGCATCCCTGAGACACGCGGGTCCGACACGACATCTGCAACGGGGAACTGCGTGATCGGCAATGTAGCCTGATCGAGCAGCGCAGCGAGGCCAAAAGCCCTACGCGCTGACCTCGACCAGCAGCGCACTTGCCGTGCCTATGCGGACGCACGGCATCATCGGGTTTCCGGCCGCGCGTGCATCGGCACCCGCTTGGGCGCGCGATGACCTGGTGCTACATCGGCTCTGCGCAACGCATTGCAAGCGCCGGGGCAACGTCGGCACGTGGCCGCCAAACCGGAGGCAACATCGGTTTGTTCTCCAGGGCCATAACGCAGAACGCCGGGCATCACCCGGCGTTTTTCATCTACTTACGCGATCGATCAGCCCAACAGATGCGACACGCCGCTGCGCTCTTCTTCCAGCTCGGCCAGGGTCTTGTCGATGTACTTCTGGCTGAAGTCGTCGATCGGCAGATTCTTGACCAGGGTGTACTCGCCGTTGGCGGTGGTCACCGGGAAACCGAAGATCACGCCTTCCGGAATGCCATAGGAGCCGTCGGACGGCACGCCCATGGTCACCCACTTGCCGTTACTGCCCAGTACCCAATCACGCACGTGATCGATGGCGGCATTGGCGGCCGACGCTGCCGAGGACAGACCGCGCGCTTCGATGATCGCCGCGCCGCGCTTGCCCACGGTCGGGATGAAGGTGGACGCATTCCATTCCTGATCGTTGATCGCAGCGCCGATGGACGCGCCATCGGCGGTCGCGAAACGGTAGTCCGGGTACATGGTCGGGCTGTGGTTGCCCCACACCACCAGCTTCTCGATGCCGCCGACCGGCTTGCCGAGCTTTTGCGACAGCTGGCTCAGCGCGCGGTTGTGGTCCAGACGCAGCATGGCGGTGAAGTTCTTCGGGTTCAGATCCGGCGCGGACTTCATCGCAATGTAGGCATTGGTGTTGGCAGGGTTGCCGACCACCAGCACCTTGACGTCGCGCTTGGCGACCTTGTTCAGGGCTGCGCCCTGCGCGGTGAAGATCTTGGCGTTCTCCAGCAAAAGGTCCTTGCGCTCCATGCCCGGGCCGCGCGGACGCGCGCCGACCAGCAGGGCGACGTCGATGTCCTTGAATGCCACGTCGGCGTCGTCGGTGCCGACCACGCCAGCCAGCAACGGGAAGGCGCAATCTTCCAGTTCCATGATCACGCCCTTGAGCGCAGTCTGGGCCTTTTCATTGGACAGTTCCAGCAATTGCAGGATCACCGGCTGATCCTTGCCCAGCATTTCGCCGGAGGCGATGCGGAACAGCAGGGCATAGCCGATCTGGCCGGCAGCGCCGGTCACAGCAACACGAACGGGTGCTTTCATTGGGAGTTTCCTCTGCTAAAAAAGTTGTTGGGGGTGCACGCTGGCGGGGCCACACAGCCAGGCGGCGCGCTGTGACAAGCGAACGGCCGCACAAGGCGGCCGTTCGGGTAACGACATCAGGCGGCGAGGATCTTGTTCCACTCCGCGACGCGGTCGGCCTTGGCGGCCAGCACCGCGTCGGTATCGCCTTCGATAGTCACCTTATTGATGACATCGCCCTGGGCGACGGCATCGACCACGTCCAGGCCCTGACTGACCTTGCCGAACACGGTGTGCTTGCCATCCAGCCACGAGGTAGCGGTGTGGGTGATGAAAAACTGGCTGCCATTGGTGTTCGGACCGGCATTGGCCATGGAAAGCACGCCGCGCTCGTGACCGACGCCGTTGTTGGCTTCGTCCTCGAAGCGGTAGCCAGGGCCGCCGCGACCGGATCCCTCAGGGCAGCCGCCCTGGATCATGAAGTCGGCGATGACGCGGTGGAAGCTCAGGCCGTCATAGAACCCGCGCTGGACCAGGTTGACGAAGTTGGCAACGGTCAGCGGGGCCTTGTCGGCGAACAGCTCGACAGCAATCGGGCCTCTGGCGGTGTCGAAATGGGCAATCAGGGACATGGAAATCCTTGCAGGTTTCAGGGTATATGACAGCCCATTAGGATACACCCGAGCGCGCAAGCGGCCGTGCAGGCTACGACCATGGTCGGGAGTCGCACGGCAAGCTGAATGGGCGATTTGAACCGCCCGGCAGCCGGCCGCAACGGCGTGGCAACGAAACCGCTATAATGCCGGGCTTACCTCATCTCAAGACTGGCGCCAGACAGGGGCCCTTTCCGCATGTCTATTGAAAAACTCCGCAATATCGCCATTGTCGCGCACGTTGACCATGGCAAGACCACCCTCGTCGACTGCCTGCTGAAGCAGTCCGGCACCCTGTCCGAACGCACCGTGTTGGCTGAGCGCGTGATGGACAGCAACGATCAGGAAAAGGAACGTGGCATCACGATCCTGGCCAAGAACACAGCCATCACCTGGAACGGCAATCGCATCAACATCGTCGATACCCCCGGACACGCCGACTTCGGTGGCGAAGTCGAGCGCGTGCTGTCGATGGTGGACTCGGTACTGATCCTGGTCGATGCGATGGACGGCCCGATGCCGCAGACACGCTTCGTAACCCAGAAGGCCTTCGCGATGGGCTTCAAGCCGATCGTGGTGGTCAACAAGGTCGACCGTCCCGGCGCACGCCCGGACTGGGTGATCGACCAGGTGTTCGACCTGTTCGACAAGCTCGGCGCAACCGACGAGCAGCTGGATTTCCCGATCGTCTACACCTCCGCATTGAACGGCTACGCCAGCCTGGATTCGGACGTGCGCGACGGCGACATGACCCCGCTGTACGAAGCGATCATGCAGCACGTGTCAGCACCTGACGTGGATCCGGACGGCCCGTTCCAGATGCGCATCAGCCAGTTGGACTACAGCAACTTCGTCGGCGTGATCGGCATCGGCCGCATCCAGCGTGGCGTGTTGAAAAAGAACATGCCGGTCAGCGTGATCGACCGCGAAGGCAAGAAGCGTCAGGGCAAGGTACTGCAAGTGCTGGGTTTCCTCGGACTTGAGCGCATCGAGCAGGACACCGCCGAGGCCGGCGACATCGTCGCCATTTCCGGCGTGGCCGAGCTGACCATCTCCGACACCGTGTGCGCGCTTGACGCCCCGGAAGGTCTGCCGCCGTTGACCGTCGATGAGCCGACCATCTCGATGACCTTCCAGGTCAACAACTCGCCGTTCGCCGGCAACAAAGACCTGTCCGGCGGCAAGTTCCTGACCAGCCGCCAGCTGCGCGACCGTCTGGACCGCGAGAAGGTGCACAACGTGGCACTGAAGGTCGAGGAAGGCTCCGACGCCGACAAGTTCTTGGTCTCCGGCCGTGGCGAACTGCATCTGTCGGTGCTGATCGAAAACATGCGTCGTGAAGGCTATGAGCTGGCCGTGTCGCGTCCGGAAGTGATCGTCAAGGAGATCGACGGCAAGCAAATGGAGCCAATCGAACAGCTCGTTGTGGACATCGAAGAACAGCACCAGGGTGGCGTGATGGAAAAGCTGGGCACCCGCAAAGGCCAGCTGAAGAATATGGAGCCGGACGGCAAGGGCCGCGTGCGTCTGGATTACATGATCCCGGCACGCGGTCTGATCGGCTTCCAGAACGAGTTCCGCACCCTGACGCAGGGCTCGGGCCTGCTGTTCCACGTGTTTGACCATTACGGCCCGAAGGAACAGGGCGCGATCGCCAAGCGCCAGAATGGCGTGATGATTGCCAACGCACCGGGCGCAACGCCGGCCTATGCGCTGGGGCCGCTGGAAGAGCGTGGCCGTCTGTTCGCTGCCGAAGGCGATAACGTGTACGAAGGTCAGCTGATCGGCATCCACTCCAAGGACAACGATCTGACCGTCAACGCCATCAAGACCAAGCCGCTGACCAACATGCGCGCGTCGGGCAAGGACGATGCGATCAAGCTGACTCCGGCGATCAAGTACACGCTGGAACAGGCACTGGACTTCATCGAAGACGACGAGCTGGTTGAAGTCACCCCGAAGGAAATCCGCCTACGCAAGAAGTTCCTGACCGAAAGCGACCGTAAGCGCGCTGGCCGTTCGGGCTGAGTTGTCAGGTCGACAAGCGTGAGCAACAAGCCCTACAGCCCGGATCCGCATGCGCATCCGGGACTACACGTGATCGCCTTGCTAGAGGCGGTCAAGGGGACGCTTGCGCTGCTGGCGGCAACGGGCCTGGAAATTCTGGGCCCGCTCCCGCTGCAAAACGCGGTCAGCACTATGATCCGCCGTTTCAATCTGGATCCCGAGCACGGCGCACTGCCGTCGTTGCTCAAGACCATCAGCCCCGATGCGGTGCATCTGGCTGCTGCCGCGATGCTGGCTTACGGCCTGCTGCATATCGTGGAAGCCTGGGGCCTGTGGCGTGCCAAGGCATGGGCTTCGGTATTGGGCTGCCTGTCAGCGGCCATTTATTTACCCTTCGATATCTACGCCATCGTCCGCCATCCCGGCTGGACCGCCTGGGGCGTGCTGGCGATCAATCTGTTTGTGGTCGGCGTGCTTGCGCGCGATCTGTTCCGACGTCGCTGAGCAAACCCTGCCCGTCTGCGGGTACTTCATCCGTCGTCGCCCCCGACGCAGCACCTTTAGCCCGCGGAAGCTGACCGTCAATGCGACCCACCGCTTTAGAGTGGCTAACAACATGTAGCGAGCAGTGCGGACGGCGCTGAGAAACCGCGGTATACGCGTGGTACATGAGAATTTCGAACACCGGCCGCACCCGTCTGGCGGTGAGCGAAGTAGTTTTGTCAGCCAGTCTTAATTCGTCGCCATAGGCTCGCCGTCTTCGGCCCCGGGCGAGCGCACGCTCTCCTGGGCGATCGGCTCGGCGACGCGCGACGGCGGCTTTTCCTGTGCGGCGATTTCGGCGCGGATCCTCGGCAGCGCGTAGGCATGCTCGCGGGTCAGGAAGTCGATCATGCGCTCGCGCACGATGCAGCGCAGATCGAACGCATCGCCGGAATTGCGCGCACTCACCAGCAGGCGCAGCTGGATCGTGCTCTCGCTGGTCTCGGTCACCTGGGTCACGCACACGCGCCCATCCCATAGCGGTTCGCTCTGGCAGATGCGCTCCAGTTCCACGCGTACTGCCGCGATCGGCGTGCGGTAGTCCAGCCACAGAAATGCGGTGCCGAGCAGATCGGCGCTACTGCGCGTCCAATTCTGGAACGGATGCTCGATAAACCAGGTCAGCGGCACCACCATGCGCCGCTCGTCCCAGATCCGCACCACCACATACGAGCTGCCGATCTCTTCGATACGGCCCCACTCGCCCTCCACGATCACCACATCGTCCAGCCGGATCGGCTGGGTCAACGCGATCTGCAGCCCAGCAATCAGATTGCCGAACACCGGCTTGGCCGCGATACCGGCCACCAGCCCGATGATGCCGGCCGAGGCAAGCAACGTCTTGCCGATCTGGCGTACCTGTTCAAAACCCAGTAACACGACCGAGATGCCGAGCAGGATCACCGCGCCCATCACTACGCGGCTCAACACCCGCGTCTGGGTCTGGATACGCCGTGCGGTGAGGTTATCGGAGACTTCGATCGGATTGCTGCGCAGGATCGCCGCCTCGCCCGCCGCCACCGCTCGTACCAATAACCAGGTAATGCAGCCGACGATTCCCACATGCAGCAGGTTCTGCAGTGCCGTGAGCCCCTTGCCCTCCAGCGGCGTTGCTTCGGCCGCAATAAGCAAAAACAACAACGGCAGAATGACTGCCGCCGGCAGCGTAATCACGCGAATGATGCGCGCACGGCGGTAGTCGCGACCCTGCATGCGGCGAAACAGCCACAGCATCAGCGACCAGGTCACGATGCCCGCCAGCAGCGCGGCAACGAGCGGGATTGCATATTCGCCGATGACGTTCCAATTGGCAGTCAAACCGTTCCTCCTGTGGGGGGGAAAGAGGGATGGCTGCCAGAGCATGCCGCAAGCGTAATGAGCATCACGTTATACGCTCATGCCGATCACGCACCCAGCGGCTGCGAGGGCACCTGTTGTTGCTTGCGCACGATCGCCATCGCGATCTCCAGCGACTGCTCATAGTTCAGGCGCGGATCCACGCTGGAACGATACGCGCGCTCCAGATCGCGCTCGGTCAATTCGCGCGCACCACCGGTACACTCGGTGACGTCTTCGCCGGTCAGTTCCAGGTGCACACCGCCCAGCCGCGTGCCGGCCGCTGCATGCAGATCGAACGACAGCTCGACTTCGCTGCGGATATTATCGAAACGCCGGGTTTTATAGCCATTTCCGGTGCTTTCGGTATTGCCGTGCATCGCGTCGCAAACCCACAGCACCCGGCGCCCGTCGCGCTTGACCGCATCCAGCAACCGCGGCAGTTTCTCGGCGATCTGCGCCGCGCCCATGCGATGGATGAAGCTCAAGCGCCCAGGTTCGTTTTCCGGATTAAGCACATCGATCAGACGCAGCAACTGATCCGGCTGCACCGACGGCCCCACCTTGATCGCGATCGGGTTACGCACGCCGCGCAGATATTCCACATGCGCACCATCCAGCGCGGCAGTGCGCATGCCAATCCACGGGTAATGCGTGCTGAGATTGAACCAGCCCCACTGACGAGGTACCTGACGGGTCAGGCCTTCCTCGTACGGCAGCAACAGCGCTTCATGCGAGGTGTAGAAGTCGATGCGATTGAGGTTGTACACCTGCGCTCCGGACAAGGTTTCCATGAAGCGCACCGCATCGCCGATCGAGGACACCATCTTCTGGTAGTCCGCCGCCAGCGGCGAATAGCCCACCCAATCTAAATTCCAGTATTCGGGGTGATGCAGGTCGGCGAAGCCGCCGTCGATCAACGCGCGCACGAAGTTCATCGTCATGGCCGAGCGCGAATGCGCGGTGATCATGCGGCGCGGGTCGGGCACGCGTGCGGCTTGGGTGAACGCCGGCGCATTGATCACATCGCCGCGGTAACTCGGCAAGGTCACCCCATCGCGGGTTTCGTTATCGGCCGACCGCGGCTTGGCATACTGGCCAGCGAAGCGACCCACGCGTACCACCGGCAAGTGCAAGCCATGCACCAGCACCAGACTCATTTGCAGCAACACCTTCAAGCGATTGGAGATCGTGCCCGATTCGCAATCGCTGAAATTCTCGGCGCAATCGCCGCCCTGCAACAGGAAGCGCTTACCCTCTTGCGCCTCCGCCAGTTGGCGCTTGAGCGCGAAGATTTCCCACGAGGTCACCAGCGGCGGCAGCTGCCCCAACTCGTCCATCGCGGCCTGCATCGTAGCCTGGTCCGGGTAAACCGGCAGCTGCAGCGCGGGTTTGCCGCGCCAGCTGTCCGGCGCCCACGACGAGGCAGTGGAGTCGGAAACGCGAGATGGGGCGGAAAGATTCATGACAAAGCTCCTGGGCAGCCTGTGATGGTGGCAGAGCCGGATCGCCACGCAAAGCACCCTGCACAGCGGATCGCCAAGGCGCGGTTGGATGGTTCAGCCGCCGAGGACGGGCGCTCCATCAATGAACGCGACTGAACGGCGAGCAAGCCGTCCAGGCAAGCATGACTTTCGGCCCAGGCTCGCGCCCACCTGTGAATAGAATGTTATGAGATAACACAGCATCCCCTTAGCCGCCGCCCCTCGCCTCATCTCCGTTGCCATTGTTTCCACCCTGCTGACCTCACCTGCCGATGCGGCGCCCCCAAGCACGACCGATCTGGATACCGTCAACCTCATCGCCAAGCTCGAAGCGGCGCGCAACGCCTGTCGCCGGATATCGGCGGCAGCCAGTACGCCATCACCGCCGAAGACATCGATCGCCTTCCCACCCCGCTCAACCAGGTGCTGCTGCAAGCACCAGGCGTAGTAAAGGATTCGTATTGGCGGCATCCACGTCCGCAGAGACCATACCAACCAGCAGTAACGCATCAAAGGGCGTGATGCTGCCCGAGTCCATCTCCGGCTTCGACCAGAGCCCGGAGCCAGGTGGACCGCAGCGACCGCGCTAATACGGCGCAAGCCGACTTTTCCATGCCCTGGGGACAGCGGCGCGCATGCCTTGCGCTACGGCCTGAATAGCACTTGAGAACACGCCATCGCTAGCAACAATTCTTATTCCGAGCACCGGCCGCACCCGCCTGGCGGCTGCGCAGCAGTTTTGTTAGCCGCTCTAAATCCGAGTCCTACTCAGGGCGGGGAGATGTCGGCACGCAGCCAGACAGACACACGCATCACCGGTTTCCGGTAAGCGCGCGGGCGCACCAGGCGGCCTGGAAGACTGCGGTAGCCGAGGCCACGTTGAGGCTTTCGACCTTGCCACTGCCGCGGATCGACAACTGCAGGTCGCAATCGCGTGCGAACTGGCGGTCCATGCCTTCGCTCTCTGCGCCCATCACATACACCAGCCGCTGCGGCAACGCTGCGGCGAACACATCCTGACCGCCGTCGACCAGCGTCGCAGCCACCGCGAAGCCGGCCTGACGCAACTGCGCCACCGCCAGCGCAGTCTCGGGGAGCTGCACCAGCGGCACCGCTTCGGCACCACCTTCTGCCACACGTGCCGCTGCGCCGGACAACCCCAGCGTGGAGCCGGCAGGCAACAACAAACCGGCCACGCCGAAATGCGCGGACGAACGCAGGATCGCGCCGAAGTTATGCGGATTGCCCACGCCATCCAGCCACAGCGCCAGCGCCGGGCCCTGCGGCAATGCTGCCAGCCAATCGTGCAACGGTTGCGGTGACACGCGCAGCACCTCGGCCACCACACCCTCGTGGTGCGTACTGGCGGCAAGCTTGCTCAGATCAGCATCTTCCACCACGCGGTAGCCGATACGTTGCGCGACGCACCAAGCCAGCAGCGCCTTGCACTGCGGGATGCGCGCCTCGCTCAGATAAATTTTGCGCAGGGCTTCCGGACGCGCCTTGAACACGGCTTGCACCGCATTGATGCCGTACAGCCGCACTTCGCATGCGTTGCCGCCTACCCGTGCCGATGCGGATGGCGCGTGCTGCGCTGGTGCCTGCTGCGCAGGTGCGCGCGGCGCGGCGCGGCCCCAGGGGTTACCGCCGCCATCACACGGCGGTCGCCCGCCTCGTCCGTCATGCTGTGTCATCGTCGTATCCAAAAGTTCGTGTTTCTTGCAGTGCCGGGAAGGCCGTTTTCGCTCCTTCCCGCTATTGCTGTGTTGGTCGTCCTGCCAACGCCGACAGGGCCGGTGGTGCGGGAGCCGTGACGAAGATGGTAAGCCACTGCTGCGATGAGCCGTGTGTGACGGTCGGGATGAGGTAAGTTCCCAAGCTTGCCGGCTGTTCGACGCCCCAGGTGGCGCAACACGAATCTAAGGCCGCCGCACGCCCTCCCCCAGCTTTTCAAGCTCATGAGTCGCGGTCTATCTCAGTAAGGGAGATCTAGCAAACTCACATCGTTCGAGGCGGTGGCGAAATCGACTGTTCGCGTTGCTGCCCTTGTTGCCGGGATTGCTGTTCTCGCTGCGTCTCAATCACGGACCGGAACTGTTCCAGGGAGTACTCGGCTTGCCGTGCGATGGCATCACCGATCTTCATGCGCACTTTTTCATGTGCATGACAGGCCAACTTGCCCTCGACCAGAAACACGTACTTGCCCGGTCCTTGAGACGTTGTTTCCTGACTCAACATGACCTGATCGATCCTCGACCGCCCGTTCTCTTTCGCAAGCTACCCGCTGCTCGCTGCCAGGCGAGCGCTGTTGTCGTCATAGTCGCGGCCGAGGTCCTGCTCAAGGCTGCGAACGGATTCTTCTGTCTGGCGGTGCGGTGAATCCTACGATTGAAAAAGCCGGCCATGCGTAGGCACCGCCTGCCGCAGTTCAGGCCGCTCAGGTTGCGCTGGCTTATCTCAGCCCACGCAATGGGGCTGCGCGTGGATCAATATGCAGCAGCAGCTCGCTTGAGCCATCCGAGCTATTGCGAATGATATCGGTCGTCCCATCTTGATGAAGCACCCGGACCAGATTTTCACGAGGTGCGTCGGACCAGACCCCGCCGACAAATGCATGACCTTGACCATCACGATTCCAAACGACAAGGTCGTTGCCATATACGTTAAGACCGGCTGTGAACTGATGATTTCTCTCTGCGTGTGGACGACCAAACGCATGGTTCGCCCCCTGATCCACTACGTGGATAAAGGCGGGAGCTTCAGTATTTTGCAGGAACAACGTTTTCATAACACCGTAGTGGTGAGATATCTCGGGCGCTCCGCGACCGTCGCGTGCGTCGACTGGATTGATCAACGGATCGGCGACCACACTCTGATACGCCGCACGCAGCGGATTTTTGGCATTCGCTGCACGCAGCAGATTGATACGCCCAGGGTTCCGTAGACACTCAAGACCCTCGTTGCGCGTAGCGCCGTTCAAACTCTACAGGGGACAGGTCGCCAGTTGAACCGTGGCGGCGGTTGGGGTTGTAGAACATCTCGATGTAGTCGAATACCTCGGCGCGAGCGGCGTCCTTGGTGGAATAGGTCCGCCGCCTGATCCGCTCGCGTTTGAGCAGTCCGAAGAAGCTCTCCACGGGTGCGTTGTCGTGGCAGTTGCCACGCCGACTCATGCTGCACACCACGCCATGGGACGCCAGGAAACTGCGCCAGTCATCGCTGGTGTAGACAGACCCTTGGTCCGAATGAACCAAGCAACCAGCGTTGGGTTTGCGCCGCCACACCGCAGACAACAAGGCCTGCACGACCAACTCGGTGTCGGCCCGATCGCGCATCGCCCAGCCGACGACCTGCCGGGAAAACAGATCGATCACAACAGCCAGGTACATCCAGCCTTCATGCGTGCGGATGAAGGTGAAATCGCTCGCCCAGGCTGTGTCCGGCTCAGTCACGTCGAACTGTCGGTCAAGCAGGTTGGCCGCCGCCTTGCACTGCATTCCTCCATGGAAGCGCGGTTTGCGACCATAGCCCACCTGGGCACGCAGTCCCTCGGTGCGCATCAGCCGATGCACCCGATGGCGACTGCAACGCTCACCCAGATCGCGCAGATCCCTGGTGATCTTGCGATGCCCATAGACACTGCCGCTGGCCAGCCAGTGGTGCTTGATCAGTCCAAGCAAGCGCCCATCTTCCTTGGCGCGCTCACTGTTGGGCGAGCACAACCAGGCGTAATAGCCCGACCGGTTGACCCGCAATACCCGGCACATCGCACACACCCTGAATTCCCCACAGTGGGCTTGCATGAAGGCGTACTTTGCCCTTACCCCTTGGCAAAGTACGCGGCGGCCTTTTTTAGGATGTCGCGCTCCTCGGTCACTCGACGCAACTCTGCCTTCAGCCGCCGAACCTCGGCGCTCTGGTCCACCTCGGCGCGCTGCACCACGCCAGGCTTGCCGAACTTGCGCAGCCAGGCGTAGAGGCTGTGCGTGGTGAGACCCAGTCGCTCCGCGACTTCTGCCACCTTGAAACCACGATTGGTCACTTGCCGGACCGCCTCGATCTTGAATTCATCCGTATACCGCTTGCTGCTCATAGACACCTCCGAATTGACCATTTTCCATGGCCTTGAGATGTCTAGGAAACCCTGGGCGTATCACGCCCACCACCTCAACGACGCTTTGAATGCGGCAATACGGCTGATTGAAGATCACTTCGACAAGCTCGCAGCTGTAGGCTTTCGGCGCATGGTCGCGCGCCTGGGCCTCCAATCCGCCAATTGCCTCGATCTTCGCCGTCGTCCATGCAGCCGTCTCCGCAACAGCAGCGAGCATGTAGTGAATCCATTCGGCCCAATAGCCATGCCGCGTCACATCCAGTAGCAGGCGGTAATAGTCGCTGCGATGGCGGATGATGTAATGGGATAGATAGAGCACTGGCAAGTCAAGCAGCCCTTGCTCAATGAGCATCAGCAGATTCAAGACACGCCCCGTACGGCCATTGCCATCGGTGAATGGGTGAATCGCTTCGAATTGATAGTGCGCGACAGCCAGACTAATCAATGGATCGACGTCGGTGTTCTCATGGATAAAGCGTTCCCAGTTGGCCATTTTGTCGCGCAGTAGCATTTCGCCAACCGGCGGCGTGTAGAGGCTCTGCTGGGTCTGGACGTTGGCCAGGGCAGTCCCTGGGCACGCGACGGATCTGCATTTGCACCGCCTTGATCCGGCTACAGACGACGACAGCGGTATCCTTACACAAAGGCCGCTGCTGTAGCGACTGAAGTCCTTCGTAGAGCGCACTGCGGTAACGCAACGCTTCCTTGGTGGCAGGCTTTTGTGCCTTGTCCTGATCTTCGGCGTAGCGGAGCAGTTCGTCCGTCGTCGTCACGATGTTCTCGATCTCGGAACTGGCCTGAGCCTCGAGCATTGGAATTGTATTGATCAGTACTGTGGGATTTGGCAGCAACGCTGTTGCCTGTTTCAGCTCGGCCAATGCAGTTCACGCATTGATGCAAGCCTTGAGCAGGTTCCGCGTTCGATATCTCCCGCTGGTGGAAGCAGCGGGAGCTCGTTGTGAGGGAGCTCAGCGTTAAACTTCGATACGCTTTCCATGCCTGCCTCACTCATGTTGTTGTATCGAACATGATGAGAGAACGTGTATTAAAAATCCAATTTTTTTAACACGTCCCTGCACCCATCGACCCAGGACTCCGTCACCAGACCACTTCCGCCATCGAGCAATTCAGCCCCGAGCCAATGCCCAGCAGCGCAATCCGGTCGCCTTTCTTCAGGCGGCCCAGTTCCTTGAGCTTGCTCAACACGATCGGTACCGACGCCGGGCCGATGTTGCCGTGTTCGCCGAAGATGGTCATGACCTTGGCCGGATCGATGCCGAACGATTTCACGAACGCGGCAGTGTGCGGGCGGCTGACCTGGTGGATGACGAACTGGTCCAGCTCGTCCACCGCCCAGCCCAGCACCTGGCGGGCCGCTACGAAGGTCTTCTGCGCTAGTTTGATGCCCTCGATCAGCAACAGGCGGGTGTCGGTGACCATGCGGTCAAGGTTGCCCCGGCACAGCTTGTTCCATTCGGTGGCCGAGCGGGTCACGCCGCCCTTGTAGCGCGGCGCGTCGGGCACCAGCTCGGTGCGCGCCATCACCATGGCGGCGGCACCGCATCCCAGCGTCAGCGCGGCCAGTTCGTTGCGGAACTCTTCCGCGGTGACGTCCGGCGAGGTCATGCGCTCGAGAGTCTTCTCGTAGACCAGGTTGGCGGTCTCTCCATCGACGACCAGCGCGTAGTCGATCTCGCCGCGTTCCAGCATGCGCGCGGCGATGTCCATGCCATTGATGAAGGCAAGGCAGGCGTTAGCCACGTCGAAGGTGACGCAGTGCTCGCCCACGCCCAGGTTGCCGGACACGATGGAGGCCGTGGACGGCTCCAGGTAGTCCCGACTCACCGAGGTGTTGATCAACAGGCCGATCTTCTCGATGCCGATACCGGCGTCGAGCAATGCCTTGCGCGCGGCCAGGGTGGCTGCGTCCGATGCCTGGACATCCTGGTCCCACAAGCGCCGTGCATGGATACCGGCAACATCGCCCAATACATCGGTCTTGATCCCGAGGCGGTCGTAGGTCGGTTGCAGGCGCTCGTTGATTTCCTTGGAAGTCAGCGTGTGCGGCGCATCAATGTGCGCCAGTCCCGCGATGGAGACGTTCTGGAAGAGCATCGAAGTAGCGCCATGGCGTCAGGCGAGGGGGCGCTAGTCTAGCTGCTGGCCGCTTTTACCGCATCTTTACAATTTAACGGCACGCGCGCCAGCCCAACGGTTCAGCGCGGCGGGCAGCGGAACGCGTTGAAACGCTGGCTACCGTCGGCCGGGTCACCCTGCGCTTGCACCGCATTGGCATTGGCACCCGGCGCCTCGTTACGTGCCAGCGTTTCCAGTTCTTCCTGCACGCGCAGCGGGTTGCGGTTGTAGAAACCAACCTTGCTCTTGACCGTCACCACCACCTCGCCCTGCTGCTGACATCCAGCTGGCGCAGGGCCTGCGGGCAGGACCTGCACACTTTTGCCACTTTGTTCGATCGGCACCCAGGTGCAGGCCGCGGTGGTGGTGGCAAACAGAACAGACAGCATCAGCACGCGCATAAGTCACAACACCTGAGGGAAAACCGGATTGTGCCGCAGTTGCCCATTCGCAATCAGGCCCGGCCTGCACCTGCAACGCCCCCATTCAGCGCCCTGAACTGCTTCTAGAACGACCGCAATACCCTGTTCGCCGCAGTGTCCGCCGTTCTCCGACTCTTCCGGGTGTCCGGACGCGGAAACTTCCGCGCCGCAAAAGCTACTTTCAAAACAACATGATGCTATGGGCTCGTCGTTTGCTTTAATTCCATCAGCAAACGCCACATGCACCCGAAAGTGACTTCTCGCTGAATAAAAGAAATTCGCTCCGAAAATTCTTGCTCCGGCCAGGCCGCTGCCGCAATCGGTGCGCTGGTGGGCCCGGTCTGCGTCAACCTGCCGCAGCGGCAGCCCTCACCGTTCGAACTGGAAGCATTGGCCAACGCCGCCATCAGCCTTACTAAGCGCACACGCAGCTACACTTGCGCGCATGCCAGCACCCGTCCTCCATGTCATCTTGTTTCAGCCCGAAATTCCGCCCAATACGGGCAATGTGATCCGCCTGTGCGCCAATACCGGCGCGCGCTTGCACCTGATCGAGCCGCTTGGCTTCGACCTCAGCGACAAACAGCTCAAGCGCGCCGGGCTGGACTATCACGAATACGCAACACTGCAGGTGCATGCCGACCTGCCCAGCGCACTGGCCGCGATCGCGCCCAAACGCGTGTTTGCATTGAGCACCCGTAGCACGGTGCGTTACGACACACCCCAGTTCGCCGATGGCGATGCGTTCTTGTTCGGCCCGGAAACGCGCGGCTTGCCGGCTGAGGTACTTGAGTCGCTCCCGCCGCAGCACCGGCTACGTGTGCCGATGCGCGCTGACAACCGCAGCCTCAATCTGTCCAACACTGTGGCGGTGATGGTGTTCGAAGCATGGCGGCAGTGGAATTTCCACGGCGGCCAGTAAACCTGGCGATCAAATGACGGCGTCACTGCCAAGCACTGCCCCAGCATCACGTCGCCATGCGCGGCATCGTCCGGCGTCGCGGCATGGTGGCGATCTGATCTGGTTGCGGATCTCGTGCGCCACCGTTGCCGTCATGCGTCCCAAGCGGCCAGACGTTCATGCCGCGACAGCTCATCGGCCAGCCGACGCGTCTGCACCGAGGCCTGCGCCTAGTCGGTCACGGCGGCACCAAGTCGATTCAGTTCCGGGGCGCCGGTGACCGGAATCTGTGGCGTCTGAAGTGTCGGCGGCCAGCGCCTGCTGGATGCGATGCAAACGTTGACTCCAACGGCGCACCAAAACGCCCAACGCAATCGCCGCCACCGCTACCATCGCAAAGATCAGCAGCATGCCGAGCACCAACAGCCGCCACACATCCGAGGTGCTGGCCGGCAGACGCGAGATGGTCCATGCCGCCGTGTCGGACGTCATCGGGCAGGCACCGATCAACAGCACCTGCCGACTGCCATCACGGCGAAACTGCACGACCTTGTTACCCACCGCACTTTGCCGCGCGGTACTGACAATCGTGGTCCACTCGGACGCGTGAATATCGGTCTTGTGAGCGCTGCCGTCCTAGGTGGGATACGCGTACGTAATGAACCCTTTATCCAGGTTCCATACACAGCCCTCCACGCCAGGCGCCTCGGCTAGTACCAACTGCACCACCACTGCCGCCAACCCCGCCTCCATTGTCGCCACGACGCGCCGCGTCGCTTGCGCCGACATAACACTGCACGATGCACGTGCACTGGACAGTCAATTGCTGGCGCGCTTCGTCCAACCGCACGCCTTCGGTCTGCCGGTACAACCCGTACAACATCGTGCCATGCCCACGCAGGCGGCCACGATCACCAACCAGATCGGCAGCAGTTGTCGCAACAGCGAACGAGGGATGAGCAACGACCCGTAGAGACGGGCGATATCTTCGACACAAGCAGCCGCGTCAGCGAAAGTTGGTCTTGACCAACTCGATCACTTCATCGCCGCGCCCTGTCATTACCGCCTTGAGGAGGTACAAGCCCATGCCCTTGGCCTGTTCAAGTTTGATTGCCGGCGGTGCTGCCAGTTCCTGCGTGGCGATACGCACATCCACCAACGCCGGTCCGGAGTGCACGAATGCTTGGCGCAGTGCTCGCTCCAGCTGTGAGGACTCATCCACCCGGATGCCGAGGATGCCCATTGCATTGCTCATCGCCGCAAAGTCCGGATTGCGCAACTCGGTACCGGTATCCAGATAACCGGCGGCCTTCATCTCCATCGCTACGAATCCCAGCGACGCGTTATTGAACACCACTACCTTTACCGGCAGATTCAACTGCGCCAGCGAGAGAAAGTCGCCCATCAACATCGCAAAACCACCGTCGCCCGACAGCGAGATCACCTGCCGCGCCGGAAACGCCGCCTGCGCGCCCAGTGCCTGTGGCATCGCATTGGCCATCGAGCCGTGGTTGAACGAACCCAGCAAACGGCGCTTGCCGTTCATGCGCAGGTAGCGCGCAGCCCATACCGTCGGCGTGCCGACATCGCAGGTGAACACCGCATCCTGATCGGCGATCTGGCTGATCAGCCGTGTGACGAACTGCGGATGCAACGGCTCGCCCGGATCTGCCGGCACCGCCAGATCGTCAAGTCCTTCGCGCGCCTTTCGGTAATGCGCAAGCGATTTATCCAGGAAGCTGCGCTCCTCGCAACGCTGCAGCTGCGGCAGCAACGCGGCGATGGTTTCGCCCACATCGGCAGCGATGCCCAGCTGCAATGGCGTGCGCCGCCCCAGCGCGCTGGGGTCGCGATCCACCTGCAGGATGGTCGCTTCCTTCGGATAAAACTGCCGATACGGGAAGTCCGTACCCAGCATGATCAAGGTGTCGCAATTGAGCATTGCGTGATAGCCGGAACTAAAACCGATCAGACCAGTCATGCCGACGTCGAACGGGTTCTCCCACTCCATATATTCCTTGCCGCGCAGCGCATGCACGATCGGTGCACCCAACGTGTCGGCCAAGGCCACCACCGCATCATGCGCGCCCGCGCAACCACTGCCGCACAACAAGGTAACCGCCTTGCTGTGCCGCAGCAGCTGGGCCAGTTGCTGCACATCTTCGGCGGCAGGCAAAACGCGCGGTGCGCGCAGCGGCGGCCAGACGGTCGACAGCTGCGTGTCCACTTCCAGCAGCGCAATATCGCCGGGGATCACGAGCACCGCCACGCCTCGCTGCAGGATCGCGGTGCGCATCGCCCGATGCAGCACTTCCGGCAGTTGCGCCGGATTGGTGACCAACTCCACGAAGTGACTGCACTCGCGGAACAATTCCTGCGGATGGGTCTCCTGAAAATAGCTCAGCCCGATCTCAGACGATGGAATGTGCGCGGCAATCGCCAGCACCGGCTGGCGATTGCGATGGCAATCGAACAGCCCATTGATCAAATGCAGATTGCCCGGCCCGCAGCTGCCCGCACACACTGCCAGATGCCCGGTCACCGCAGCCTCGGCGCCGGCCGCGAACGCAGCAACTTCCTCGTGGCGGACGTGCATCCATTCAATGGTCTGCATCTGGCGCAACGCATCGGTCAAGCCGTTGAGGCTGTCGCCGGTTACACCCCAGATCCGTTCGACACCTGCGCTCTGCAGCGTTTCGGCCAGAAACCGCGCCAACGTCTTCTTCTTCGCCACGATGCAGCTCCGCACAAGTCTTAAAGAGTCTGCAATGCTCCCAGCGATGATGTCGGTACAATGTGCTCGCGTGCGAAACTGCGCAAAAGCGCCAACAGTCTTGCATTCCTGAACACGCGTCTCACATTTGCGCCGTGTAACCATAACCACGTCACGCTTTGCACGTGCGCTACGCGCGTTCATATGCAACCACAAGACAGCGGAGCTGAATCTGGCGCGATGATTCATCAACTGGTCAGTCATTAATTCATCTGGCGTTCCATCGAATAACGGAGAATTTACATCTCGGCAGCGAACGGCATTCGCCTCAGCGCCGGCCCAAACCATAAGTACAGGTACCGATCATGAAGAACTCACTGCTGGCCCTCGGCCTTCTTGCAGCCCTGCCGTTTGCGGCCTCCGCTGCTGAAAACCTCTCCTACAACTTCGTCGAAGGCGACTACGTGCGCACTCCGACCGAAGGCCGCGACGCTGATGGTTGGGGCGCGAAGGCTTCCTACGCCGTTGCGCCAAACTTCCACGTGTTCGGCGATTACAGCAAGCAGAACGCTGACGACGACGACAACGTGTTCGATAGCTCCAACTCCGACTTCCAGCAATGGGGCGTCGGTGTGGGCTATAACCACGAGATCGCCACGAGCACCGATTTCGTTGCCCGCGTCGCTTACCGCAAGCTGGACCTAGACACCCCGAACATCAGCTTCGACGGCTACAGCGTTGAAGCCGGTCTGCGTAACGCCTTCGGCGAACACTTCGAAGTCTATGCCCTGGCTGGCTACGAAGATTTCTCCAAGAAGCGTGGCATCGACATCGGTGACAACTTCTACGGCCGCCTTGGCGCCCAGGTGAAGTTGAATCAGAACTGGGGCATCAACGGCGATATCCGTATGGACGGCGACGGCAACAAGGAATGGTCGGTCGGCCCGCGCTTCAGCTGGTAAGCCGCAGCCGACACGTCGGCATGTTTGACCGCAGCGCCCGCGTTTTTCGCGCGCTGCATCAGAAGCCCGGTCACCCGACCGGGCTTCTTTGTTTTGGATAGGGCCGGCAGCCCGTCGTTGCTTGCGCCTCGGAACGCTTTCTTTGGAACGCTTTATTTTGATGGTCGGCAGCGGCGCCGCTCAATGACTGGAAGCCCGCGGTAGCGCAGCGTGGGCCACGGGCTGTGGCGCAGCGTACGGTGTCAGGCAGCGCTGAAGATGCCGCGACGGTTGCAGCGCCAGCACTTCATTCGGGGGGCGAGATGCATGCCACTTTAGCGGCATGCGTCGCGCAACTAGGCTAGTGTTGCCTGGGCAAGACAGAAAACGCCGGTCATTGCCGCGCGTTTTGCTGTTCTAGATGCCGTATGCCGCAGCCGGCTGGCCAGCAATCAGGTAAACAGTCGCTCCTGAAAAACCCCGTATCCGCAGCTACACCAAGCCTGGGCGAAGCCGGGATGGAGGAGTTGCTAGCGCAGACGATCAACGCGCCCAGGGCGATGCACTGAGCGCCATCGGCGCCACTGCTGGCTATAACCTGTGCGCTGGCTGATCCGTTGGATCGTGTTTTGTTGCGTCTGGCTCCGAGCTATCGTGATGACGTCGATGGTGCCCAGACCAATGCTCTATGCGGCAAGGACTTGCTGAAAGCAATTTTTTCAAGGCCGACTAAACAAGGTCTGCGGATACTCGGGCTTACGCTCGCGTGCCAGCAATTCTTTCAAGCCTGCTTCCGGGGTGATATCGCCATGCAATACGGCACGTACGGCGTTGGAGATCGGTAATTCGATGCCGTGATATTCGGCTTGACGCATCACTTCGTCGGCGGTCTGTACCGACTCGACTACCTGGCCGATCTGGCGGATCGCATCGTTCAGGCTCTGCCCACGTCCCAACGCCAATCCCAACCGGCGATTGCGCGACAGATCGCCAGTGCAGGTCAGCACCAGATCGCCCAACCCGGCCAGGCCCATCAAGGTTTCTGGACGCGCACCGATGACTGCCGCCAGGCGCAGCATCTCGTTCAAGCCACGCGTGATCAAACCGGCACGTGCGTTGAGGCCGAGTTGCATGCCGTCGGCCACACCGGTCGCCACCGCCAGTACATTTTTCATCGCGCCACCGAGCTCAGCGCCCACCATGTCATCACCGGTGTAGGCGCGGAAGGTGGGGCCATGCATCGCATCGGCTACTACTTGCGCAAACGCCGCATCGTCGCCGTGCACAGTAATGGCGGTCGGCAAGCCGAGCGTGACTTCCTTGGCGAACGACGGCCCGGTTACCACGGCAAGCGGAACGCTGGGGCCGAGGATGTCGCGCGCAACTTCATGCAGAAACCGCCCGGAGCCGGGCTCGAACCCCTTGGTCGCCCACACAACACCGGCACCGGCCGGACGCAGCGGTGCAATCAGCTGGATGGTCTCGGTGAACGCATGCGAGGGCACCACGACCAAGATCCAACCTGTAGCGGCGATGGCCAGCTGCAGATCGGTGGTCGCGCGCAGACTCTCAGGCAGCGCAATGCCCGGCAAATAGCGCACATTTTCGTGGCTGCGATCGATGGCATCCACCATAGATGCATCGCGCCCCCAGAGCACGGTCGGGTGACCGTGTCTGGCGAGCAGTGCGGCCAAGGCCGTTCCCCAGGAACCGGCGCCGAGAACGGCGATCTTCTGTTTCGAATCGCTCATCGGCGCAGGCGATGCTTAGGCGTTGCCAGCCGGCTCGGAATCGGCCAACGAGGCGTCTTCGCCCTGCGAACGCTGACGCAGAGTCTCTGCGTACAGGGCTTCGAAGTTGATCGGCTGCAGATAGAACGGTGGGAAGCCGCCAGCCTGGATCAGGTCGCTGACCAGGGTGCGCACATACGGGAACAGAATGTTCGGGCACTGGGTGCCGAGCAGCACGTCGATCGCCTGCGGGTCCAGACCGACCAGGCCGAACACGCCCGCCTGCTGCACTTCGGCCACGTACGCGGTCTTGCCGCTGGCGGTGCAGGTCAGGGTCACAGCCAGCACGACTTCGAAGGCGTTATCGTTAAGTCGCTGCACCTTCTGATTGAGATTCAGCTGAAGCTCGGGCTGGTTGGCGTCATTGAAGACGGCCGGTGCGTTCGGCGATTCGAAAGAAACGTCCTTGACGTAAATCTTCTCGATGGTGAAAGCGGGGCCAGCAGCGGCGTCGGCCGGCGCAGCCGCGCCGTTGATGATTTCGTCGGACATTCCTAACTCCAGAAACGGTTCGGTGGATGCAGCATTGAATGATGCAGACGTGAAAGCACGAGTCTCTCACGCAAGCAATGGGGACTTGCCCAGCGCCTCACAAGGTGCGATCAGGCGCGGCCCTTGACCAACGGCAGCTCGGCCATCTGCCAGGCGGCGACGCCACCTTCGAGCCAGTACACCTGCGCGAAGCCAGCCTTCTTCAGCGTCTTGGCGGCACCTGCGGAAGCGTTTCCGTTACGGCAGACCACCACCACAGCGGAGGCCTTGGCATTGGCGAGCAGCTTGCCGGCCGGGTCGAACTTGGCCAGCGCCACACTCCGGCTACCGGCAATATGGCCTTTTTCGAAATCGGCGGTGGGCGACAGGTCGATCACCAGCGCGTTTTCGCTGTTGATCAAACGGGTCAGCTCGGCCGGCTGGAGTGCGCGGTACCCACGGAACAGTCGCCCGACTTCAGTGACGATCAGGGCGATGGTCAGGCCCACCAGGGCCAGCGACAACATGGGGTTGCGGCCGACAAAGGCCTGCAGATCTTCGAAATTCACGGGTTTAGGGTCAATCAAAGCGGGCGGGAATTGTCGCACAGCTGGCGCAAGCGACGGTCAGCGCAGAAAGCGCTTGGCTACTGGCCCTGCCACAGATCGGGCAGGCCATTGGCCAGCCACCAGCGTTTGCGTTCGGCATCCCAGCGCCACAGTTCGATGCTGCGCACCAGCCGCTCGGCCTGGGTATTGCGGTTGATCACGCGCAGTTCGACCTCGCGGCGCAGGGCCCCATCGACGTCTTCACCCACGCGCACCTCGCGGTAGCCGGAAATCTGCACCTGTTCGTAGCGCGAGCGCTCCAGGTCGCTGAGCGGACGCGCCAGTGCGTAGGCCGGTTCGACGAAGCCCTGCGCGGCATCGAAATCGCTCCAGCGCACCGCGGCCGTGTAAGCGGCCTGCGTTGTTTCCAATGCGCGCGCCTGGGCGCGACTGCTGGCGTTGACCACCTCGCTCAGCATCACCAGCCCCAGCAACAGCATCGCCCCCATCACTGCACGCATGCGTATTCCCCTTGAATCCAGCCCGCATCCTACCGTTTCGCAAACGCCACGAAGCGCCCGCTCAACGTGGCCGCCGCCGTACCGGAGCCCAGCGCGATCTGTGCACGCATGCCGATGGGGGCCTTGCCGCGTTGCAGGAAAGTGGCCAAAAATGCCTCCCAGCTCCCCATTTCGGACGGCTCGGCGTTGGCCACCAGATCCTCGTACACCGGCGCGACATAGCGCAGCTGGCTGTCGGCGACATAAACATCGGCGCTGTGGCCGGCCAGTCGCAGTTGCAGGGTCAACCATCCCCAGCTGGCCAATGTCATCAGCGAGGCCAGGCTGCCGCCGAACGCATTGGCCTTGTCGTTGACATTGGCCTGCAGTGGCGCGCGCAGACGCAGCGCACCGTCGTACAACCCGTCGACGGCGATGCCCATCGACAGCACTGGCGGCATGGCGTTGAATTGCTGCTGCAGCGACTGCAGGGCGGATGCGAGCGGGCACGAAAGCGTCATCGGCAAAGGCTGAAAAACGGCGGAGGGCGGCATCATGCCGCAATGTTCTGCGAGCGTCTTGTGCACCTGGATGACATGCGGTACTGCATGGTGAACGCGTGCAGCGTTACCTGGTGACACGCGCTGGTTTTTTGAATCGCTCTCAGGCGCAAACACAACGATGTCGGGCATGATGCGCCAGCGCACTTCGGCAGCCATCGGCAGTCGCGCGCTTCCCGGCTGATGGTCAATGCTCCGGCGCACACAGGACGGCAATGCTGATAGGTCGATTGGGATACCAGACCTAGCCGCCGCTCGGCAGCGTCGGCCACCTTGGAAACGCGCCGACGTGGCCTGCAGACGGTCGCTACTGCGCGGCATATTGATGAGGCAAGACCTAATCATGGCGCCACTCCAGCGCGGTTGTTGCGCCGGGTCGCGACTTGATTCATATATTTTTCAAGTGGTTACGGATTTTCCCCTGGCGCTTAAACGCCGCCTTGGTGTCTGTATGCATGTGCTGGCGTATGCCCGGTCGAGTACCGCAACGGCAACCATGGCGCACGAACGGAACCGCGACCGATTGCCACTGCCCCGCCATTGCGCCGCTCTCGCATAATCGGCAGATGACGCACGCCGCCCCATCCGCCGATGCCTGGACCCTGATCTCGTTGCGGCCCAGCGGCGACCACGCGCCGCTGCGGCGACCAGTGGCGCGGCATGGCGGGCGCGTCCTCGCGCTTTCACCGTGGCGCTTGCAGATCAACGACACCGCACAGGCGCGCGCTGCGTTGCGGAAAGCGCTGGAAGCACCGATCGCAGTGTTCACCAGCCCTGCAGCCGTAAAGGCGGCGCATCGTCTTGCGCCGCTGCAACGTCCGGCGCAGGCGCAATGGGTGAGCGTGGGCAACGGCACCGCCCGCACATTGCAGGCCTGCGGGATCGACACCGTGGTACGCCCCGCGCGCATGGACAGCGAAGGGCTGCTCGCGCTGCCGCTGTTCCAGCCACCGCCGGACACGGTCGGATTGATCACCGCACCGGGTGGACGTGGCATGCTGGCACCTGCGCTGGAACAGCGCGGCGCACACATCCTGCGCGCCGATGTCTATCAACGCATTGCACTGCGATTGCGGGCATCGGCAGTGCAGGCCTTGTCCGTCGCACTGCCACGCAGTGTGTTGGCACTGAGCAGCGCCGAAGCATTATCGTTGGTCTTGCAGCAACTGCCTGCTACGCTGATCGAGGCGTGGCGGCAGCGGCCAGTGGTGGCCTCCAGCGATCGCATGCTCGAATCCGCACACGCTGCCGGCTTCATGCATGTCGTACGTGCCGCAGGTCCACTGCCCGTGCAGTTGGCCGCTGCCGCTGCCGCAATCATGACGCCGCCGCGACTTTGCTGAACTCCGAACTCAAGCACAGCTTGCGGGCCTCTGCCGCTGCACGCCATGCTGTATGAGTTGACTGCGGCGCCTGCGCCAGTCGTGACCGCCCGAGGATGCCCGAATGACTGACATGCCCGCTCCCACGCGACGCTTTCCGTTGGCATGGCTGCTACTTGTCATCGCCGTGGTGGCGGTGGGCGCGGCGCTGTTTCTGGGCTGGCGCACATGGCAGACGTATCGGGCCGAACAGCTGCAAGCGGCCGAAGCGCAGCAACAGCGCTGGGATGGCATGCAACAGATGTTGGAAACGCTGCGACGCGATCAGCGACTGGCCAACGAGCGCCAGCAAGATGCAGCGTCAACCAATCGCGTGCTGCGCGATGAGATGCTCGGCTTGAGTCAGCGCAGCGCGCTACTTGAAGAAACCGTGCAAAAACTGGCAGATACCAATCGCCACGGCGCACAAGCGCTGCGGTTGGATGAAGTGGAACTGATGCTTGGGCTCGGCCAACAGCGGCTGAGCATTGCCGGCGATGCCGATGGTGCGCGCCGCGCCTATGCGCTGGCGAACGGCACGCTCAACGGCATCGACGATCCGGGGTATCTCAATTTGCGTCAGGCGCTAGTGCAGGAACGCGATGCGCTGGATCGCCTGGGTGCCGGCCCGCAAGCGCAGGTCGAACAGACATTGGACAAACTGGCCACCGATCTGCACCGTTTGCCGGAACGGACCGCGCAAAAAACCAATGCGGCACAGCCGTGGTGGCAGAAAGTACTGGCACCGCTGGTGGACATTCGTCCCAGCCGTGGCGATGCCCTGCTGACCGGCAGCGACCGCAACGCCGCGCACGATGCGTTGCAGATCGAAGTCAGCCTGGCCCGCGCGGCTGCAGAACGTGGCGATGTCGATGGCTTCGCGCAATCGCTGCGGCGCATCGATACTTGGATTATCCGGCTGTGGCCGGATTCGCCACAACGTCGCCAAGTGCGTACGCGCGTGCGCACCCTGCAACAAGCGCCACTGCGTCCGCGCCTGCCGGAACTGGGCACCACCCTGCTGCAATTGCAGGCCATGCGTGAAGGGAGATCCACCCAATGAAAGTGTTGCGTACCGTCTTGATTCTGTTGGTTGCCGTAGCGCTGGGCGTGCTCGGTGCGCAGTGGCTGTCGCACCAGAACAGTTACGACCTGGGCAACGTGGTGGTCAGCGTTGGTGGCAACGACTACCGCGCGGCCATGCCGCAAGCGGCGCTGATCCTGGTCATCGCGCTGTTGGTGTTGTGGCTGTTGTGGACGCTGATCAGCCTGCCGTTCCGCGTCTGGGGCAAGTACCGCCACAAGAAAGGCCGTGCACGCCTGATCGAAGGCCTGCGCGCGGCCGATCATGGCCAGTGGCAGCGCGCCGAACGCCTGCTGGTAAACGCCAGCAAAGACGACGAAGTCAGCGGCATTGCGTTGGCAAGCGCAGTACGGGTGGCCGACGCGCGCGGCGATGAGGCAGCGGCCAATGCACTGGCCCAGCAATTGGCCGAGCGCGACCCCACCGCGCATGCGCTACTGCAAGGCGAGCGGCATCTGGCACGGCAACGCCCGGTCGAGGCGATCAATGCACTCGACATCGCCAACGCTCAACCGCTGCCGGCGCGTGGTCTGCTGCTGCGTACGCATGCCTTGGCGCAGATCGGTCGCGCCGATGAAGCTTACGGCCAGCTCGGCGCCTTGCGTCAGCAGGCAGTGCTGGCACCCGACGCCTACAGCGCGCTGGAAGCGACGTTGGCCGAACAAACACTGTTGCAGGCCAGCGACGCCAATGCACTGGCCGAGCGTTGGGAAACATTGCCCAAACCGCTGCGCACTTATCCAGCAGTGCTCGGCGCTTACGCACAGTGCGCGGCGCTACTGCATTGGGACGATGCGGCCGTCCACAGCCTGGAACAGGCGCTGGACACGCAGTGGGACGAATCGCTGGTGCGTCTGTACGGCGTGCTGCCTCTGGAAAAATACGATTCGCGTCGCGCCAGTGCGCAGCGTTGGCTGACCCAGCATCCGGATAGCCCGGGCCTGTTGCTGACGCTGGCGCGGCTAGCACGCCACCAACAGCAGTGGTCGCAGGCCGAAGAATTTCTGCATCGCGCTGTGGCCAACGGTGCCGGTAGCCCGGCCTGGGAAGAGCTCGGACACGGCTTCGCGGCGGCCGGCGATCTGTTGTCAGCGCAGCATTGCTATGCCAATGCCTTGCGTGCCGCACGTGGTGAACCGGTGCACGAGGCCATGCCGCAGCACTTACTGCGCGGGTCGATCGTTTCGACGTATGAAACACCGCCAGCCGATCCGCTCGCGCCGGACGATCGCGCTCTGTAATCGATAACGTTTGATTACAAGAAGCAATTCGGGATTCGGGATTCGCAAAAACAGGCTTCCCATCGCGAATCCCGAATCCCGCCGCGCAGCAGCGATCAGCGCTCGACGATTGCCACCACACCCATGCCGCCAGCCGTACAGATCGAAATCAACGCACGGCCACCACCGCGTTCTTCCAGCTGCTTGGCCGCGGTGGTCACCACACGCGCGCCGGTAGCGGCGAACGGGTGGCCGGTGGCCAGCGACGAGCCAAGCGGGTTGATCTTGTCCGGGTCGATGCGGCCCAGCGGCGCGTCCAAGCCCAGGCGATTGCGGCAGTAATTTTCACTTTCCCACGCGCGCAACGTGCACAACACCTGCGCGGCAAAGGCTTCGTGGATTTCATAAATATCGAAGTGCTGCAAGGTCAGGCCCTGGCGCGCCAACATTTGCGGCACCGCTATAGTTGGCGCCATCAACAGGCCTTCACCATGCACGAAATCAACCGCCGCCACCTGCGCATCGCGCAGATAGGCCATCGGCGTGTGGCCGTGCGCCAGCGCCCAGGCTTCGCTGGACAACAGCACCGCAGCGGCGCCATCGGTCAGCGGCGTGGAATTGGCGGCAGTCAGCGTGCCGCGACCGGAAGCCTTGTCGAACGCCGGGCGCAACGTGGCCAGCTTTTCCAGCGAGGTATCTGCGCGCAAGATGTTGTCGCGCGAGACGCCGCGAAACGGGACGATCAGCGAATCGAAGAAGCCGCGCTCATACGCTGCGGCCAGCTTATGGTGCGAGGCCACCGCCCACTCGTCCTGCGACTCGCGCGAGATGTTCCATTCCTTGGCCATGTCCTCACAATGGTCGCCCATGCTCTTGCCGGTGCGCGGCTCGGCCACGCCAGGGAATTCGGGCTTGAGTTCGCCGAGTTTGAAACCTCCCATCAGGACTTTGAGCTTGTCGCCGGTGGCCTTGGCCCGATTGGCCGCCAGCAACCGTGCACGCAACTTCTTGCCGTAGACGATCGGCACTTCCGAGGTCGTGTCCGAGCCGCCGCCGATGCCCGAGTCGATCTGGCCCAACGCGATCTTGTTGGCGATGGTAATCACCGAATCCAGGCTGGTGCCACAGGCACGCTGCAAGGTGGTGCCTGGGGTCAACGGCGACAGCCCGGACGACAGCGCCGCCTCGCGCGCCAGGTTCCAGTCCGCGGAGTGCTTGATCACCGCACCCATCACCACCTCGCCCAGTTGCCGCCCATGCAGCCCGAAGCGCTCGACCAGTGCGCCCAGCGTGCGCACCGACATGCCCAGGTTGCCCACGTCCGCGTATGCGGTGTTCTGACGACAGAACGGGATACGGACGCCGCCCAGAATGGCGACGGGACGGGCTGCGGGCATCGGTTGACCTAGCATGGAGGACTCGAGGGACATGGCCTGCACAGGGCCGGCAGGCATAATGGCCGCAGTGTAGCTTCGACCCCGTGATGGGCCAACCGCAAATCATGAGCAAGACCGAACACGGCGTGATCGCCATGGGTGTGATGGCGCTGGAATTGTCGGGCGGAACCTCCCCCGAGCGTGGCGCCCTGCCGCCCGAGCAAGCTGGCATGCTGGCCGAACGCATTGGACGCGACTTGACGCAATGGATTCCTGAAGTGCGTGCGCTGGAGCTGAGCGTGGCGATGGCGCATTTCGACCCAGCCGAAGTGCTGCGACCGGGCTGGCCGCTGCATCGCCGGCTGGAAGAGCTGCATGCGCGCGCGCCCGGACGCGACCAAGGCCCGCGCGTGCTGGCCTTCGGTGCCGATGCGCAAGGCCAGATTCCGCTGCCCTTCCAGGCAGACGCACAGCTCACCGGCGGCAGCTTGCGCGTGCTGCCGTTCCTGCTCTGCGGCGATCCGGAAATCGTCGCCACGGTGGCCGATGCGATGGAGCAAGTGCTGCTGGCTCAGGGCATGGCCCAGGCCGACACCGCGCTGCTGGCGCAGGAAAGTTTCGGCGCACGCATCGAACATGCGCGTTACCTCACCACGCACGACCTTGCGGCGATGATTTCCATCCAGTACGACAACCAGGGCCTGGCACCGTTGTGGCCGCTGATTGAAGCCGCCCTGCTCGCCCCGTACACCGAACAATGGCTGGACCAGTCGCCCGAACCGGTGCTGCGCTACGTCGACGGCGAAGTGCGCATTGCGCTGTTCGACCCGGCCGATTGGTGCGATTACTACACGTATGATCGCGAGAACTGCGAACGCCTGCGCGGCGTGTACGAGCAATATCTCTCGCGTCAGCGACAAATGGCCGCTGTCTTGGAAGCACATGGGCTGCCGGTGCTGTATGTGCATGTAGAACCGGGCCAGCACCCGCGGCAAGCGTTGGCGGCGTGAGCGATACGCCGGTGGTTTCGGCCCCTGCACTGCAGGGCATGCCGGAAACCGGCGTCATGTGGCGGAGCTGGACCGCGCGCGCGTCTCACGCACGCTTGCTGGGCCTGGAACCGATGCACCGCGATGCGCATGGCCGCCTGGACAGGTGTTGCTGCTGTTCTTGCAGGGCAGCAGGTCGACACGGTGAGGCTATCCGGCGACACGATCCAACCGCATGACGGCAGTGTGGCCGCATGCATCTAAGTTGTCTGCGGATTAGGGCGGCCGGCAGCTCATCAACATGCAAAAGCGACGCCGCGGTAATAATCACCGCGGCGCTTCAAGTATTTAGAGCGTCTAACAAAACCCCTTGAATCTTGTCTCGCCGGTGGCAAAATTGCGGACATGACACGTCGCAAAGAGATCCCCATTGCGCTGTGGAAGCGCATCGAGCCGCTGATTCCGCAAGTGAAGCGTTCGCCCAAAGGTGGACGGCCGCATATCAGTGATCAGCAAGCCCTCAACGGCATCGTCTATGTCCTGCGCACGGGCGTGCCGTGGGAAGGACCTGCCTATGGAGCTGGGCTACGGCAGCGGCATGACCTGCTGGCGCCGGTTGCGTGATTGGCAGGCCGCCGGTGTGTGGCATCGTCTGCATCAGGTGTTGCTGGCCGAGCGACGTCGCGCTCAGACGCTGGACCTGAGCCGAGCTGGTCTGGACGCCGCTAGCGTAGCCTCCCCCCCGGGGGGCCCATATACCGGGCCGAACCCGACCGATCGCGGCAAACTCGGCAGCAAACGGCATCTGATCGTCGATCGCAACGGCATCCCCTTGGCGGTATGCGTCACCGGCGCCAATCGGCACGACTCGGTCGTGTTCGAGGAGTTGATCGACGCCTTGCCGCCAATTGGTGGCAAACCAGTGGTGGCAAACCAGGGCGCCTGCGATGTTGGCCAGACAAATTGCACGCCGACAAGGCTTACGACATCGACCGCTGTCGCGCCTTCCTCAAGCAGCGCGGCATCATTGCGCGGATCGCACGCAAGGGGATCGCGCGCAACGACCGGTTGGGCCGTCATCGCTGGGTCGTCGAGCGCACCCATGCCTGGTTCGCAGGCATGGGCAAACTGCGCATCCGCTTTGAACGCCGCATCGATCTCCACTTGGCGTTGCTCTCGCTTGCTTGCTCCATCATCTGCTTACGGCTTCTTCCTGGGTTTTGTTAGACGCTCTTAGTCATCCCTGAAAAACCTCTTTCAAGCACCAATCGTCAGCGGTGATCGGTGCACGGTGCTCAAGGATGCTCATCCCATCGCCCGGATCCAGGCGCGCAATAACGCAATCCAGCGCATCAGCCAGCGCAGGTTGTAGCCGGCGGCGCAGCCAAGCACGTGCAGCGCATCGTCTTGGGCGCCTTTGAGCCTGCAACGACGCAGCCGACAGTCTTCTTTCATATGTACAACGCTCGACGCGATCGATGCGTCTCTTGGACTCATCCCCGCATCGGTACAGGAACAGCACCAAGATGAGGATCTCATCTGATGGCGCGGGGACGTAAACGGAAGTTCAACCCGGCAATTCCGGCTCACATCGAGCAGGAGGCAGTTCCAAAAAGTATGTACTGGGACAACGGTTGCTGGTACATGCTTGAAGACCATCCGGCGGCTTCAACCCTGGATCGCACCACCAACGGTTGTGAAGTGGTCCAGGCGACCTGACCTGAGCAACTTCACCGCCAAGTGCAGTTGCTCAGGTCATCCAGCCGCCTGGACCTGTCAGAACGAGACCGTCTGCATGCGTTGTATGAAACCGGCATATCGATGCATGCCATCGCCAGTGCATTGGAGCGTGCGCGCAGAACGATCAGCCGCGAACTGCGTCGCAATCAGCACGCTCGGCAGTATCGGCCAGATCACGCGCAGCGCATCTGGACGCTGAGCGCATCGCCCAGATCGAGGTTTTGCTGGGTGAGGACTTCAGTCCGGAAAAGATTGCCGGCCGCACCGGATTGGCAAGTCACGAATGGATCTATGGGCACATTGATGCCGACAACGGTAAGCAGTTCGCCGATCATCGGCTTATTGCTGCTTGCTTGCAGAGCGATTTCTATTTTGCAGATCCGTACTGTGCACGGCAGCGTGGCAGCAACGAAATTGCCAACGGATTGACCCGCCCGTAGAAGAACGTCACCGGCCGCGATTTGCCGTTGCGCGCAGGCGCGATGCAGGCCACATACGACAGGGTTGCCTGTGGCTGGCTGAAGGATCCTTCGCAATTAGATGGCCGGTGCGCACGCTATAGCCCACCGTCTGTTGCTTGCCACGTCACAAGTAGTGCGATGCGCGGCAGGCGCAGCACAGAAAGACGATGGCATGTCGATTTTCTAAAGCCGCTTTCGTCGGTAGCATGGACGGACACCTCCGCCACCCAGCGTGTGCCTATGTCGACCGTCACGCGACACCGCGTTCTGCATACCAGCCTCGAGCGCATCTATCGCGCATTCCTGGTGCACATCGCGGTTCATCGCACGCGATCTGCATTAATGCGGCGCAGCAATGAACGGGGTGTCGTCAGATTGACTACTGCGCTGCACGTCGCGCTAACGCAATGGGCACCATCATGCGTTACCAGCTGTGCAGCCCTAGGGTATCTAGGCAGCTTAAAGGGTGCAGGCATCCGCAGTTGGACCACTTTCTCGACAGACACCGCGCACTGCGCGGTGTCTTCGTTGTGTGCGCTGATCGGGGCGCGCGCTGTGTGACGACCAGTGCCATCGCACCAACGCTTCGCGCCATAACCGCGCTAAAACGTGCCCTGCTTCCACAGCCGCACCAGTTCGGCCGGCGCATGTTCTTCGGGAATGCGCAGCGGCTCGCTGGCGCCGTCCCAGACGATGCTGAAATAACGGCAGTCGCCACCACCGGCCTGCGGAAGCGACAGCGCATGCACCAGGCATTGGTCCAGCAAGGTCTTCAGGTGTCGCCGCTGCGCATCGTCCAATTCATCCATCACCACCTGGCGCTCGCGGCGCATGGCCGGAAATGCCGCCACACCGCCTTCGCGTGCCAGCCGTAGCGTCATGCCCGCATCCACTGGCGGCCGTTGTGGACTCACGCGAGCACGCCCACGTCGCGCCAGGCCTGTTGCACCATTTTCGACTCGCTGCTGCCGACGCCGTAATCGGCGCTGGCCACGCTGACGGTCAATCCGGCAAAGGTGGCGAAGTCAGCACTGGCGGCGAGCTCGCCGCCAATGAGCGCGCGGTACCAGATGCGGCCAGTCTTTTCCCATGCAGCGCCGCCGATCGCGACCGCTGCGCGATAAAACGCGTGATTGGGAATGCCGGAGTTGTAGTGCACGCCGCCATCGTCCTCCTGCGTATCGATATAACCGGCCATGGTGGGCGATTGCGGATCTTTGCCCAAGGCAGGGTCATCGTACGCGGTGCCGGGTGTTTGCATCGAGCGCAAGCCCACGCCTTTGATGTCGGGCATCAGCAAGCCTGCGCCGATGATCCAGTCGGCCTCGCTGGCGGTCTGGCGCAGTGCGTATTGCTTGATCAATACGCCAAACACATCCGACAGCGATTCGTTCAAAGCGCCCGACTGCCCTCGATAGATCAAGTTTGCAGTGCGCTCGGTCACACCGTGAGTCAGCTCATGCCCGACCACATCGATGGCGATGGTGAAGCGGTTGAAGATCTCGCCGTCGCCATCGCCGAACACCATTTGCTCGCCGTTCCAGAACGCGTTGTCGTAGCCGCGCGCGTAATGCACGGTGCCGATCAACGGCATGCCCGCACCGTCGATCGAATTGCGCCCGTACACGGTCTGGAAGAAATCGTGGGTCGCGCCGAGGTAGTCGTAAGCCTCGGTCACTGCAACGTCATTGGTCGCAGCCACAGCTTCGTCGCGAACGAGCGTGCCGGGCAGCGCGGAGCCTTGGTACGCGTCGTAAATGCGCCGCTGCACCGCTTGCGTGGTGTGGCTTGCAGCCGCAGCGTCGGCACGTGCAAGCAGACCAAGCGCGCTCTGCTGACGCAGCTGGGCGGTGAGCTGACGGGACAGCAGCACACACTCTCGCACATGCTCGGGCGCCGTCTGCGCCACGTGGTCGAGCAGATACGGCGGCAGGATCCCGGCGGGGCGCTGGGTAAGGAACGCGGACATAAGCGACCTCCATAGTGGCTGCGCCCGCGACTATGCGGGCGCCGGCTTCAGAAATTCGTTAGCACGGGCGCGCGGCGCACGCGCTGTTTGTCGCGCTGATGCCTGGCATTCATTGCAGCTGCGACAACGCCTCCTGGATCGGCGTCTGCCCGTCGACAAAACCCACCGTTTTGCCGATGGTGGCCGGTGTTGCAAAAGCAGCGGCGATCACCTTCGCCACGTTGGTACGCGACACGCCGCCATCGGCGCCAGCCGACCACACCACTGCATCGTGGCCCGCGCACTGCACGGAGATGGCATCGGTGTGTTCGATATCGAACACCACCGGCGTGGCGCCATCGGCAATCATGTCCTCTTCGTGGTCGGGATTGCGGAATAACGCCGTCGCCCGATACCCGCCGCGCACCAGCGGCGATGCAAGCAAACGCGCGACCTTGCCATGGCCGCCGATCAACACGATATGCGTCATCCACATCTCCAACAGTGCGCGACGCCAAGTCGCCGTATGCGGCCATCCTCGCCAATACGGTGCTAACGCGGTGTCATCGCAACGTCCACCGACGGCCAACGCATGCTGCTTCATTGAGAGCACCGATTTGCATCGCTTCCCGTCCTGATCACCACCATGATCAACGCATGCGGTACGGCGTCGAAACTGCATATTGCATAGGGCACGCTACGCACGGGCAGCCGTCAGCACACCACTACAAGACACGCAAGCCGCAATGACCGCATCGATCGCATCTGGGACACTACGCCCCCCCTATTTGCGAGATGCCGTATGTCCACCTCCACCGAGTTCGGTCCCCGCGTTGGCTGTGGCGCTTTCATTCGCCGTGGCGATGGCCGCCTGCTGCTGGTGCAACGCGGGCGTGCGCCCGAGCAAGGCCATTGGGGATTGCCCGGCGGCAAAGTGGACTGGATGGAGACGGTGGAACACGCAGTGGTACGCGAAGTGCTTGAAGAAACCGGATTGCGTGTCCAGTTACAAGGTGTGCTGTGCGTGGTCAGTTACCTCGAGCCGGCGCTGTCGCCGCCAGAGCACTGGGTGGCGCCAGTGTATCTGGCCGCGATCGAAGGCAGCGAACAAGCCGTGCGGCGCGAGCCGGAAGCGATCCTGAGCATTGGCTGGTTCGCGCTGGATGCGCTGCCATCGCCGTTGACCACCTCCACATTGCAGGCACTGCAGCAGTTGCACGCGACCAGCGCCGCTGCCCCTGGCGTCTGAGTGGCGCCTCATCGGGCAATGGATATCGGCGGCGTCCATTGGAAACTGCAGCCACACGATCTTCTTCGTACCCATCGCTACGCTGGCGGTTGCTTTCTGTCGTGGGTCGCACCGTCTTCCGATCTTCGCGCCTTTGTGGTTCGTGCCGTCATCGTGTGCATTGTTCGGTATCGGTATCGGCATCGTGCCCGGCCGTGTCGGTGCGTTGTTGGCCGCACCGCTGACGGTGGTGAGCTTTGTAATTGATCAAACGTCTGTACGTGCAGGAAGCGTTGGATACACCGACGGCGATTGCTGGGCAGAAACAGACGTGACACGCGCGTTTTTGCAGTGGTGGATCTGGGGCGTGAATCAGGTCTGCATGTCATGGGACCGGCCGGGGCATGCGTTCCATCTGACCGATAAACTGCCGGAAAGCCAGCAGGCACTGCGCGTGGCCGCACTTTTTTTGAGCAGCCATCTGGGTCTGCCACTACCGCCGCTGGCGACATCGCTCTAACGCCGCGCTGACGCCGGCTAGGCGCGGCGCTTACATCCTTTTGCCTAGGTTGAGGCCGACTAGGTGCTGCACATGCAGCGCCGATATTGATCAGGAGAAATCGGATGAGTCTGCAAATTCCTCAAGGTGCGCTGGTTGTGGTGGCCGACGGCGGCGAAGCGCGTTGGTTCACCAACACCGGTAATGAAGCCAAGGTGGTGCTGCGTCAGCATGCGCGCACCGATGTACAGAACGTCGATGACGACGGCCCCGCCGGCAAGGCGCCGCAGGATCTCACAGGGGCAGACCTGGACGAAATGACCTTCGCCAAGCAGCTGTCGCATGCCTTGAACGATGGCGCGCTGAAGCAGGAGTATACGCACTTGGTGCTGGTTGCCGACCCGACCACGCTAGGCCGCGTGCGCCCGCTGTTGCACAAGGAAACCCAGCAGCGCCTGGTGGGCGACCTTGCCAAGGACTTAACCAACCTGCCGTTGGCAGATATCCAGCGCGCATTGTCATAAAATTGCTAACAAAACGTCGCGAACAGTCGCCAGCTGGGTGCGGGCGGCGCGGAGAAACCACAATGTAAGCGCCGTACATGCCGATTCCGGGCAGCGGGCGCGCCCGCATGGCGGTGAGCGCAGTGGTTTTGTTAGCCACTCTTGGAGCGCAACCGGGCTTATCGATACAACCAAGCTACCACCGTCGCGTTTTTTTGGTGCGGTCGATCTGAGGACTGGTATTCGGCCCGCTCGGCGACCGTTATGGGGCGATGGCAGATCTCAAGATTCATCTTGTGGGCTTTCGCTGCGTAGACGCCGATGATCACGCATTGTGGCTGAAAATTGCGGCATTGCCGCGATAGTGTCCAGTTCGCTCGTCCAGCGCTCACGTGGCGCTGAGTACCATCGGCCCAGGCCCCAACGAACAAGAACAGGCATGACGATGCTTCCGATACCGGTGATGGACGCTGCCGCGCAGCGCGATTTGGTCATAGCCCACGCATTGCTGGAAAACCCCGGCGTAGCGGCGCAATTGGCCAACGCGCTGGGCGCGCCGATCGAGAGTCTGATCACCCGGCGGCTGCCCAAAATAATCACCCGCAGCATCGACGGCGCCACGCGCCGTGTACTGCAGGTGGCGATGAAATCAGCCTTGCTGAGCTTGCGCGACAAAGCCGATACGCAGCGGCCCGCGTCTACCGCGCGCCACATCATGGTGGTGGCAGTGGCCGGCGGTGCAGGTGGCTTTTTCGGACTGCCCGGCCTGATGGTGGAGCTGCCGGTGACCACCACAGTGATGCTGCGCTCCATCGCCGATATTGCGCGTTCCGAAGGCGAATCGCTGCAGAACCCGGAGACCGCACTGGCCTGTCTGGAAGTGCTGGCACACGGCGGGCGCAGTATCAGCGATGATGGCGCCGAATCGGGCTATTTCGCATTGCGTGCGGCGATGGCGCAGCAGCTCAGCGCCGCCACGCATTACGTGGCGGCGCATGGATTCGCCAGCAAGGGCGCACCGGCACTGGTGTCGTTGGTGTCGCGTGTTGCCGCCAAATTTTCGATAAACGTGGGCGAAAAACTCGCCGTGCAGGCGGTGCCGCTGGTCGGTGCGGTGAGTGGCGCCACGCTCAACACGTTGTTTATGCGCCACTTCCAGTCAATGGCGCGCGGGCATTTCATCGTGCGTCGGTTGGAGCGGCGTTTTGGCAAAGAGGCAGTGCGACGTGCGTATGCGGCGTTGCCCGCGTCGGGTTGAACGACTGCGTCTCGCAGTCGCGGAAGATGCTGATCAGGATCATCATCGCATGAGCGGCCAGGCGATGAGCTCGGCGAGGTGTGGGATATTGCTCAAGGTCACCTCCAAAAACCTCGAATCCATCAATTGCGCGCTATGCGCATCAATGACTTGCAAGTGCCTTGGTCGAGTCTTTTGGGGTTATCAGAGGTGCCCATAAGATCGTCAGGACATTTTTCGATGACCAAGCCATTTTCGCCTGCTTCTGCACGTAATCGCGACCCGATCCTGAACGTGTTGCGCACGCACTTTGCCGATCGACATCACGTGCTGGAAATCGGTGCGGGCACCGGCCAGCACGCGGTGCATTTTGCGGCGGCAATGCCGTGGTTGCGTTGGCAGGCCAGCGATCATCCGGACCATCTACCGGGTATGCGTCAGTGGTTGGACGAGGCAGCGCTACCGAATACGCCGCCGCCGATCCCATTGCAGGCGGTGTTGACGCCCATGCCAGGTTTGGCACCAGCACCGCCATTGCCGCCTGTGCAGTCGGGCGAACCGGTTGGCTATGACGCAGTTTATAGCGCCAACACTTTGCACATCATGGGCTGGCCGCAGGTGCAGGCGTTGTTCGCGGGATTGCCTGCGGTGATGGGGCTGCAGGCGGTGTTGGTGGTCTATGGGCCGTTCAATCGCGATGGACAATTCACCAGCGAGAGCAACCGGGCGTTCGATGCGATGTTGCGTGAGCGAGATGCAGCCTCTGGAATCCGCGATGCGGAAGCGGTAGACGGGGTGGCGGCGGAGGTGGGATTGCGGTTGGTTGAGGAAGTGGCAATGCCGGCAAATAATTTTTGTCGGGTGTGGCGACGGAGTAAATAGTAGGGTCTGAACAAGTATGCGGCAGCAGCAACCCGCACCACCGATGTCGGACAAGGTGGCGAAGGTACGACGGTCCATAGCGGTTCTCCGTTCACTGCGCGCATCCCATTGCCGGACGCCAGTGGTTGAGCCGCACGGCGCGGGCGGGTTTGGTCAAGTGCAGATGACCGCCCGTTTTGGTATCCCGTATGCCGGGCCAGAATTCAAGTCGCCCATACCGAACGCGACTGCTGCTTGTGGCAACGGCCAATCCTCTAGCATGCACCGGGGCGATGGTTGAGCGCATCGCAGCCGCCCTCGTTCGTGTGTATCTGCGGCAGGCACACGCTCTATCTCTGCCGCATCACTTTTTTGGACTCTTCGATGAACACAGTTTCGCGTGCCGCGTTGGCAATCGCGTTTAACGTTGCCGCGCTGCCTTCGATGGCATTGGCCGCCGATTGGTACGTCTCTGCGACAGGTTCTGACAGCAATCCCGGAACACTCGCCGCACCGTTTTCCAGCATCATGGCCGCGCAAACTGCGGCATCCGCTGGCGACACGGTCTACCTGCGCGGCGGCACCTATCGTCTGAGCAATACCAGCATCAGCACCGTCGGACCAGTACGTGCGGTGGTCAACAATATTGTAAAAAACGGCATTTCCTACGTCGGCTATGCGGAAGAATGGCCGGTGTTCGATTTTTCCTCGGTTACTCCAACGGATCGGCGCGTGGTGGCCTTTCGCGTAGCCGCCAGCAACTGTGTCTTCAAAGGCTTTGACGTCGTTGGCGTTCGCATCACCATCGCCGACCGGCCGACCCAGTCGAAAGCCTTCTTTGTCGACGGCGGCAATAGCAACCTGTTCGAAAACCTCGCCATCCATGACGGCAATGCGATTGGCTGGTATGTGGTCGCTGGCAGCAACAATCGCGTACGCAATGTCGATGCGTACAACAACAAGGGTTTGAACGCATTTTCGGATGGCAATATCGATGGATTTGGGGCGCATCCGACTCTTGCGGGAAGTACCGGCAACATCATTGAGACCAGCCGCGCTTGGTTCAACAGCGATGATGGCTTCGACCTCATCAATGACGCTGCGGCAGTCACCCTGCAGAACAATTGGTCGTTCTATAACGGGTACGACACCGATTTTACTCCGCTGGGCAACGGCGCCGGTTTCAAGGCAGGTGGCTATGGCCGCAATGGTGCAGCCTATCCCAAGCCGGTGCCACGCCACGTGGTTCGCTTCAATCTCGCCGTTCGCAATCGCACCAACGGTCTTTATGCCAATCACCACATCGGCGGGCAAGACTGGATCAGCAATACGGGGATCAGTAACGGACGCGCCAACTACGATATGCAATCCACGCTCGATGACAATCGTACCGATGTCCCGGGCTACGATCACTATCTGGCCAATAACCTCGCTTACGGTACCCGTCTGGAAATCACCAACCTGGGATCGGCGGCGGAAAACGACATAGGACGCAATTCCTTCACCCTGCCGCTGAGCGTTGTGACCAGTGATTTCGTCAGCCTGGATGACCGGCAACTCATGCGTCCACGCCAGCGTAACGGCTATCTGCCCGCGATCACCTTCGCGATACCAGCGCCAGGCAGCGCACTGATCGATGCCGGCACCAATACCGGAAACCCCTTCAACGGACGCGCACCGGATCTTGGTGCATTTGAATCCCGGTAAATGCGGCACAGATGCAATGGTGCTGCGGCACAGCATCAGCGTGGCAACACTGCTCACAGAAGCTGCGTTGCAACCGCTGCACGTGGCGAGGCATCGGTATGAGGCAGGCCAGGCAGGCAGTCCTGGACGCTGTGGTGCAATCCGTTGTGGAGCCGGCGCGCACGTCTAGTGAGACGTGAAAGTTGATTGGGCCGCGACGGGCCGCAGCCTTGCGGCTTGTCGCAGATGCGCACAACACCACCCGAACGCTGGTGTTGTGCTGTTAATCAATCTTGGTCTGATGCCGGCCCGGCGCACATCCTTGACCCTGCGCCTCATCAAATTCAAGGTGATACCGCGTGGCCTCATTCACTTCGTTCTTCGAGCCCAAAAACACCGGCACACGTTGATGCAACTGCGTGGGTTGAATATCCAGAATGCGTTTGCGCCCCGTGGTCGCGGCGCCGCCGGCCTGTTCGACCAGCATGCTCATCGGGTTGGCTTCGTACATCAGGCGCAGTTTGCCGGGCTTGGATGCGTCTTTCTTGTCCCAGGGATAGATGAAGATGCCGCCGCGGGTGAGGATGCGGTGCACGTCGGCGACCATGCTGGCGATCCAACGCATGTTGAAGTCCTTGCCGCGGCTGCCCTCCTTGCCGGCGAGCAGGTCGCCTACATAGGACTGCATGGCCGGTTCCCAGTGACGTTGGTTGGACATGTTGATAGCGTATTCAGCAGCGTCGTCGGGCACGCGCATGTTGGCCTGGGTCAGCAGGAAGCTGCCTTCTTCGCGCTCCAGGGTGAAGGCGTGGGTACCGTGGCCGAGCGTAAGCACCAGCATCGTGCTGGGGCCATAGATGCAGTAGCCGGCGGCAACCTGTTGGGTGCCCGGCTGCAGGAAGTGTTCGTCGCCCGGCTTCTGGGTGCCTTCCGGAGCGCGCAGCACAGAGAAGATGGTGCCGACCGAGACGTTGACGTCGATGTTGGAGCTGCCATCCAGCGGATCGAACAGCAGCAGGAAATCGCCGCTGGGGTATTGGTCGGGTACCGGTTGGCTGTGGTCCATTTCTTCCGACGCGCACGCAGCCAGATGGCCGCCCCAGGCGTTGGCTTCGAGCAGGATGTCGTTACTGAGCACATCGAGCTTTTTCTGCGCCTCGCCCTGCACGTTGCCGGTGCCGGCATCGCCGAGCACGCCGCCCAGGGCACCCTTGCTCACGGCAATGGAGATGCGCTTGCAGGCGCGCGAGACGATGGTGATCAGCTGGCGCAATTCCGGGTCGATACGGCCGGCGTGTTGCTCTTCGATCAGGAAGCGGGTCAGCGAGGGACGCGACATGGGAGTGGGCAGCCTGTGTAGGAAGTGGTCCGTCATTGTCGCCATTGCGCTGTTAGATTTCGATTACTTGATGCGCGTTTTGCATCGAAACTGATCGAACGTGCGCGAATGTTGCGGGCGACCTTGGAGGCCGACATGCTCCATCTGCCCTTCGTCCCCCTTCCCACCGCAGGTGGGAGAAGGAGCGGCGAACGGCCACGAAAAACCGGAAGGCTTGCGCGCTCCCGGTCTGGTGTTTCAAGCAAGCGCTGCGATCACATCCGGCTGACAGTCGCCACCGCCTGTGCCACATAGTCGAGGTTGCGCTGGCTCAGTGCGGCCACGCAGATGCGGCCCGTGCCGACGGCGTAGATCGCAAACTCGTCACGCAGGCGATCCACCTGCGTTCTGGTCAGGCCCGAGTACGAGAACATGCCGGCCTGGCGCTGGATGAAGTCGAACTCCGGTGCGCCCAGCGTGGCGAGTTTTTCCACCAGTCCGGCACGCAAGGCGTGGATGCGCTCGCGCATTTCGGTGAGTTCCTGCTCCCACAGATCGCGCAGCTCCGGGCTGGTCAGCACCCCGGCCACCAGTGCAGCGCCATGCGTGGACGGGCTGGAATAGATCGTGCGGATGATGCGCTTGACCTGCGACTGCACGGCCTTGGCTTCGGCGGCGGTAGCCGAGACCACCGACAGCGCGCCCACACGTTCGCCATACAGCGAGAACGATTTGGAGTAAGAGCTGGCGACGACGTAGTTGTCGATGCCTTCGGCAGCGAGCAGACGCACCGCGTAGGCATCGGCCTCGATGCCCTTGTCGAAGCCCTGGTAGGCGATGTCGACGAACGGGAACAGTGTGCGTTCCTTCAACACGCCGGCGACCTGCTTCCACTGTTGCTTGCTCAGATCCGCACCGGTCGGGTTGTGGCAGCAGGCGTGCAGCAGCACCACGGTGCCCGGCGCGAGCTTGGCCAGATCGGCGAGCATGCCGTCGAAGTTCAGACCATGGCTGGCGGCATCGAAATAGGTGTAGTCGACAACCTCGAAGCCGGCCGCGCCGAATACCGCGCGATGGTTTTCCCAGCTGGGGTTGCTGATGGCGATGGTGGAAGTGGGCAGCAGCTTTTTGAGCAGGTCTGCGCCCACGCGCAGTGCACCGCTACCGCCGACGGTCTGCGAGGTCGCCACGCGGCCGGCGGCCACCAGCGCCGACTCGGCGCCGAACAGCAGCTCCTGGGTGGCCTTGTCGTACGCGGCCAGGCCGTCGATCGGCAGATAGCCGCGCGGTTTGGCGTCCTGCGCGAGCTGCTGCTCGATCTTGTGCACGGCGCGCAACAGCGGGATGCGCCCGTTTTCGTCGTAATAGATGCCCACACCCAGGTTGACCTTGTTGGGGCGGCTATCGGCGTTGTAGGCATCGGTCAGGCCCAGGATGGGGTCGCCTGGAACCTGTTCCACGTTTGCAAAGAAGGACACGGCATGACTCGCTGAAGGACGAAAAAGTGAAGGACTTCCGGGGTGCTCGACCGCGGCAGGGTCAAAGCCCTCCATCGTATCAGGGCATGGCAGGCAGAGCATGCTTGGTTCCGTACGCAACGATATCGATGCAGCGATACGCAATGGACGCACCCGTCACATCTTCATTTCGGCGTGTGTGGCGCGGCTGATGCGCGCAACGCCGCCACTCGCATGGACTGGACGCCGGTGAGCGATTTCATCGTCGGCGACCGCGATGCGCTGCCCGGCGTGTTGTTTCAGTTACCTTTTCAGTGGTCTGTCTCGGCTGAAGGCGCGGTACCCGGCTTCTTGGCCGGCGTGTCGCCATCGGCCGGAATCAACCGCTCGGGCGCATCGCCCGCACCGCGGTCTTCGTAGTGTTCGGCATCGCGTTTGCCGTGCTGTTCGCCCAGTTGGGCGGGCTGGTCGCGCAGTGGGTCGCGGGACATGGCGTACTCCTGGATGCAAGATGGGCAGCCAGTTCACCGCGCGCGCGGTGAAGAGCACGCAAATCGCAAGACGCATGTGTATTTCTCACGCATGGATCACCGCAGCGGCATTACTGATGTGGCCCCCCAACGCCGCACCGTGGAGCAGACCCATGCGCCGCCTGGACCGCCGCCCCGATCGTCGCCTGTTCACTGCTCATGTCCACCCCGCGCCGGTCGACCCCACGCTGGCCAAGCGCGCTGCAGTCAACCATGGCAATACGACAACGGCCACCGATGCATCTGCACGCAAGACACCAACCGAACGCGTGCGTTCGACGACATCCAAGGCCACTGCAACATCGACAACGACGGCGTCCGGATCCACCGCCTCCAAATCCGCATCCTCCACCTCCGCATCTGCAGACGGGGTGACCATCACCCATCCCGAGCGCGTGGTGTTCCCCATTATGCGAATCAGCAAGAGCGATGTGGCCGACTATTACCGCGCAGTGGCACCGCTGATAGTGGCGGAGATTGCACGTCGCCCTTTGTCGTTGCTGCGTTGCCCGGACGGCGCCGGTGGCGACTGTTTTTTCCAGAAGCACAAAGGCCGTCACTTGGGCGCACATATCAAGGCGATCGCACTGCAGCAAAAAAGCGGCACTGTGGATTATCTGTACGTCGAAGATATCGCCGGCCTGCTGGAGCTGGTACAGATGAACACGCTGGAGCTGCATCCATGGGGCGCGCAAGTCGACGACCCGGAGCATCCCGATCGGTTGGTCTTGGACCTAGACCCTGGCGAAGAAGTCGCATGGCCAGGCGTGGTTGCTGCAGCGCGCGAAATTCGCGCCAGGTTGCGTGCAGCCGGGCTCGAAAGCGCAGTGCGCCTGTCCGGCGGCAAGGGCCTGCACGTGGTGGTGCCGATCGTACCGGAAGCGAGCTGGGACCAGGCACGTGACTTCTGCTAAGCCTTCGCGCAAGCGTTGGCGACGCAGGCACCAGAGCGCTACATGGCAACCATGAGCAAGGCCAAGCGCCACGGGGTGATCTTCGTCGACTGGCTACGCAACGGCCGCGGCAATACCAGCGTGTGCTCGTGGTCGCTACGCGCCCGCGACAAGGCCACTGTGGCAGTGCCGTTACGCTGGGAAGAGCTCGGCAAGATCAGCGGGCCGGATGCGTTCCCGATGGACAAGGCATTGCAGCGTGCCCAGCGTCAGCGCGCAGATCCATGGGCATCGGTACTGGCGCTCAAGCAACGCCTGCCGACGGGCAATGAAAAAAATTAGCGACAGCGACCAGACGCAACGCCACCGTCGTCGTGTTTTGCCCGAGCCGCAGGCCATGCATGCGGCCGGAGTCGCATTGTCACCGGTCGATTTCCGAGTCGATTCCCGTCAAGGCGAAACCACAGTCTCCCGCGTCACCCGGCTCAGCGCATCGCCGCTGATCTCGGCAATCGAATGCGTACCGGTCAAGGTCATCGCCACGCGTATCTCGCGCTCGATCAGGGAGAGCAGATTCTCCACACCGGCCTGGCCAGCGGCCGCCAGTGCGTACACGAACGCACGCCCGAGCAGCACCGCGTCGGCGCCCAGCGCGAGCATGCGAACCACGTCCAGGCCGCTGCGGATGCCCGAGTCGGCCAGGATCTTCAGCTGCCCCTTCACCGCATCGGCAATCGCCGGCAACGCACGCGCGCTGGACAACACGCCGTCGAGCTGGCGGCCGCCATGGTTGGACACCACGATGCCGTCGGCGCCGAAACGCACCGCATCGCGCGCATCCTCCGGGTCGAGGATGCCCTTGATCACCATCGGCCCGGTCCAGAACTCGCGGATCCATTCCAGGTCTTTCCAGGCGATGGACGGGTCGAAATTGGCGCCCAACCAGCCGATGTAATCCTGCAACCCGGTCGGGCTGCCGCGATAGGTCGAGATGTTGCCCAGATCGTGCGGCTTGCCGAGCAAGCCAACATCCCACGCCCAGCGTGGATGCGTCACCGCCTGCAACATGCGCCGCAGCGCCGCGTTGGGCCCGCTCATGCCCGAGTGCGCATCGCGGTAGCGCGCGCCGGGCGTAGGCATGTCCACGGTGAACACCAGCGTGGTCACCCCAGCGGCCCTGGCGCGCTCCAGCGCGTTGCGCATGAACCCGCGGTCCCTGAGCACATATAGTTGGAACCACATCGGTCGCTCGATCGCCGGCGCCACTTCTTCGATCGGGCACACCGACACCGTGGACAACGTAAACGGAATCCCGCACGCGGCCGCCGCACGCGCCGCCTGCACTTCGCCACGTCGCGCGTACATGCCGGTCAGGCCGACCGGCGCCAACACCACCGGCATCGCCAGGGTTTGGCCGAATAACTCGGTACTCATGCTCAAATCGGACATATTGCGCAGCACCCGCTGGCGTAGTGCGATATCGGCCAGATCCGAGACGTTGCGCCGCAAGGTGTGCTCGGCATAAGCGCCGCCATCGATATAATGAAACAAAAACGGCGGCAAGCGCGCCTGCGCGGCAGCACGGTAATCGGAAGCGGCAGAAATGATCATCGAAGACGAACGGCAGCTGCGGGGTGTCTCTGAGTGTAAGACGATCCGTGGTGCGGGTGGACCGCGCTGTCGTGCATGCTGATGTGTGCCTGGGCCGTAGCAGTCGATCAACGCGAAGAGCGATGAGAACGAGATTGGAGTTCCCAAACGTGCTCCAGCGCAATCTACTGCACTAAGGAAGGTCTGAACAACTCCCTCTGATCCTGCGACAATCGCACAGAGCCCAAGGAGACGACGACGATGCAACTGTCTTTCGGCGACGCGGAGTACAACGGCAAGCGCAAGCGGACGCGTCGGGAGGTGTTTCTGTCGGAGATGGATCAGGTGGTGCCGTGGAAGAGCCTGCTGGAACTGATCGAGCCACACTACCCGAAGTTAGGCCAGCCGGGCCGACAGCCTTACCCGCTGGAAACGATGCTGCGCATCCACTTTTTGCAGCAGTGGTATGCACTGAGCGACCTAGGGGCCGAAGAAGCCTTGTACGACACGGTGTCGATGCGCCGTTTCGCGAAGATCGGCGGGCTAGACGATGTGCCGGACGAGACCACGATCCTCAGCTTCCGCCGGCTGCTGGAGACGCACGATCTGGCGCGCAAGCTGTTCAACCGGGTCAATGCGCATCTGTCGCGCAAAGGGCAGAGCCTGCGCGGCGGAACCATCGTGGACGCCACGATTATTGCCGCGCCCAGTTCGACCAAGAACCGGGACGGGCAACGTGATCCGGATATGCACCAGACGAAGAAAGGCAACTAGTACTATTTCGGGATGAAGGTGCACATCGGCGTGGATGGTCAATCCGGCCTGGTGCACCACGTGGAATGTACGGCGGCCAACGCTGCGGACATCACGCAGGCGCACAAGTTGCTGCACAGCTAAGGAAGATACGGTGTGCGGGGACAGCGGCTACACCGGACTGGAGAAGCGCGAGGAGATGGCGACCAAGCGCGAGCTGCGCTACCTGATCGCGGAAAAGCCCTCGAAGCTGAAGCAGATCAAGAACAAGCGCGAATTGAAATGGGCCAAGCGTTGGGAGCACGCCAAGGCCAGCCTGCGGGCGAAGGTGGAGCATCCGTTTCGAGTGATCAAGCGTCAGTTTGGCTACGTCAAGGTGCGCTATCGCGGCCTGGCGAAGAATACGGCGCAGGTGCTGACGCTGTTTGCGCTGTCGAACCTGTGGCTGAAACGAAAGCAGTTACTACCTGCTGTGGGAAGCGTGCGCCTGTAGCCCGGGGATTCCCCTCGAAATGCGCCGAAAATGGCGCAAAATCCGATGATCCGAACGCGACTTTGAGCAACGATGCCACATCCCGCGTTCTCAGGCCTCGTTGATCAGAGCATCCTTAGCTAACGGCTACATTCAAAATTTGTAGAAGATATTTTTACGCAACCAACGCTCGAAAAGCGTCGGATCGCGCATCCAAGGTTGTTAGTGCGTGATTATGGTCTCGCATAGTCTTTTTCTCGTTTAGCGGCCCAAGTGGGGTTTTTGATAAGGATAGTGTCGAATTCATAATTCGACCTGTGGGTGTATGCGTTGCAGCTGAGGCAGCAGCCGGTGCCGGCTCGATCCTGAGGCCGAAAGTACAATCGCCACCGGCGCGGTGATTCAGGCAGCGGCAGCAAAATGTCCATGGAATCCTAACGGCAGCGCGTACGGCAGCCATGCTTCGGCAATCGGCCCGGCATCGATGTGGCGTGCGTCCAGCACCATCAGCCAACTGCGTGCGCGAGTGGTGTCCAGCACGGTGCCGACCAACCACCCGTCGTCGGGGCGCTCACTACCGGGCTTGGGCACGAACACGTGCTCTTCGGCCAGCACATCGGCACCATAGCGATGCACCTGGCGGCGGTCACGCTCCAGGTCGTAGCCGGCGACTGCGCTGAGAAATGGCGACGCATTGGCCCCATCGCTGCACGGCGCATACAGGCGGGCGCCACGCGTGCCTAAGGTGCGTGCGTCAAATGTCGGCAGTTCTAGATTATCCACTGCATGCGGCTGCCAGCGCGCGCTGCCGTCGGCCAGATCCAGATGCAGGCTGCGCAGTTGCACCGCAGCAGGTTGCGCCGACGCGTCGCCCAGCATGGCGGCACGCATCGGTGAGCGCGCCTCCTCCGGGTCGGTATGCACCACAGCGCGCACGACGATGCGTTTGCGGTGTTCGTAGGCATCGGCGAAATGATAGGCCACCGCAAAGTCGGCCTCGAACCAGCGTGGCTGGTCCAGCGCTTCCTTGGGCACCACTGCGATCCGACACGGCGCATCCGGTGTGAAACGCATCTGCTCGAAGAAAGCGCCGTCGCCGTCGAGCCGTCGATACGGCGCCAGAACAAAGACCAGATGGCGTTCGGTCATCGCAAAGCTGTGCAGGTAGCCGGGCGCATCGGTGCGCATCAGCTGCACCGTACGTAGCGTGGCGTTGGCATTGAGGTGCCAGATCACCACACCGGTGGCGCCGATCAGGCCGATCGAGCCGAAGTTCCAGACACTGCCGTCGTGATCGATCAGCGGGTGCGCGGAGAACGGCATCGCGGCCAGATCGTCGCGCCAGGTCACCGGACCAAGCGTGTCCAGTGCGTCCGGGTCCAGCTCGATCGCCGATCCCGCCTCCCAAAGCGCGAACAGCCGGCCATTGAGCATCGCCACTGAAGTATTGGCGGTGTTGACGTCATCGTTGTTGCGCGCTGGCTGCATGTCCGGCACCGAGGTTCCGGCAGCGCGATAGAGGAAGCGACCTGCCTGCTGTTCCTGGGTGAACTTGTGCGTGGCCACCATGCGTGCACGGTGCTGCACCTGGGCACCATTGAGCCGCCAGCGGTGCACCATACCGTCGCCGTCGGACCAGTGCGCGTAGCGAAAACCCGCCCGTTCGGTCCATGCCGGACTGTTGCGATACAAGCTGCCAGCAAGGCCGTCTGGCAGCTTGCCGCGCAGGGCTGCGGTGGTCGGTCCGAATGTCGGGCTGGTCACGCTGCGCCATCTCAGCAGCCACGGCGTGCGCTGCAGCTGATCGTGAAACCGCGCCGCCTCGGCAGCCTGCGCTGGCAGGCTGCGCAGCGCCAAACCGCCAAATGCTGCACTGCCGGTAGCGGCCAACAAGGACTGTAGGAAACGACGGCGGTGCATGCACGGCTCCTTATGGCCAGCTCAGAGAACTCAGCGCATTTCCACGCTGATGTGTTTGCCGCTCGCAGGCAGGTCGAAGGCCGCCTCGTCGAACGTTGGCTTGCGCATTGTGTGTGGGTTATTGCTGAAACCGTAACCTTCCACCGGCATGCCAATCAGATTGGTTTCGAGCTTGCCGTTGCTGTTCTCGTCGTGATTGACCATCACCGCGTAACGGCCGGGCGGAAGGTTCTTGAACTGGATGTGCGGCGTGCTGCTGGTGATCGGTACGGTCTGCGCCTGCACCGGTCGTTGTGCACCATCCAGCTGTGCGGTTGAGGCAATCACCACCACACGCAACATGCCTTGCTGTGAGCGCAGGCCGCTCAAGCCCACGTCCAGATCCGCGGCGTGCGCGATGCCGCCGAGGAGCAAGCCCAAGATGCCGACCAGGGTGCAGGTCCTATACCGCATGCAAGTCTCCTTCAGTGCGCCGGATGCAACACGTACCCGGCCGTGCTACGCAACTGGGCAGGTCCTTGCAGTGGCGACCATCGCAGTCTCGATCCGCGCAACAATGCCTTGCGATGCACAGTGCCGCCATCGCGTTGAGCACGCGCGCCGCAAACCGACGCCATGCGCGGTTCCAGCACGATGGTCTGGCCGTTGCCTCCATACAGCAGCGTGTGTTGCGCATCCGGCTGTTTCGCGCGCAGGCCAGCGATTAAGATGCCCCCAGCATCCTGCTGACGAGGAGAACACGTTGATCATCCATCCCAAAGTGCGCGGCTTCATCTGCACCACCACGCACCCGCTTGGCTGCGAGCGCAATGTACTTGAGCAGATCGCCGCAACCCGTGCGCGCGGCGTGCGTCACGACGGCCCGAAAAAGGTGCTGGTGATCGGCGCGTCCAGCGGCTACGGCCTGGCCTCGCGCATCACCGCCGCGTTCGGCTTCGGCGCCGACACACTGGGCGTGTTCTTCGAAAAACACGGCAGCGCCACCAAGGCCGGCACCGCCGGCTGGTACAACTCGGCAGCCTTCGACACGCAGGCCAAGGCTGCAGGCCTGTACAGCAAGTCGATCAATGGCGATGCGTTTTCGGATGCCGCGCGCGCGCAGGTGATCGAGTTGATCAAGACCGAGATGGGCGGGCAGGTCGACCTGGTGGTGTACTCGCTGGCTTCGCCGGTGCGCAAGCTGCCGGGCACGGGTGAAGTGAAGCGTTCTGCGCTCAAGCCGATCGGGCAGACCTACACCGCCACCGCCATCGACACCAACAAAGACACCATCATCCAGGCCTCGATCGAGCCGGCCACCGAGCAGGAGATCGAAGACACCATCAACGTGATGGGCGGGCAGGATTGGGAATTGTGGATCGATGCGCTGGAAGGCGCCGGCGTGCTCGCCGATGGCGCGCGCAGCGTGGCCTTCAGCTATATCGGCACCGAGATCACCTGGCCGATCTATTGGCACGGCGCACTGGGCAAGGCCAAGGTCGATCTGGACCACACCGCGCAGCGCTTGAACGCGCGCCTGAGCAAGTATGGTGGCAGCGCCAATGTGGCGGTGCTCAAGTCGGTGGTGACCCAGGCCAGCGCCGCGATCCCGGTGATGCCGCTGTACATTTCCATGGTCTACAAGATCATGAAGGAAAAGGGCCTGCACGAAGGCACCATCGAGCAGCTCGACCGCCTGTTCCGCGAGCGCCTGTATCGCGAAGATGGCCAGCCTGCCGAAGTGGACGATGAGAACCGCCTGCGCCTGGACGACTGGGAACTGCGCGACGACGTGCAGGACGCCTGCAAGGCGCTGTGGCCGCAGGTCACCACCGAAAACTTATTCGCACTGACCGACTACGCCGGCTACAAATACGAGTTCCTCAAACTGTTCGGCTTCGAGCGCAACGACGTGGATTACGACGCCGATGTTGCGACGGACGTGACCTTGGATTGCATCGAGCTGGGTTGATTGCCGGGAGGGGAGATTCGGGACCGGGGATTCGCAACCGCGGCGTGTTGCGTCGCTGATCTTCAGCCAACCCGAAGACGTTGCAGCGACGGCAGCCGGCATTCGATGCCGGTTGTCGTTGGCTGATGTAACGAATCTCCTCTCTCCAATCCCGAATCCCCGGGAAGGCAATCGCCAATCTTGCGGTCACTACGGCCGTGGTGGTGGCATGACTTAGTCGCCCCTGAAAAACCCCAACCACCCAACGACCGCAAGGCCTTGATGTCTGCACCGGCGTTGATACGCCCAGGGTTTCCTAGACATCTCAAGGCCATGGAAAATGGTCGATTCGGAGGTGTCCATGAGCAGCAAGCGGTATACGGATGAATTCAAGATCGAGGCGGTCCGGCAAGTGACCAATCGTGGTTTCAAGGTGGCAGAAGTCGCGGAGCGACTAGGTGTCACCACGCACAGCCTTTATGCCTGGCTGCGCAAGTTCGGCAAGCCTGGCGTGGTGCAGCGCGCCGAGGTTCGGCGGCTGAAGGCAGAGTTGCGTCGAGTGACCGAGGAGCGCGACATCCTAAAAAAGGCCGCCGCGTACTTTGCCAAGGGGTAAGGGCAAAGTACGCCTTCATGCAAGCCCACTGTGGGGAATTCAGGGTGTGTGCGATGTGCCGGGTATTGCGGGTCAACCGGTCGGGCTATTACGCCTGGTTGTGCTCGCCCAACAGTGAGCGCGCCAAGGAAGATGAGCGCTTGCTTGGACTGATCAAGCACCACTGGCTGGCCAACGGCAGTGTCTATGGGCATCGCAAGATCACCAGGGATCTGCGCGATCTGGGTGAGCGTTGCAGTCGCCATCGGGTGCATCGGCTGATGCGCACCGAGGGACTGCGTGCCCAGGTGGGCTATGGTCGCAAACCGCGCTTCCATGGAGGAATGCAGTGCAAGGCGGCGGCCAACCTGCTTGACCGACAGTTCGACGTGACTGAGCCGGACACGACCTGGGCGAGCGATTTCACCTTCATCCGCACGCATGAAGGCTGGATGTACCTGGCTGTTGTGATCGATCTGTTTTCCCGGCAGGTTGTCGGCTGGGCGATGCGCGATCGGGCCGACACCGAGTTGGTCGTGTAGGCCTTGTTGTCTGCGGTGTGGCGGCGCAAACCCAACGCTGGTTGCTTGGTTCATTCGGACCAAGGGTCTGTCTACACCAGCGATGACTGGCGCAGTTTCCTGGCGTCCCATGGCTTGGTGTGCAGCATGAGTCGGCGTGGCAACTGCCACGACAACGCACCCATGGAGAGCTTCTTCGGACTGCTCAAACGCGAGCGGATCAGGCGGCGGACCTATTCCACCAAGGACGCCGCTCGCGCCGAGGTATTCGACTACATCGAGATGTTCTACAACCCCAACCGCCGCCACGGTTCAACTGGCGACCTGTCCCCTGTAGAGTTTGAACGGCGCTACGCGCAACGAGGGTCTTGAGTGTCTACGGAACCCTGGGCGTATCACCTACGAAGAAGGCATCAACCTCAACAGCGCCCTGCTGTATCTCAACTGGGGCGACCCGCGCACCGTCGAGCGCCTGATGCAAACCGTCAAAGCCTTCGACACCATTATCCAAGTGAATCCGCAGCGCCACCTGCTATTCGCCAGCAACTGGTTCGGCGGCCGCAAGGTCTACCGCGAACCCAACTGGCAATGGCAAAAGCCCTATTCCTTTCCCATCGTGCACCCCGCCCTGCTGCTGGGCGGCTATAACGCCGACCCCAACAGCCGCCGCATCGTCACAGGATTAGCCGACGGCTATCTCGCCCACGCCTACACCAACGCCAAGGGCAACTGGGCGCTGCCCAACGAGATCAACTGGCAAACCGGCAAAACCCGCGGCGGCGAACTGTTCGAAGGCAGCGGCGGCGCCGACACCTTGCACACCTTCTGGGCCGCCTACCGCTGGACCGGCGAGGCGCGTTATCTCAAACCGATTAACTACCGCGTCGCCAACAGCGGCCCCACTGGCCTGGCACTGCTCAACGAAAACTTTCTCGATGTCATGGGCAAGCGTAGCGCATGGAGCGGCAAGCTCATCGACGCTGTGAACAAACAAGACGGCAGCACCCCGGATTTTCCGCACCATGTAGCCTGGGAACAGACCGGCAACCTCGATTATCTCGCCACCATTTACCGCGCCGAAACTCGCGAGAAACTGCAAAACGTCTACATGAACACCGAAGGCCACTGGTGGAGCGACCGTGTCGAATCCCCCACCGTCAACCTGCAACGCGCACGCCTTGGTGGCGTGGCCCTCAAGCGCAATCAAACCTACCCCGGCCACACCGTGAGCTGGCGCTTCAATGACCCGGAAGCCGCCACCCAAGTCGCCATCGCCATCCCCGCCCCACAGCAAGGGCGTTTCACCGTCATCGCCTACAACAGCGCACGCATGACAGGCTGGAATGTGGCGCCGGGCCAATGGCGCATCACCCAAGGCGTGGACCGCGATAACGATGGCAAGATCGACGGTGCAGGCAAAACGTATGAGGTCGCTTTCGAGAAAAGTGCCTCGCTAGATATCGAATTCCCCGCGGGCCGCACCACCCTTCTGCAACTCGAACGCATTGCCGAAGCTAGCCCGGTGGAGCTGCGCCCGGATCTGGGTATCGGCTATGGCGATGTGCGCGTGACTGAAGATGCCATTGAAGTGACGGTGCATAGCCTCGGCCATGCCGATGCGCCGGCCGGGTTTGTGGTGCTGGAGAATGTGCGTGGGAGGGAGCTGGTGCGGGTGGGGTTTCCGGCACTAGCAGCCCCACGCGATCTGCACCCAATAACAATGCAGGTACGGCTGCTGCTATCCAATGCGGCAAACAAGCAAGCTGCGCAATTGCGCTTGATCATCGAGGGCGAGGTGGCAGAGATTACCGAACGCAACAATACGCTTCCACTATTGGCGCCAACCAACTTGATAACGCCAAAACAAAGCCGGTAGTCCCGACAAGCCTTAAGCCTTTCTCCCGCCTGCGGGAGAAGGTGCCCGAAGGGTGGATGAGGGAAAAGTAGACGGAATTCTCGTCAGTTGCTCAAGCAGATTGACGCAGCCCCCAAACTCAGCGAGGATCATCAATCGCCATATTTATGTTCATATTTTCTCTATTCCAAAGCCATGAACCTGAGCAAATCAGATATAGCAAAACGTCAAATTGAGACAGCCTGTGAGATCTTTCTCAACGAAGGTGATTTTCTCGCCATCGTGACGCTTGCTGGCGCAGCCGAGGAAATTCTTGGGAATCTCCTGAAGCGTGCCGGTAAAGCAAACAGCATGGACGACATCGTCGCACTGGATCAGCGGCTTTCTGGCGGGCTTCCTTTTAAAGATGTAATCGCTGAGGTCAACGCTGCCCGTAATGCCCTCAAGCATGCCCGTGATGCATCCGAGGACACCGTGCAGGTGCGTCCCGAGGATGCTCATGCAATGCTCTCAAGAGCTATCTCAAATTATGTTTCGCTCACGGAAGACATATCGGAATCCATGCTTTTTGTATTTAACAGAATTATTGCCCTGCATCATCCCAGCGTTGCTGGCTAACCATTTATTCAGGCCAGCTCCGCCTCACGGCGCGACTTAACCAAGGTATTAGCCATCATGAAAAATGATCGCCGCGTTTTCATTGACGCCGAAATTCTGGTGCTTGGGCAGCGCCGCTTCATAAAATCGGTAGCTATTCCTCTATATGAGCAGCTGGAAGAAATAGCGCCGAATTTTCCTGAGCCTGATGACAATGACCATTTCGAAAATATAGTTCACTCAAATCTGCAGGCCTTTTTCAATGAACTTGGTGGTGTTGCAACGGTTGGGGTTTTCTTAAGCGAGTGGGCAGCAAAAAAGCTGCTGGATGAGATATACGAAGCAACAATTAGACCTCGCTTCAAAAAAGTCTTTGAGGATTTTTTTAATAGATCAAGCAATGGTAAATTTTATTCCACCGCAATTTCAGCCAAAAGCAGATTAGATAATAACATAATTCTTGTTCTATCCATTGGCCGCAGCATGGAAGAAATTGAAGCTTGCAACAACCTTGTTTCTACCGCCTTCCAGAAAGGAATAGATCAGATCAAGGATCATCCAGATGGGACCGTCCGCTCCTATATCATCGAAGATCGCAACATCAGATTCAGCGGGCATTACCAGTCAAGAGTTCAAGCAGTAGATGCGTTGGCAAAGTCCATGTCGCCTTTTGGAACGATCAAGGCAATGCGACATGATGGCTAACAATTCGTTCAAGCTGATGCCGCTTCGCGGCACGGCTTAACTCATACATTAGGGTGCACTCAGATGATCACGCGATCTATGGAAGAAAAACGTGCCGATTACATCTCATCAATGGGAGAGGAGCTTGGTACTAGCTTCTACGAGCTCTTCCGGAAATTGATCGAGCTTCACGTCCTTTGGCAGCAGTACCGCCAGCTGTTTGAAGATGACACTACGATTCACTTGCTCAATCGAACCGCTGGCTTGTTCTTCAAGATCGTGCAAGACGAGCTTTGGGACAGTGTCTTGCTTGGGATTTCGCGGATGACAGATCCGACAGCAACAGGCAAGAAAAAGAACCTTACAATACAGTCATTGCCTCCGTTGATTATGGATACAGTGATGCGGGCTGAGGTTCAATCACTTTGCAACAAATCGTTGGAGTCAGCCGAATTTGCCCGCGAGCATCGCAACAAGCGCATTGTTCATCAAGATCACGACTACCACAGCAAACGAGATTTGGATCCTCTTAATGGCATAAGCAGGGCTCACGTGGAGCAGATGCTAGCGGCGTTGCAGGCTGTTCTAAACCGAATCGATTCATATTTCAGAGGCATCACTGTTATGTACGAGAAATTTGTGGATGCGAGCGGGGCTAGGACTCTAGTCAACAAACTGAGAGAGCTAGAACGGCTACAGGCTGGGGTCACTTGAGTTGTGCCGCAGGCTCGCCGTAGCTGGCGGGACCTAATAATCCATTCAACCTGTGGCGTGTGTTGATGCACAAGTGCAGAAACGGATGCCATTCCACCTCTGGTGACGCGGCGCGAGTTGTAGCAACACGAGTTGACATCCCAACCAACCCACAGCAATCTCTACCCCAAGGAGCGTAGAAACTCCTCAGACAGCGGTACCCACCTCCGAGATACCGGTGGGTTTTTTGTGCCCGTAGTTTCTTGCGAGCGCAACCGACGCGATGCCTGCGTCGGGAGGGCGGCTAATACAACACCCTTCGGGGGAATATGCCCGCCGTCTGTCTGCGGTTTCTAACCTCCCGACATCCCGTCGCCGGCCGGCGGCGGGGCCTGTTCGTCAAGGAGGCCCTTTGCCATGCGTCAGCCGCCATCTCGCACCACCACCACCGCCCGCAAGCGGGCACCACGCCAACCACCGCGCGACGCGGTCTGGCACATCAGAGAGTCGCCGCGCACCCTGATGCTCACGCCCGAGCAAGTGGCCGCCGCCAACGCGGCCGATCTTGCCAAACAACAGCGCGCACTACGCCGCCCGCGCCCACCGCAACACTGCACCGTCGGCTATGGATATTACCCCGCCAGCGGCCAACGCATCCCCACGCTGCGACTACGCGGCCGCTGGCTGGAACAACTGGGCTTTGCCATCGGCTGCAAACTCCACATCCGCCTGCGCGACGGCGAGCTGGTCGTCAGCGTTGCAAGCGCAGATTGAAAGGGGGAGTCGACAGCTGCACCGCGCTTGAAACGCAGGCGTGTGCGTCCGGCATATGCCGGACAACGAATGCCCTACGGCCAACGCCAATGGTAAAGCGCGCAATAGCACGTGGCTTTGATGCCGTTGCGTGCAAAGAACGTTGGCATCGCTCATCCCGCTTGCAACTGCACGGCATGCACGCGCATCACGTTCTCTCGTCGGCTTCAGATGGTCATCGCATCCACGCCATCTGGCGCTGTCTTGCCGCTGGCGGAAGAGAGCCAGTGCTGATCAGGAACAGTTTTCACCGCATCCGCATCCGCATCCGCATTGCGATGTGATGTGATGTGATGTGATGTGATGTGATGTGATGCGAGAGCAACCCATACATGCAATGCGTATACACAACGCGTGTGGCTGTTTCGCATTTTTGAGGCTGCATGACGGTGGCGTGCCGGGTGGCGTTATTGCCCGGCTGCTGCTGTGCCGGGTCTGCACATGCCGGGCTTTGATGGCAGGCACGTTCGGGGATACGGCCCGGTGAGCTGCGACACATCGTCTGGCAGGCTGCCGTGGACGCGCCGCCTCTGAGGCTGGTGGCCCCCTGAGGCCGCAATTGGGGCGGTGAAAGCCGCGTCAGACTGAATGGAATTATTCGAAGCATTTACACACCCAGCGCTCTAGATCGCCCATATACTTCGGATTGCGTCACGCTTCCATAGTGATCTGTGTCGCTTATTCTAGGTAGACAAAGGATCTGGATATGATTGACGACACGTTAGACATGGTGGTGCTGCCACCGGTTGGGTCGCTGGCCGTCGGCCGGCTGTTGGCGTCGCTGCCGGCGCCCTCACTTACTTGCGCAACCCGGCAAGCTGCAGGGCTACCTGCCCCGTATGCAGCGCCCGTCAGTGCGCCGACGCTCAAGCGGTTGCTTCGCAAAGGTGTGCGCCGGCTGGTCAGGACGCTGCCTTGGCGGCACCAGGACCGGATCTATTATTTCAATACGTTTGGCCGGCTTCCGAATCTGTACAACCCGACGTGCTTCAATGAGAAAGTGCTGTATCGCAAGTGCGTGCACGGCGATTACCCGGTCTATCAGCGCCTGGCGGACAAGGTCGCGGTGCGGCCGTATGTGGCCTCCAGGATCGGCAATGCGCATCTGATTCCGTTGCTGCTGGACAGCAACAACCCGGAAGACCTGCTCAGCCTGCCGCGCTGGCGGCAGACGGTGATCAAGGCCAACCACGGCGCGAGCATGGTGGAGATTGTGCGCGACGAGCCGGATGCGGTGCAGCGGCGACGCATCATCGAGCGCTGCGGCCAGTGGCTGCGCCGCGACTTCTCCGAAATGGAACGCGAGATCCATTACCGCAACATCCCGCCGCGCATTCTGGTGGAGCACTACATCGGCGATGCGCAAAACGCGCCGGTGGACTACAAGTTCCATATGTTCCGCCAGGTGGATGGCAGCTTTCACTATGTGCTGCAAGTAATCTACGGCCGCTTCGACACGCCGGCGTTGTCGATGACCTTCTTCGTTGGCAACCTGCACGAGGCTTTCCACCGCATCCGCGACGACGGCCGGCAACCTCCGTGCGCACCGCAGCTACTGGAGCAGGCGCTGGAACTGAGCAAAGTGCTGGCCAGCGATTTCGATTATGTGCGGGTGGATTGGTATATCCAGAACGGCCAAATCTATTTTGGCGAACTCACCTTCACACCGGGCGCCGGCCTGGTCACAGGCTTGGGCCGCGGGCTGGACCGGATCATGGGCGATATGTGGGTGCAACGGCGTGCGCCGGTGGAGCCGTGTTTTGCGACGGCGCGCAGGTCGTAGGCATGCTTGAGATAAAGCAAACCTGCCATCAAACGCACCGGCAGTGCGGGACGACCGCCAGCGGCCGCAGTGGCCGGAAAATGTGGCCAAAGCGCCTGTTCCAAGGCGGCCCACGGCATGCGTTGGCTCAGCTGCGAGAGTGGATGACGCAGGTCGATTTGATTTTCCGGCCGCGAACGAAACAACTCGTCGGCGCAAATGCGCCTAGCAGTAGGACGGCGTATCCGCATGGGCGGAAACTGCAAGAAATCAGGCATCAGCGTAGCGAAAACCGGCAGTTCTGGCACGCCTGTGCGGCTTATAAAGCGTGGCGGTGATTGAGTGTTGAGGGTTTTTCAGGGGCGAGTAAGTCAGATGATGGAGTAGGCAAGCGACAGCCACGCCAGATGGAGATCGATCCGTCGCTCGAAGCGGAAGCGTCGCATACCGAATCCGACGAACCAGGCATATGTGCGTTCGACCACCCAGCGGTGCCGTACGAGTTGGTCGTTGCGTTCGATCCCTGACGAGCGATGCGTGAAATGCTGATGCGTGAAATGCTGATGCGTGAAATGCTGTCGCGCCGCTTGCGGTGATCGCGACCGCGGTCTGCATCGCGCGCTACCTTGTGTAGGAGCGGCGCCGCAGACGATAGGTTGTCGCAGGCGGGATGTTCCAATACGTCCGCCCGATCCTGACAGCCTCCAGATCGAGCGCATCGAGAATGTGCGCCGGAACCGAGCATTTGAAGCCGTAGGTAAACAGATACATACGGCCGCCCGGTTTGAGATGCATAAAGGCGCCACGCACGATGGCAGCCACCTGATGCGCCGGCATGTTCAGAAAGCCAAGGCCGCAGACCACCGCATCGACGCAGCTCCCATCGAAGCGGGGCACCGATTCAAGATTGCAGACATCCATCTGCCGCAACGTCGCATGCGGAAAGCGTTGCTTGAGCAACGACGAGAACGTCTGGTTGTACTCGAGCAGAATGAGGTTTTTTTCGCGCACGCCTTTGTCGATCATCGCGCGGGTAAAAACGCCGGTACCAGGCCCAAGTTCGAGGACGCGCCCGGTGCGTTCCGATAGCTCGGACGTGATGGTGGAGGCGAGCGCACGCCCGGAGGGGACGATCGCTGCAATGGAGCAGGGTGCTGTGATCCATTCGCGAAAAAACGAAACCATATACGAACGAGCCATCTATCCTCACAACGTTGAAAGAGTTCGGCCAACCTGCCGTGGGCGCAACTGCCATCCGATCATTGGACGGCAAGCATTCGGCAACGCAGGGCGAGTGCATCAATCTGTCCGCAGTCTATCTTCGATGCCCGATTATTTGGAAAGCGCAGCTGCTCATCAGCATCGACGACCTATCGGCATCAACGCATTGTCGCAATGTTGAGACTGTGCGTCGTAGCAAACTCGTTAAGCGATTGCCGATAGATGTCATTGGCCGAATGCAACGCGGCTGATGAAACTGCACGTCAGACAGGCGAAAGACAACAGCGCAGATCGGCTGCACCGCGCTCGCCGCTGAGTCTGAACGCTTCGCGCAGCGGCATGGCTGCACTTCAAGAATTCTTCAACTGGCTAAATATTCTTTAACAGCCGGCTGAAACGATGCCACGCAGTCACAGTTTGCTGGTGCTTCAGACCCGCTGTTGCTCCATAGCGTTGCGCATGTCGTCAATGTTATCGGTTGATCCACTGTCCCTTGCAACGCCATCCATCGCTCACGCGCGCAGGCATGGCGCGTTGCCTGGTGCGACGTTGGCAGTCGCGCGCAATGGCACACCCGCGGCGTAAGCCATGCAGCGGCTTGATGCAATGCCGCCACCCATCCACTCGACAGTGCGCTCCGGCGCCTGTCTGTTTCTTGCCTCAGAGCTCGCAATGACCATGAATCCAACAGACACAACGGCCAGCGAACACGCCGCCGCTGGTGCATCCAAAGGCGGACAGCGACGCTTCGCATTGCCAGTGGCGTTTTTTCTGTTGGCCAGTGGCGTCATCGCTGCGGGCTGGTGGTGGTCCGCGCGCGCGCAGCCGGAAGCCGAGGATCTTCCGATCGCCGAGTTGTCGGTCACTGCGGTGGCGCCACGGCAGGTGGAATGGCCAGGCACGTTATCGGCGACCGGCATCGTGGCGCCCTGGCAGGAAGCGGTGATCGGTTCGCAAAGCAACGGGTTGCGCCTGTTGACGCTCAACGTGGCGGTTGGTGATGCGGTGAAGCGCGGGCAGCTGCTGGCCCATTTCGATAACGCAACCTTGCTCGCGGCAAGAGATGCCAACTGCCTGCAGCTGCAGCAAGCCGACATCACTGCCCCTGACGATGGGCTCATCAGCGCGCAGAGCGCGACGCTAGGTGCGGTGGCCAACAGCGGCCAGGAACTGTTTCGCCTGGTGCGGCAGGGGCGTTTGGAATGGCGTGGCGAATTCACTCCGGAGCAGATCGCGCGGATCGCGGTGGGCCAGCAGGTCAGCCTCAGGCTGCCCGACGGGAGCGCTGCGGTTGCACGCGTGCGCCAGATCGCGCCGCTGCTGGATGCGCGCTCCCGACTCGGTGTGGTGTATGCGGATCTCCAGCCCGGCAGTCTGCTGCGTGGCGGGATGTACGTCGACGGCGCGGTGGCGTTGCCGGCCACCCGCGCGCTGGTGGTGCCGGCGTCCAGTGTGGTGGTGCGCGATGGCTGCAGTACCGTGTTCCGCATCGTCGGCAGCGGTGCCCAATCCAAAGTGCGCGCGCAACAGGTGGCGGTTTGGGCGGCGCGTCAGTACCGAGGTCGAACTCCTGCAACCGTTGACTGAAGGTGAGCGCATCGTGGCGCAAGGCGCCGGGCTGCTGGCCGATGGCGATACGGTATTGGTCAAAGCGACATCGACCGGCCCACTGGTCGGCATGCAGCTCATTCCACGTGCGCCGCGATGCACGTTGCTACCTGGTCGCTGCGCAATCCCATTCCTGTGGTATTGCTTTCTTTCCTGCTGACGCCGGCGGGCCTGTACGGCTTCAAGAACCTCTCCATCCAGGCGCTGCCGGATCTGGAGTTACCCACCGTCAACGTCACCTTGTTGCAGCCAGGAGCGGCACCAGCGCAGCTGGAAACCGACGTTGCGCGCAAGGTGGAAGACTCGATCGCCACGGTCGGCGGCCTGCGGCACCTGCGCACCACCATCAGCGATGGGCAGGTGCAGATCGTGGCCGAATTCCGGCTGGAAAAATCGCTGTCCGATGCATTGATCGAAACCAAGGACGCGGTCGACCGGGTGCGCTCGTCATTGCTACCGGAACTGCTGCAGCCGGCCATCAGCGCGGTGACCGAGAACAGCACGCCGATCCTGACCTATGCGGTGACCTCGACAACGCTGGATGAAACCCAGTTGTCCTGGCACGTCGACGATGGTGTAGGTGAAGGTGCCCGGCGTGGGGCGCGTGCAGCGCCTGGGTGGTGTGCAGCGCGAGATCCGGGTCGAGGTGGATCCGGTGCAGATGACCGCACTCGGCGTTACCACCGCCGATGTTTCGCGCGCGCTGCAACAGACGCAGCAGTATTCCTCCGGCGGACGCGCGCAACTAAGAGCGGCTAACAAAACGACTATGCTCACCGTCAAACGGGCGGGGCCGGTGCCTGGAATCGGCATGTACCACTCGTACACTGCGTTTCCTCTGCACCGTCCGCACCCACCTGGCGACTGCTCGCTACGTTTTGTTAGCCGCTCTAAGTGGCGCCAAGCAATCGGTGCGCATGGTGGCAGGCGTGCGACAGGCCGCGCAGTTGCCGGGCATGTCGATTGCGCTCGCCACTGGCGGCAGCGTGCGCCTGGATCAGATCGCGCGCGTGCGCGACGGCTACGCCGACCGCCGGCAGGCCGCGCTTCTCGACGGCAAGCCGGTGATCGGGCTCAGCATCTATCGCACCGAGGGCTTCGACGAAACGCAGATCGCCAACGGCGTTGCGCAGGCGCTGCAGCATCTGCAGCAGACCGGCACCCAGCTGCGCATCACTCCGGTCTCCAGCACCGTGGCCTACACCTTGGAGCAGTTCGAAGGGTCGATGTCCATGCTCTACGAGGGCGCGCTGCTGGCGGTGCTGGTGGTGTGGCTGTTCCTGCGCGACTGGCGCGCGACCCTGATCGCCGCATCGGCGCTGCCGCTGCCCATCCTGCCCGCGTTCGCGGTGATGTGGTGACTGGACTACTTGCTCAATACGCTCACCTTGCTGGCCTTGGCGATGGTGGTCGGCATCCTGGTCGATGACGCTATCGTCGAGATCGAAAACATCGAGCACCATCGGCGTATGGGCAAATCGGCCTTTCAGGCCACTGCCGATGCCGTCAACGAAATCGCATTGGTGGTCACGGCCACCACCGCAACCCTGGTGGTGGTGTTTGTACCGACCACGTTGATGGGCGGCATCCCGGGGCTGTTCTTCAAACAGTTCGGGTGGACCGCAGTGATCGCCGTGGTCGCCTCGTTGCTGGTGGCGCGCCTGATCACCCCGATCATGGCCGCCAGATTTCTCAGTTCACGCTACAGCGATCGTCCGGAACCGGCGACCGGCGCAGTGACTGCCAGCTATTTGCGGATGGTGCAGTGGAGCCTGCGCCACCGCGCTGCGACGTTGGGCGCTGCCGGCGTGTTTCTACTGTTGTCGCTAGCCTTGTTGCCGTTGCTCTCCAAAGGTCTGGTGCCGCCCAGCGACCGCGGCACCATCACCGTCAAGGTCGAGCTTGGGCCGGAAAGCGACATCGACCAGACCCGTCAGGTCACCGAGCGGGTACGCGCCGCGGTTGACCGCATCGACGGCGTCGGTGCGGTGTTCACCAACATCGGCGGCAATGCAGCCGGGCGTGATGCCCAGGTCGCGGAAGTGCGCAAGGCTGAGATGACTTTGGTGCTGTCCGAACGCAAAACACGTGCACCGCAAACGCAGATCGAGCGCGAGGTGCGGCGAGTGTTGGTCAATATCACAGGCGCACGCGCCACCGTGAGTGGCAGCGGGCCGGGCGAGCAGCTGTCGATGATTCTGACCAGCGATTCGGAAGACGCGCTCAACGCGACCGCCTCTGCATTCGCAGGCGAATTGCGGGCGGCCGGCTTGTCCGGCGTGCGCACCCCCGCAAGTCTGGAACGCCCGGAACTGGTTGCGCGGCCGATCGAGAGCCAGACCGCCCGTTATGGAGTGAGCAGCGCCGATATCCGCCAGACCTTGCGTACCGCGACCAGCGGCGATTTCGAACCGCAACTTGCCAAGCTCAATCTGGACAACCGGCAGATCAACATCCGCGTGCAGGTGCCTGACCGGGTCAGTGCCGATCTGGATGCGTTGTCTAATCTACGCGTGCAATCACGCGATGGCCTGATGCCTTTGTCCAGTGTCGCGGTATTGGCAATGGAAAGCGGCCCCACCCAGATCGACCGCGACGATCGCCAACGCTACGTCACGGTGAGCGCCGACCTGAGCGACATGCCGTTGAGCAAGGCGCTGGCGCTGGCCAACACGCGCGCCTCCATCCAGCACCTGCCCTCGAATGTGTCGCTGATCCAGTCCGGCGATGCCGAAGTGGCGGCGGATTTGTCGTCGGGATTACTGCTGGCAATCGTGATCGCCAGCGTGTGCATGCTGTGCGTGCTGATTCTGCTGTTCAGCGACTTCTTCCAGCCGCTGACGATCCTGTCGGCCATTCCGCTTTCGCTCGGCGGCGCGTTTGTGGCGCTATTGCTCTTCGGCAGCGAGCTCGATGTGCCGTCGATGATCGGCCTGGTGATGCTGATGGGCATCGTTACCAAAAACTCGATTCTCTTGGTGGAATACGCCGTGATTGCGATCCGCGATGGGGCAGCGTCCGTAGAAGCCGCCTTAATCGATGCATACCACAAGCGCGCCCGCCCGATCGTGATGACCACCATGGCGATGATCGCCGGCATGCTGCCGATCGCATTGGGCTTCGGCGCGGATGCCAGTTTTCGCCAGCCCATGGCCATCGCGGTGATCGGGGGCTTGATCAGCTCGACGTTGCTGTGCCTGGTGGTGGTTCCCGCTGTGTTTAGCTGCATCCACGATGTCCAAGCATGGGTCCATCGACGCTGGCGTAGTGCAGTCGGCACGCAGGCTGATCCAGCAGATTCGCAGGGCCGTGGATGATGTACTGCAAGCGATGCACGTCGCACGCCGGGAGCTCGTCGCGCCCACCGTGCGCGCTTGGCGCAACGCAGGCGCGTTAACGCAGATGCTCAGATCAGATGCTCAGATGCTGCATTCAATGATGAGCGATGCAGCAAGGTTGCAATCACGCGAAAGAACGACGCATGCAGACAACGCCGCATGCGCCCGCTGCCGCAGCCGTCAGACGCACGGCTGCTAGCGGCCGCTATGATCGCAACGCATCTCAGCCACAGTAGATCGCGGTGATGTTGTCGTTCGGGCCGGTCTCGACGGTGAGGTGATCGCCGCCGCTTTCGCTGGCGCCCTGGGCCGGGTCGGCCAGGCCGCTGGCGGTGGTGCCGCCGGTGGCGCGTTCGCCGCGGCGCACGCTGACCTGCAGGCTGTCGCTATCCACGCGCGCACGTTCGATGGTCTGCGCCGCCGCAGCCAGGCCGACCGCACCGCGCACCTTGTCGATATGGCACTGGCCGGAGATGACACCGTCGATGGGCTGCACCTGTGCGACCTGAGTGGATGCACAAGCCGACAACAACACAACGGCAGCGAACGGAGCGAGGGTGCGGATCATCGGGGATCTCCAGCGGAACAATGGTGCAAGCGTGAAGGTGACGTTGTCGGTGTGGCATGAAGACGCCCAGCCGCGGCGCGCGATGGGGCGATCCTGGTGCTGCATGGGATCGTATGCGACCGTGTATGCCGCGCCGACGGCTAGAGCGTGTTATGAACTTTGCCCTTGTCACGCTAACGTATACGGATGAAGCCTCGTAAGCCTTATTCCACCGATATTTCCGACGAAGAATGGGCCTTTGCGGCTCCCTATTTGACGCTGATGGACGTGCAGGCACCGCAGCGCAAGTATGAGCTACGCGCGATGTTCAACGCACTGCGGTGGATCGCGCGCGCCGGCGCACCATGGCGATTGCTTCCCAACGATTTTCCGCCCTGGGAAGCGGTGTATCAGCAAACACAGCGCTGGCTGCAAGCGGGCTGCTTTGAGGCCATGGTCAGTGATCTGCGCTCACTCTTGCGTGTGGCGCAAGGGAAAAAAGGCCAGCCGAGCGCGGTCATTTTCGATGCTCGCACGCTGCAGTCCACCTGCGAAAGCGGGCCGCGTGCTGGATACGATGGCTATAAACGCAAGAAAGGCAGCAAGGTACACATGGCCGTCGATACGCTTGGACATCTGCTCGCTGTCCAGGTGACGCCGGCTAATGAGCAGGAGCGCGCGCAAGTCCGATCGTTGGCACAAGAGGTACAACACGTGACCGGTGAAACGGTCAAGATCGCCTTTGTTGATCAGGGCTACACCGGTCAAGAACCGGCGCAGGCGGCCACGGAAGAAGGCATTGAGTTGCACGTGATCAAGCTGCAAGAAGCGAAAAAAGGCTTTGTCTTGCTGCCGCGCCGTTGGGTTGTCGAGCGCAGCTTCGGATGGGCCAATCGTTTCAGACGGCTGGCACGCGACTACGAGCGATTGCCGGAAACCTTGGCCGGTTTGCACTTCGTCGTCTTCACGATCCTGATGCTTGGAAATGCAGCCACCCTCTTTCAAAGTTCATAACACGCTCTAGAAGATATCCGCTTATGACGCCAGCGCTTTCGGGCAGTGCGCCGTATGACCATCCGACAGACTCAGGCTGTGGCGCGATCCATTGCAGGCAAGCGGTAAGTGACGCATGACCATCGATGCTTCGCGTCCTGCATTGTGCCTGGCTTGCAGCGCACTCGCGCCTGCATGCGGCAACGGCGCCGGTACATTCGACCATGACGCTGGCCGCACTGGAACGAACGGCGCAGATCCGCGTGGACCATTGGGGTGTGGCCCATCAACCCAAGAGTGGCTAACCAACGTAGCGAACAGTCGCCAAGTGGGTGCGGACGGCGCGGAGGAACCGCAGTGTTCGCGTGGTACATGCGCCGATTCCAAGCACCGGACGCGCCCGCCTGGCGGTGAGCGCAGCAGTTTTGTTACCTACTCTAAAGCGCCATGAAGCAAAGCCCCTCTCCTACGGGGAGGGGCTTTGCACTGCGGCACGGTGATGCTTGAAGCCATGATTGAAGTGCACGCCTGAAACAGCGAACCGCACTCGCATAGGCCCAGACACGTCTCCAAACTCAAACCCTCACACCTCACGCACCGCACGAAACGCGTACATATCAGTGAACGTACAAAAGTGGAAATGCGGTACTGTGATCGGGCCGGCAGCAGCCAGCCGCGCTAGCCAGTCGCTCAACGCGAGGCGATACGCCGCCTGTTCTGCTGCATCAAGCGTGTTGCACAGGTAGCCCAGCGTGATATGAAATTGGAAGTTGGTGTAATCCGGTCGCTGCAAGCGGGTCAGCGTCATCAGCGCCTGACGTGCCGCTTGCAGGCGCTGCGCGGTCTGCCCATCAGCGGGCTGTAACGGAATGAGCAGATTGTCGTTGCCACCGGTCCTCGCCGCAGCGGGATCGACCAGGAAGCGGCATGCGCCCAGCGGCGCGGCGGTGCGGTGCGTCAGCCGCGCAAGGAAGCTGGCATTGATGTCGCTTAACGCCACATCGCGCCCCAGATCGCTCGGCCATGGCCCGCGCGCGCGGTCGATTTCATTGACCCCACCGAATAACGTCACGTGGTAACTGCTCGGCGGCAGCAACGCGAGCTTGTTGGCGAAGCGGTGCTCGGGCAGTTCGCGGTAGATATCCAGCACGCGGTCGAAGCTGTCATAGCCATCGCCCTGTTGTTCAAGATGGCCAACAAACGTATTGCCGGCAAACGTCATCGGCCGTCTGGAGCGCAGGAACTTGCGGCCCACATCCGGCAGTGGCGTTGTCTTGGCGAGCGTTGGCAGGGCGGTAGCCGACACCGCGGCGCCGGCAGCGGCAGCCAACAGGCGGCGTCGGCTGATGGTGGTGTCCAGAAGTGACGACATGCGGAGTTCCTCAGAGTTTGACATTGACGCCGACCATCACGGTGGGGGCCATCTTCCAGGCCGATTGCACATATTCCTGATGGCGGCCGATGCGGTATTCGTAGCCCTGGCCGGCCAGATTGAGGACGTCCAGGCTCACTGCCACCGCTGGCGATACATCCCAGGCCAGCTTCAGATCGATGCGATCCAGCGGTTGCTGGTAGCGGTTGCGATAAAACTCCTGCTGGTTGCTGTAGTTGGGGTAGCGGTCGTCCCATACCTCGCCGGTATGGCTCCAGGCCAGCGAGGTGCGCAGCGAGCCACGCGCATAGTTCAGGGTCAGATTCCATAGCTGCTTGGGCTGCTGTGGCAGCACCGCCAGCGTGGTGCGGGTGCCATCGCCAAGCATCACTGGGTAGTCCACATCCAGGAACGTGACATTGGCACCGACCGACAGGCCAGCGAGCGCGGGCAGCCACGGGCCTATTTCCTTGATCGCACCGAGTTCGGCACCACGTATGCGCACCGGCCGGTCGGTATTGCGTGGCTGGGTGACCAGTACCTGCTCGCTGTCGATGCTTTGCAGCTGGCCGTAACGGAAAATCTCATTGTGGATGGTCTTCTGGAACAGCGCGATCGACAGCAGGCTGCCGCCATCGTCGAAGGTCCAGTCGTGGCCAAGGTCCAGGTTCTGCGAGCGGCGCGGTTGCAGGTCAGGGTTGCCCCGGTTGAGCGTTGGCGGGTTGCTGCCCAGCGCGAGCACGCCGCCGTTCAAGGCCATCTGGTCCAGGCGCGGTCGCCCGATCGAACGAGATACTCCAAAGCGCAGCGTTCCGTTGGTGCTGGTCTGCAGTTGGCCAGCAAGCGATGGCAGCCAGTTGCCGTAAGTTCGCACCGCAGTGACGGGCGTCCAGGCGGTTCCGCTCAATTGCTGGCCGGTGCTGCCAAAACGCGTCTGCTCCAGGCGCACGCCGCCAGCCAACCGCCAGCGTTCACCGCGCCATTGCGCCTGGGCGAAGCCGGCGCGCACCTGCTCATCGACGCCGTAACTGCCGCTGTTATGCGCATTGGTGTCCACTACCCCGCTCGCATCGCCAGCGTCGGCATCCCAGCGTGCGTCGGCCAGTGCCGGGTCGATGGTCATCATCGGCATGGTGCAGCCCAGGGCGCAGGTCGGACTGCCCAGCACGTCGGCCAATTTGTAAGGCAACCCATTCCAGGTGGTGCGCTGTACCGATGTCTGCATGTGCGTGCGCACCTGTCGCACGCCCCACGCCAGACCAAACCCACGGCTGTCCTCGTCCATGTTGCGACGCAGCTCCAGTTGCAGGTCGCTGACCCGTTCGGCGTAGCCGGTGCGCTCCTGCTGGTGATAGAGGTTTGGATAGCGCGCCGGGTCATCGGCCAGCGCGGGGTCCAGAGGCGTGAATGCGGGCAGGGTGCCGCTCCAGTCGAAACCGTATGCCAGGCGATTTTGCTGAAAGCGATCCCAAGTTTGCGGGTTGTCCACCGTGGCGCGCGAGGTGCTTGCGCGCAGTGCGCCGCGCCACTGTGCCGGCAGCTCGGCCAGCAGCTCGCCATTGATACCGGTCAGCCCGCGCTTCCAGCGCAGCTGCCCCAGCTCGACGACCTGGTTGAGGTTGTCCAGCGCGCCGCTTTGCGGGCCGGTGCGGGTCAGGCGTGCGTCGTTCTGCACCTGGGCAGACTGAGTGTCGCGGTCGGAGGCCTCGCGCTGGCGGAACGCATAACCGGATACATGGCCGCTGAGCGGGCCATCCGGCTGCCAATCCACGCGCATGGTCACGCCGCGGCGTTCGCGGGTGTTGTCGTAGTTGTACCAACGGCGTTCGCTGGGCACTGCATCACCAACCCCGCCATAGGCCACCGGAGCGCGCGTGCCATCGGCGTTGTACCAGTTCAAGCCGCCACCGTTTTCCTGCTGCGGCACCGAGATCACCCGACGCCAGACACTGGCCGCGCCCAAAAACGCAAACTCACCGTCGCGCCCGAAGCGCTTGCCCCACTTCAACTCTCCTTCGCCCACCGGCGTGCGGCCGCCATAGCGCTGTTCCATCAAGTTGGCGCCACCCTTTGCCGAGAAGGTCAGCAGGCCGTCTGGGCGGCCAAAGCCAGTCGCGGTGACCAGGTTGGTGGCACCACCGATCGCGCCGCCGTCGTTTTCCGGCAGCAGTGACTTCACCACATCGATGCGGTCGACAAAGTTCGCCGGCAGCACATCCATCATTGCCTGGCGGCTACCGATGTCGTTGCTGGCGAAAGCAAAGCCATCGATCAGCATGCTGTTGTAGTTGCCGTTGAGACCGCGCACCGTCACGTAGCGCGGTTCGCCCTGGTACTCCACGGTGCTCACGCCGGTGACGCGTCGCAGTGCATCGCCGACGTTAAAATCCGGCAGTTGCCCGATGCTGTCGGCGGCGACCGAATCCACGATGGTGGGCGCGGCCTGCTTGGTGGCGATGGCACGTGTGTTCTGCGACTGGAACGAGGTGCGTACCTGCACCGAATCCATCGTCTGCGCGTCGGCCTCGGCGGGCGCCTCGGCAGCGCTGGCCGATGGGGGAAGCCAGCCGGTCAAGGCCAGCCCCAGCGCAAGCGACAACGCATGCCGGGACTGTGGGTAAGGCCGGGGGGGACGAGGAGGGCGGGAATAAGAATGCAACAAGCACATGGCACGATCCGACGTCGGGCGGCCCCAGCGTGGGGCCGCAGGCGGATCAAATTAAGCGGCTTACTTAAAACGATTATGACAACGGCGGACGTTTCGCCCCGCACGCGCCCCCTCTTCGCAAAACAGGCCATCCGCTCGCATTACCGTCGCCGCAGCGAGCGCATGCTGCTGGATCTGATCCGATGGATCTGATCCGACGCACCGGGCAGGTCCCGAGCGCTGATCTGCCGCGCGCCAGTGGGCTCAGCGTGCCCGGTAGCACCGGTCTGAATGGACAACGATACCCATTGCGCAGCATTGGCGGAGGAGGTGTACGGGATTGGCCACCAATCGCCGGACTTGGTCTATCTGTACATCGCCGCAGGGTTCGCCGCTGGTGTGATCGCTGCGGGTAGCGTGCGCCGCAGCGCGCATGCAAACGCGGCGCGCTTGGCCGGATCGTTGCATCGCCGTATCCCACATTGCTGGTCGGGCAGGTGCAGGCGCACGCCACCGTGCTGGGCGCGGCCACGCTGCCGTTCAAGGAAACGCTGTTCTAGAGCCGGCGCTGGACCACGCAATGCGCTGCACCGGTGTTGCCGGGAGGCGTCGTTTCGCATCGCAGCGGCATACTTCGCCTTGGTTGCGAATTGTCATATGGCACGCGGTTTACTGGCCGCCCGCAGTGCTCTTGAGGTCGTCATGCGTATTGCTCCATTGCAACCAGCCGCCACGCCCACCACCGTGCTGGCAACACCGACGCACACCGGTGCGATCACCCCGATGGAGGTGCCGCACGTGCCAGGGGGCAACCCGCCATTGCGTGCACGGCCGCGTCGCCAGGCTGCCGTGCCACCGCCGCTGGTGCAATTGAAAGAAAGCGCGATGACCGGCGAGCCGGCATTGGTGGCGCTGGACAGCGAGTTCTCCGAGCAGCGCCTGGTCGAAGTGCAGGCAAGGCAGATCACCGTGCAGGCAGCGCAAAGCAAGCTTGCCAGCCATCTCGCGCAGGCCGGCACCGCGCCCGCACCGGACAGCATCGCGGCACGCTTTGCCGCCGGAACGCTGGAGCCGGTCTACCTGGATACCGCCGCGTTCAACGCCATGGCGCGCAGCCTGCCCGGACGCGAAGGTGCAACGGCCGACCCGGTGCTGGTCGATGCGCAGCAAGGCCGAATCATTTTCGATCTGCAGCGCGCATTTGCGCCTGGCGACACCTTCAGCGACGCAGCACGCACCGCGTTGCGCAAGGCGCTGGATCTGCCCGGTCATGGGCTGCCACCGCCGGGCTGGCTACAGCCCGCCACACCCAGGCAGCCGCGTCGCAAGGTGCAGCAGGCTGCGCGCTACCACGGCCACGAGGTGCCGGCGCGCGATGGCGGCGCAGCCTTCTTCAAGGCCAACGACCATCATCTGGTGGCCGGCAAGGACGCGCTGCTGCGCAAGCACCGCAAAGAACTCGTTCATGACCAGTATTTCCAGGTGCCGAGCACGCGCGCGCTGGGTAAGGACGTGATGATACATCGTGGCTTGTTCGACAACCACGCCGGCATTCCGGAAAACTCGCTTGTCGCCATTGATCGCGCCTACGCGCAGGGGTATCGCACCATGGAGCTGGATGTCGAAGTCAGTGCCGACGGCGTGCCGGTATTGATGCACGACTTCACCATTGGCCGCATGACCGACGACCCGCAGAACAGATTGGTTTCGCAGGTGCCGTTTGCCCAGTTGCGTGACATGCCGCTGGTGATCCGCAACCCGGTCGATGGCAACTTCATCAAGACCGATCAGACCATTGCCGCCGTGGAGCAGGCGCTGGAGCACGCGTGGCAAAAGCCGGAGCCGATCTCGGTGGCGCTGGATTGCAAGGAAGACACCGCCGAGGCGGTGGCGATGCTGCTGATGCGCCGGCCGGATCTGCGCCAGGGGGCCGCGATCAAGTTGTATGCCAAGTACTACACAGGCGGCTTCGATCAATTTCTGTCCAACCTGTACAAGCACTATCAGATCAATCCGCTGCACTCCGATGATGCGCCGCGCCGTGCTGCGCTAGATCGCCTGCTGGCCAAGATCAATGTGGTGCCGGTCTTCAGCCAGGGCATGCTGGCCGACCCGCAGGTGCGCGACTTTTTCCCGGGCAAGGACGATGGCCCCGAGGGTCTGGCCGAAACCGCGGTGCAATGGCTGGAAAGCTGGAAAAGGATGCGCCCGGTCATGGTTGAGGCGGTGGCCACCGATCAGCAAAGCAATGCGGGCAAGGCCATGGAACTGACACGCACACGATTGCGTCAGCCGGACTCGGCTTACGCGCAGGCGGCGTTTTCGGCCGGCTACCGCTATGAGGATTTCTCCCTGCCACGCGCCAACCACGACAAGGACTATTACGTCTGGCGCAACTTCGGCGAGATGCAAAAGCTCACCAGCGAAGCCTTTGGTATCCAGCGCACCACCGCCGGTGCCTTTCGCAACGCTGGTGAAAGCCTGTTGACCGACCAAGTCGACGAAGAACTGCTCGCGCTGCTGGAAAACCGCACGCTGGCGCGCGGCCATACCGGCATGGAACTGGACCTGCCGCCAGAGACCCCCATCGACACCGCACGCGATGCGGAGATCGTGCAGCAGCGCACCAGCGAATTCCGCGCCGCGTCCAAGCCAGCCGACCCGGCCCATGTCGCAGCAGTGCGCGAAGGCAGCCTGCTGGATCGTTCGGCAGACCTGCCGCACTACGCCCCAGCAAGGCGCGCGGTGGATGCCCGCGCCGAATCCCTGGGGCGGTTGACCGATCAATACCGTGGCGCACCGGTGACCCATTACCTCAACGAACAAGCCAAACAGATTGAGCCGGAGGAGTAATCCCGACGCCATGATCCTGCACTGGCACGGCGTCGCCCGGCGGCATGCGGGCGCGCCGTGCCAGCGCTGGCGGCAGCCTGACATGGCGCACGGTACGAGTGCCGGATGCATCGTTCGGATGGTGGCATGTCCGGCATGGGCGCATGGTCTAGCGCGACGAGTGCCGGTTCCGGTGTCTACGCGTAACGGCAGTGCTTCTTGTGAGCACATACGCAGTCGCACTGGCGGCGCTGTGCGTGTGCCACCGCCAGCGGAGTGAGCCGCACCCCACACACTCGCGTGACGCCAGCGCGCCACTGCCGCAGTTGATCCGGAGTTATGGCGTCTCCAGCATCGGAATCACCTCGCGGTCCTGCGCTTCCACCGCCACCAGGCGCTGCATCAAGAGCGACAAGGTCACTACGTCCTGATGGTTGTGCTCGGCCACAAGGCGCAGGTTGCGCGCACTGCCGCCGCGCAGGTAACTCAACCATGCGGCCGGCGCTTCGAAGCCGGGCAGATTGTCTTCGCGCACCACGCGCAGCAGGTGCCGCTCGATGGTGGCCAGCTTGCAGTTCTCCCAGGTGCCGCGATACCGGCGACGGGTGGGAAAGAGCAGATCGACATGATCCAGCGCGGAAATCGGATCGCCGCGGCGTGCCAGCCGGTAGCGCATCTTCAACAACGGCGCGTCGTAGCAGCGGCCGTTATAGCTGGACAGCACCGTCTGCGGCGACAGCCAGTTGCGGAACAGATCCAGCATCGCGCTTTCGGCGGCCATCGTGGACATCATCAACTGACGCACGCGCAGGCCGCTGCCGTGTGCATCATGCACCTGCCAATCGGCCACGCCGATCATGAAGGCGCGCGTGCCGGTGCCGCCGGCCAGGCCGGTGGTTTCGGTATCAAAGAACAGCAGATCCATCGGGTCCACGGCGTCTTCGCGTTTGGCGAAGGCCAACGACAACGCGTCACGTGGAATCGGTTGCGGCAAAAAGGCTTCGATCAGATGCAGGCCGGGTGCGATCTCGTTGCCGGGCAGATGGCGATCGGTAGAGGCTGCACGCACTGGGGCGTGCGCCGAGACCGCACGCTCGCGCAGGCCGATCATCCTGCGCAAGCCGGCGATGTCGGTGCGCGGTTGCGGTGCAGGTGGCGGCGCGATGGACGTTTTGCGCGATGCGGGCAGACGCTTTGCGGCGACGGCGACGGCAACGGCAGCGGCATTGTCAGTCGACGGCGAGGCCGGCTTGTGGCGCACCTGGTGCTCCACCCAGGCGAACACCGACGCATCGCGTGCCGGCGCTGCCGCAACCGGCGCCTGCAAGGCGCGGCGTGTCATGGCCGGGGCGTGGGCCGGGGTACGCTGATCGTGTGCAAGGTTCGCGGTCCCCGCCTGCGCGCTTTGTGCAGCAGCATCGCGTGCAGAAGAGCGCCACGCCTGCGAAGCGGCACCCGGCGAAGGCTGACGCTGCGCGCGCGTGGGCAGTACCGCATCGTCCTTGCGCGGTGCAGGCGTCAGTCCGCCGACTTGGCGGCGTAGCAAGCGCAAACGTTCTGCGCTCTCGCCAGGATCGCTGCCAGGCGCCGGTCCCGCCGGCTCGCCCGGCGGCGGCGGCGCTGCAGGTAGTTCACTTGCGCCACGCGTGCGCGCATCGCCTGCAACAGCGCTCACACCAGCTGCATCACCAGATGGTCGCCTGGCCGCTGCGAGGTGCGTCTGCGTTGCATCGGTATCCGCCTCAACGACCGCAGGCGACGCATCCGCACCAGGCAGTGCATCGCCATGTGCAACCACCGCCGGCATACGCACATCCGCATGGCCTGCCTGGCGGCGCAGCAAACGCAGCCGGTCCGCACTTACCGTCATGCAAGCACATCCAGCCCCAGGTCGTCGTCCATCTGGCTGGCGTGACGCAACGGCGCATCCGCATCGAACAGCAGCGCCAGCACCGTCAACGCCAGCGACTTGGGCGATTCGCCCTTGCCTGCTTCGTGCGCGGCCAGCACCGGCCCCACACAGGCCGGGCAACCGGCGCTGCAATCGCAACGCCGCACCAATTCGTCCGCGCGCTGCAACAGCTCGGCCTGGCGCAGCCACAGCGGCTCGCTCAAGCCCACCCCGCCAGGGAAGTTGTCGTACAGATACACCGTGGGCACGAACGCCTGCGGCAGTTCCACCGTGGCTGCGTCGCCTTCTTCCACGCCACGCAGTTGCCCGCGCCCGGTCTGGTCGGCCACCGCAAACCACGCACCGTCGCCATTGCCCACGGCCTTTTGCAGGTCGCGCGCATCGGCCATCACCGCCACCGTGGCCACCACATGCAGCGCGTAGGCAGCACCCAGAAATCCGTCCAGCGCATCCTGCTTGGAGGCGAACGCCTTGCCCAAGGTCGCCTGCGGCAACTGCCACCACACCGCAGTGGTGTGCAATTCCTGATCGGGCAGATTGACCGGCCCGTAGCCGATGTTTTCATGCGTGTAGTAGCGGATCTTCTTGTAGCCGGACACACGCCGCACCACATGCACCTCGCCGTGATGACAGTCGCCGCGCCCGGCCATGCCGCCATCGAAGCGGTCCAGCACCTTCAACTTGGTGTAGTCGATGCTGTCGGTGTAGTAGTCCACATGCGTACGCGTCACGTACGCCTTGCGGCCCTCCCAATCCAGCCGCTCCACTTGGTACGGCGTGCTCTGCACCATGTGGATGGCACCTTCGTACAAGGTCAGCGCGGCGGCCGAATAATCCACCTCGGCAATGATCTGCTGCTTGCCGTCGGTCTTGTCCACCACCACGAAATTGCCATCGGCCACCGAGCGCAGGCTCACCGCATTGGCCGGGTAACTGTCGGCGATCCATTCCCAGCGATCGCCTTCCTGGTGGATCACCTCGCTCTCGGCCAGCGCTTCCAGGAACACCAGCGGGTCGATCGGCCCGAACGGCTCGCTGGCAATGAATGGCAGCTCGAACGCGGCGCAGCGGATGTGATCGAACAGGATCAGCGGCTGGTCCGGCGCAATACGCGCATGCTCGGGTGAGGCATCGGCGAAGAAATCCGGATGCCGCACCACGTATTGATCCAGCGGTTGCGAACTCGCTACCAGCACGCTCAGCGCCAGTTGCTGGCGACGCCCGGCGCGGCCGAAGCGCTGCCAGGTCGCCGCCACGCTACCGGGGTAACCGTTGAGGATCACCACGTCCAGCGCGCCGATATCTACGCCCAGTTCCAGTGCCGAGGTCGACACGATGCCGTCGATGTTGCCCGCCCGCATCGCACGTTCCACCTCGCGCCGCTCGGTGGGCAGATAGCCGCCGCGATACGCACGGATGCGCAGCGGCTTGCGCGGGTCGTTGTCGAAGATGTCCTTCAGGTATTTGGTCAGCACTTCCACCATCAAGCGCGTCTGTGCGAACACCAGCGTCTTGAGCCCGCTCTTGATCGCGATGCGCGCAATGCGGTTGCTCTGCGAACGCGCCGATGCACGCAGCCCCAGATCCGCATTGACCACCGGCGGGTTCCACAACAGCACGTGCTTGTCGCCGGTGGGCGCGCCGGATTCGGTGATCGCATGCACGCGTTCTTCGATCAAGGCCTGCGCGTGCGCATGCGGGTTGCCGATGGTGGCCGAGCACAACATAAATTGCGGGTTGGCGCCATAGAACGCGCAGATGCGCTTGAGCCGGCGCAGCACATTGGTGACATGGCTGCCGAACACGCCGCGGTAGGTGTGGATCTCGTCGATCACCACATAGCGCAGGTTCTCGAAGAACTGCGCCCACTTGGTGTGATGCGGCAGGATCGCCTGATGCAGCATGTCCGGGTTGCTCACCACGATGTCGCCATGCAGGCGGATCGCCTGGCGCGCATCGCCGGGCGTGTCGCCGTCGAAGGTGAAGGCCTTCACCCCCAATTCGCCGGCGCGGTTCAACTCCAGCAGCTCGGCCACCTGATCCTGCGCCAGCGCCTTGGTGGGGAACAGGTACAGCGCCTTGGCGCCGGCGGTCATCGCCGCACTCACCACCGGCAGCGTGTAGCACAGCGACTTGCCCGACGCGGTGGGCGTCACGATCGCCACATGCTCGCCGCGCTGGCTCGCCGCCCATGCTTCGACTTGATGACTGTAGAGCTGGGTGATGCCGCGCGCATGCAATGCATCGGCCAGCGCGCTGGGCACATCGGCCGGGATCGGCGCATAGCTGCCGTCGCGGCCGGGAAGGGTGAAGCTGCCGGTGATGCGGTCGTGGTAGCGCCGTTCCAGGCGCTGCGTGAGCAGCGCGCCATCGCGGCTGGGCCGCCCATCGGTAGTGGCCAGCGCGCGTTCGGCGGTTTCGGTGCGGGCAGCAAGGGCAAACGGAGGCATACGGCAAGGCTCCCAAAGAGGGAGATCAAATAAAAAGCATGTCTCAGGGCATGAGACCAGCGCCCAGCCTGCGTCACTGAGAAGATTCGGCAAGCCGGGTATCCTTTCCCCCCCCCCATTGCGTCACCGTTACCTCGCACGCTGTGGGCTCCCCTACATTGAAGAGCTGCCGTGCCCGTGTCCCACAACGTCACTGCTCCGCATTACAAGACCGCTTCCGCCCGCCGCGCCGATGTCCTCGTGCATGCCACCGGCCTCTTTTGGGCCATTGTCGGCGGCGCCTGGATGGTCTGGCGCGCCCACGCAAGCCAGACGATGCTGCCGGCCATCTGCGTCTACGCGCTTGGGCTGCTGGTGATGTTCGCCTGCTCGGCTGCCTACAACTTCGCCCCGTCGCAGCGCCAACCGATGCTGCGCAAGTTCGACCACGCCGGCATCTTCGTCATGATCGCCGGCTCCTACACACCGTTTTTTCTTGTCACGCTCGACGGCACCTGGCGCTGGGCGATGCTGGTGGCGGTCTGGAGTGTGGCCTTGTTCGGCGTGTTCGCCAAGTTGTGCTTGCCCGGCATCGCCAAGAGCTTCTGGGTGGCGATCTACCTGTTGCTGGGCTGGGCCGGCATCGTGGTGATCAAACCGATCATAGCCGGCCTGGACAGCACCGTGCTCTGGCTCATCGCCGTTGGCGGCGCGTTCTACACCGTGGGCGTGACCTTCTACGTGCGTAAATCGATGGTGTACAACCGCGCCATCTGGCACGCCCACGTGCTGGGCGGCGCCTTGTCGCACTGGTATGCGATCTGGCTGTGTCTGCAGCCGTTGGGTGGGGTTTAGGAGGGGGCTAACAAAACGTAGCGAGCAGTCGTCAGGTGGGCGCAGAGGAACCGGAGTGTACGCGTGGTACGTGAGGATTCCGAGCACCGGCCGCGCCCGCCTGGCGGCGGCGCAGTAGTTTTGTTAGCCGCTCTTACTTGAACCTCTTTCTCGTCAGGAAATCTAGTAAGCCCATCGACTGGCATCACATTCATACCAACAGATTGCAAGGCATCGGTATCGACTACGTAAATCCATCCCAGCTTTATCCCTGCGCCAGTAGCAAACTTGACTACAACATCTTTCCTTCGAGAAAAAACACGAAAGCAGCCGGGTATTTTTCACTATTAAAACTGTGTGCGAATTGGGCATTGTGTTGGCATTTTCCGATTTACCAGGGATCGCCTGCGTGTATATTCATGTCGCCAGCATAAAACTCAAGCTCGGCCTCGCGCCCTTTCGCTATTATTCGACCGCTATTTCTTTCATCCAGCTGCGCACTCACTCCTTGATATATTAGAGCCATCTTTCTCTCCAAACCAACGAGTAGGCAGCAAACAAAACTGCAGCTTTGAGTTTGCCTCAGAGCTGGCTCTTGACCGCAGTTTCTACCTGCGCCGGCGACTGGAAGCCGGGCAGGCGCGCCACTTCGCTGCCATCGCGGTACAGCGCCAACGTGGGGGTCTGGCGCAGGCCCAGATTACGGAAGAACTCCTCGCCCACCACTTCCAGCTTGACCTTCAACAGGGCCACGCCGTCGGCCGCCGCGCTGGCGGCGAACTTGCTCAGCGACATGTCGAGCATGCGGCAACCGGGGCAGTTGTCCTTGTAAAAATCCACCAGCGCGCGCGGATGCGCGGCCAAGCTGGTGGTGTAGTGCTCAGGCGACGTGACGGTAATGGTTTGCATCATGGGGATCGTGCTTGCATTGGGCCAGAACCTCGTCGGTCCAGGCGGCGATGGCCTGCGCGTCGCGCAGGCCGTGGGGCATCTGTTCGATGGTCAAACGCGGAAACGGGCTGGCGAAGAACTGCGCAATGCGATGTACCGCGCCGCAGAAAAAATCCTCACCCCACTGCGTTTCGCCGGTGCCAAACACCGCAACGCGCGGTGGCTTGCCCAGCGTCTCGACCAAGTCGACGATGAAACGTTTCATCTCTGCCGGCGTGCGGCCACCGTTGTCGGTCCAGGTGCCGAGCAGGAACAGGTCGTATCGTCCCGGCGCGTGCGGCACTTGCGCCAATATCTGCACATCGGTTTCCACCCAGGTCACTGTGTGACCGGCCGCTTCGCAACGCAGCGCCACCGCACGCGCCAGATCGCGCGTGTTGCCGCTCAACGATGCGAGTGCGAGCAGAATATTCATTTAGGCGGGGAATATTGGAATGGAGAATAGGGAATCGGATGAGCGCGGTGCTGTTGGCTGTTGGCTGTTGGCTGTTGGCTGTTGGCTGTTGGCTGTTGGCTGTTGGCTGTTGGCTGTTGGCTGTTGGCTGTTGGCTGTTGGCTGTTGGCTGTTGGCTTTTTCCATTCTCTATTCCCGATTACTCACAAATCGTCAAAGCCGTTATCCGAGTTGGTCTTCTTGTACGAGGCATTGCGCATCTCGAAGAAGTCGGTCTTGGTCTCGGTGAAGTTGTCGGCGTAGGCCTTGATCCACGGCATCACGTTGTCGTTGGCGCCTTCGTACAGCTTCTCGATGCCGAGCATGCCGGCCATCTTGTTGGCGCGGTACTTTACGTAGCGGATCATCTCGTCCACATCGATGCCGTCGATGCCGTCCAGCACTTCGGCGGTCCACTGGGTTTCCAGGTCGATCGCGTGCTCGAAGGCTTTGTGCACGTAATCGGTGAGCTGGTCGCCTTGCAGCGCCTGGTTCTCGCCGATGATGGCGCGGATCAGTTCGCTGATGAACTTGGAATGCGCCAGCTCGTCGCGGTTGATGAAGCTGATGATCTTGCCGGTGCCGGTCATGCGGTTCTGACGGACCAGATTGTAGAAATACGCAAAGCCGGAATAGAAGTTGATGCCTTCAAGGATCGAAGACTGGATCAGCGCGCGGATCAGCGTTTCGGCTGTTTTGTCGCGCATGAAGTCTTCGTAGGCGCCCATAATCGGCGCGTTGCGCTTGATGATGGTCGGGTGCGTGCGCGCAATCTCGAACACGCGGTTCTGATCGGCCAGGCCGGTGATCGAGGCCAGCACATAGCTGTAGCTCTCGTTATGGATCACTTCCTGCTGGCCGATGATCGCGGCATTGGCATGCGCGGCCGGGTCGGTGATGTATTCGGCGACGTTGTAGATGAAGCGCGTCTGCGGCGAATCCAGCGTGGCCAGCAAGCCGATAATCGAATCGTAGGCATTTTTCTCGCGCGCTGACAGCTCGTTGTACTGGCGTGCGTCGCCCTTCATGTCCACCTCGTCGGGGATCCAGAAGTTGGTCGACAGTTCCTTGTAGGCCCGATAGAAGGACGGGTACGGGATGTCGTTCCAGTTGAGGATGCCGGAGGTCTGGCCATTGATGATGGCGGTGGAGCGATTGGGGTAACGCGGCTCCAGGATCTTGATACGCTCAAGCGGTGTTGCGGACATGGGTCTCTACTCGTGTTCCGGGCGGTCGCCCTCGTGTGGAGCGGTGACAGCGACAGCAAATCGTTCTGGGGAAAGAGCCCCCTGAGTCAGAGGGCGCGCCGAAGGCGCGGGGTCTGGATGCTGGTGAGGCAGGGTCAACGATTCGGGATGCGAAGTGCGAATGCGCTTAGCTACTGCACCACTCGCATTCGCTGATGTCGATGTCGTTGGAACGCACGTAGTACGTGGTCTTCAACCCTTCGCGCCAAGCGGTCATGTGCAGATCCAGCAACGTGCTGGCGCGGATGGTGCTGGGCACGTAGAAGTTGAAGCTGATCGACTGGTCGATGTGACGCTGACGCCGCGCGTTCTGGCGCACGCTGGCGAACTGGTCGACCTTGTAGGCGCCCTTTTCGTAGTACGGCCAGGTGTCCAGCGACAGGCCGGGAGCGGCGACCGGACGACGGAAATCCTTCTTTTCTTCGTAGTAGAACGCGCTGTAGATCGGGTCGATCGAGGCAGTGGAACCGGCGATCTGCGCGGTGCTCATGTTCGGTGCCACCGCCAGCATCCAGGCATTGCGCACGCCATTGACAGCCACCTGCGCGGACAACTCCAGCCACTGCGGGCTGTTGTAGTCGCGTGCACGGAAGTACTCGCCGGTGTGCCAGTCGCTGCCGCGGAACACGCTGTAGGTGCCCTTTTCCTTGGCCAGCTCCATGCTCGCATGGATGGTCAGATAGTTGATGCGCTCATACAGCTCGTCGCTGTAATCCTCGGCTTCCTTGGCATTCCAGTGGATGCGCTTCTGCGCCAGCAGGTGATGCCAACCGAAGGTGCCCAGACCGATTGCGCGATACTTCTGATTGGTGATGGTGGCCTGCGGCACGGGCAACTGATTGAGATCGATCACGTTGTCGAGCATGCGTACCTGGATCGGAATCAACCGCTCCAGCACGTCGGCGCCCAGCAGATCAGCCTGGTCGTCCTGCGCGGTGATTGCGCGGCCCAGGTTGATCGAAGACAGATTGCACACGACAAAATCGCCCGCTTTCTTGGTGGTGACGATCTGATTGCCGCTGATGATCTCCTGCATCATCCGCGTCGGGCTCATGTTCTGCAGGATCTCGGTGCACAGGTTGGACGAATAGACCATGCCCTCGTGCTTATTCGGATTCTTGCGATTGACTTCATCGCGATAGAACATGAACGGGTTGCCGGTTTCCAGCTGGCTGACCATGATCCGCTTGAAGATCTCGATGGCCTTGACCGTCTTGCGGGTGATGCGCTCGTCGGCAACCACTTCTTCGTACTTGCGACGGAAGCTGCTGTTTGCGTCGCCCTTCTTCTCATCAAAGAAGTCCTGCAGGTACCAGCCCTTGATCCGCTTCACTTCGTGCGGATCGAACAGGTACCAGTCGCCGCGACGCTCGACCGCTTCCATGAACAGGTCCGGGATGCACACCGAGGTAAACACGTCATGCGCGCGCAGACGCTGGTCGCCGTTGTTCAGGCGCAGGTCCAGGAACGACTCGATGTCGCGGTGGAAGATGTCCAGATAGACCGCAATGGCGCCCTTGCGCTGGCCCAGCTGATCCACCGACACGGCGGTGTTGTTGAGCTGCTTGATCCACGGCACCACGCCGCCGGACGAATTAGACACGCCGCGGATCGCAGACCCCGACGAACGCACATAACCCAGATACGCGCCTACGCCGCCGCCGTGCTTGGACACGCGCGCCACGTCGGTATTGGAGTCGTAGATACCCTGCAGGCTGTCGTCAACGGTGTCGATGAAGCAGCTAGACAGCTGGCCACCGACCTTGCCCGCGTTGGCCAGCGTCGGGGTAGCCACGGTCATATAGAGATTGGACAGCGCCCAATAGGCCTCACCCACCAGCTGCATGCGGCGCTCGCGGCTGCCTTTGCCGTTGCCGACTTCATCCTGCATCAGGTACAGCGCGATGGTCAGCCAGCGCTCCTGCGGCAGCTCAAACACGCCACGCGAGCTGTCGGTGGCCAGGTAACGGGTGGCCAGCAGGTAGAGGCCGTTGTAGGCGAACAAGGTGTCGCGCTCGGGCGCGATCATCTTGCCTGCTTCGATCAACTCTTCCTTGGAGTAGCTGCGCAGAATGTCGTTGGAATAGATATTGCGGTCGGCCAGGCTCTCCTGCAGGCCAACGAACGAGCCGTACTTCTGGCTGGCGTCGTAGAAACGGTTGCGGCTGGCGCGCTTGTACAGGCGGCGCAGATACAGACGCGCAGCGAAGTGCTCCCACTCCGGAGTGGTCAGATCAACGCGGGCCTCGGCCTCGCGGATCAGATGGTCTACCAGGTCGTCAGCATTGACGCTGTCCTTGCGCTCCACGAAACCGAACACCGAACGCTTGTAGTCGGCCACGTCCAGCTGCGGGAATTCGGCATGGATCTGGTCGATGGCGCGCTCCAGGCGCTGCGGCTCGAACGGGATCCGGCGGTTGCCGGCTTCTTTGGTGATCCAGGTGGCGACGGTTTGTTCTTCGATTGTCTGTGCGTGCATTGCAATGGCTTGGCGGGGAGGCGGCACGACATCCGACGGATCGGTCAATTCCGGCGCGCCGCGACCAGGCGCGCTGACGCTGGTGGGAACGCTGGTGGGTGTTGCGGTACCGGCGGCGATCGCGGCAAGGGTGTCGTTGGTGGTCATGCGTCCTCCATGCGTAGGCACACGAACCCGGCTGGGGACGGGCTGCGGCCGGATCCGGATTCCCTGGCCAGCGATGGCGGTGCGCGACGACCGGCACGCAAGACCCACAGTCTGCGGCGGCATCGATCGCACCAGCCATCTCCTTACCGGAGATTCCACGGCCGCCACCGCGCGGTGTGCTGTCGCGTGGTGGTCGGTGGCAAGACAACAGCGGCGCAACGAAACCACGCCGCCTGCTCCATGCCGAAGCCCGGGTGGCTGTAGTCATACATTGCGGCCGCGGCTGGAAGTGCATTTGGACCGCAGCCATGCCGCACATCCTGCTCCCACTGGTCCGGACGCCTTGGGGGGCGCCCAACCACCGACGCCCCCAAGATAGTGGGGTACCTGGGAGGGGTCAACACCAAATGTGGGAAAAACCCGCAAACCCTTGTGGCACAAAGCACTCTCTGACGAACGGTCGTTGCAAGGGCGCGAACCAGCCAATTCGACTGCGCAGTCAAGGCCCAAACCGGCATTTCTGTCGACCAGTGGGGTCCGGTTGGGTTGGCTGCCACACGCGCCGATACTAAAGCTGATCACAGTTGTATGAACTCTGCCTCAGCCACCGAGCGGGCCCATGCCGACGGCACCAGAGCGCATCTGCCCGCCTGCCACCGCCCATACGCAAAGGCCGCCTTGAGAGGCGGCCTTTGCGCGGCATCAGATCTCGGTCGGGCCGATATGGTGGCGCTTGCGGTAGCGGATCGACGACCACACCGAGGCGGCGATGAAGGCCACACCGATCAGGCCGGTCAGCACTTCCGGCACGTGGTAGACGGTGCCCACCAGCATGATGATCGCCAGCACGCCGATGGCGTAATGGGCGCCGTGCTCCAGGAATACGAATTCGTCCAACGTGCCCTTGTGCACCAGGTAGACCGTCATCGAGCGCACGAACATCGCGCCGATTGCCAGGCCCAGCATGATGATCACCACATCGCGGGTGATCGCGAATGCACCGATCACACCGTCGAACGAGAACGAGGCATCCAGCACTTCCAGATACAAAAAGGCGGCAATGCCCGAGCGCTTGGCCGGGCCCATGCCGTCTTCGCTCTCTTCGGCCTCGAACAGGGCATCCACGCTGCCCACCAGCAGATACAGCAGAATGCCGCCCAACCCGGCGAACAGCACGCTCTGGAAGATGTCATTGGGCAAAAACAGCCTGGTGCCCAGCAGCACCGACACCGCCACGATCACCGACATCGCATCGGCCTTGCCCAGCTTACCGACCAACCGCTCCACCAGGCCGAGCCAATGCAGCTTGCGGTCCTTATCGAACAGGAAGTTGAGGAACACCAGCAGCAGGAACATGCCACCGAAGGCGGCGATCGACGGGTAATGATCGGTCAGCACCTGGCTGTAGCGGTCCGGCTCCTTCAACGCCATCTGCATCACCGGCCCCAGGCCCATGCCGGTGGCCACCGACACGATCACGATCGGGAACACCAGGCGCATGCCGAACACCGCGATCAGGATGCCGACGGTGAGGAACAACTTTTGCCAGAACGCGTTCAGGTGTTTGAGCACGCCGGCGTTGACCACCGCGTTGTCGAACGACAACGACACTTCCAGCACGCTCAGCACCAGGCACAGCCATAGCGCCTGCCAGATGCCCATGGCGGAGGTGTGGCCCCACCAGGCGGCGAGGCCAAGGCAGATCGCTGTGACCAAGAACGACATTCTGAAATCGCGAAACATTGACACTCCCAGGCGGGCCGAGACGATCGCCGGACGAATCGGGCAAGGCGGAGGATGCCTGGCAGTCCGGCGTGCGGTGGAGGATGGAAAACCGCGGCGTGACGCAACGTCAGGCCGGGCGCAACTCACTCATTATAGTGAGTGTCACCGCCATCAGGGTCGCATCGTCCGGATCCGGGCGTGCGCCAAAGCCCAGGCTCTGGCACATCACCAGCATGGTGCGGTTCTCGCGCAGCACCTGGCCTTCGATCTGTTTGAGGCCCAGCCAGCGCGCGTACTCGATCATGATGCGCATCAGTTGCCAGCCGATACCGTGGCCCTTGAGGTCGGAACGGATCAAAATGCCGTACTCGCCACGCTGGTAATCGGCATCGGCATGCAGACGCACCGCGCCGAGCATGTCGCCGCTCTTGGGGTCGATGGCCACCAGCGCGATCGAACGCGCGTAGTCCAGCTGGGTCAGCCGCGCGATGAATTCGTGGCTGAAATGCTTGACGGACTGGAAGAAGCGCAGCCGCATGTCTTCATCGGTGACCCGCGCGAAGAACGCGCGGAACAACGCGTCGTCCTCGGGGCGCACCGGGCGCACCAGCGCGTGCGTGCCATCGCCCAGCCCGATCTGGCGTTCCCATTCCTTGGGATACGGAAAGATCGCAAAGCGCGGATGGCCACGGCCTTTATGCAGTTTGCGCGCCGGTGCCACCGCCACGCGTGCGCCCAGCGCGATCACCCCATCGTGGTCGGCCAGCAGCGGGTTGATGTCCAACTCGGTGATTTCGGGGATGTCGGCGGCCAGCTGCGCCAGCTTGACCAGCACCAAGGCCACCGCGCGCTCATCGGCCGCCGGCACATCGCGGTAGGCCTTGAGGATGCGCGAGACGCGGGTGCGGCCGATCAACTCGTGGGCCAGGCGCAGGTCCAGCGGCGGTAATGCCAGTTCGCGATCGTTGATGACTTCCACGGCGGTGCCGCCGCGCCCGAACACGATCGCGGGGCCGAACACCGGGTCGTCGGCGATGCCAGCAATCAATTCGCGCGCCTTGGGCCGCACCACGGTGGGCTGCACGATCACCGCTTCGATGATGGTGTCGGCGTGCCCGGCACGTGAACGCGCCAGGAGGCCGGTTGCTGCTTCGCGCACCGCCGCTACGCTGGACAGGTTCAAGCGCACGCCATCGACATCGGACGTGTGCGCGCTGTCGCTGGGCAGAACTTTCAAGGTCACCGTGCGGCCGATGGCCAGCAGCGGGTCGGCCAGCAAGGCGGCCTCGTTGGCGGTGGCGGCGACTTGCAAGGGCACGATCGGAATGCCGTAGGCGGCCAGCAACCGGTTGGTGGCGACCGGATCCAGCCAACGCCGGCCTGCGGTAAGGGCTTCATCGACCACTGCACGGGCGATGCCGGCATCCACCACAAAATCTTGCGGCAGGCTGGGCGGCGTTTCCATCAACGCCGCCTGCGCTTCGCGATAGCGCACCAGATGGGTGAAGCCGCGCACCGCATCCGATTCGGTGGCATAAGTGGGCACGCGCGCGGCATTGAGCGCGGCAATCGCCTGATCGTCCTGGCCCAACCACACCGCAAACACCGGTTTTTCGCGCTGACAGCGGCTGCGCTGGTCCAGCGCGCGGGTCAGCGCCTTGGCCGCATCGGCCGAGGAGGTAAACGCAGTCGGCACGTTGACCACCAGCAGCGCGTCGTTCTCCGGGTCGTCCAGCAAGGCTTCGATCGCTGCGGCGTACCGCGGCCCGTCGGCATCGACAATGATGTCCACTGGATTGCTGCGCGACCAGCCTTGCGGCAACGATTGATCCAGCCGCTCTAGGGTCTTGGCCGACAACTCGGCCAGGGTGCCGCCGCGCAACACCAGCTGATCCACCGCCAGGTGCCCCACCCCGCCGCCATTGCTGAGAATGGCCAGCCGCCGGCCCGGAAAACTGCCGAGCCGGCCCAGTGTCTCGGCCGCGGCAAACAATTCGTCCAACGCGCCTACCCGCAACAGCCCGGCACGCGCGAACGCTGCGCCATACACCGCATCCCAGCCAGCCAGGGCCTGCGCATGGGTGTCGGCATCGGGATTGATGCGGAACTGGCGGCCGGATTTGACCACCACCACCGGTTTGGCGCGCGCGGCGGCGCGTGCGGCCGACATGAACTTGCGCGCATCGCCGATGCGCTCGACGTAAAGCAGGATCGCGCGGGTGCGGTAGTCGGTGGCGAAGTAGTCGAGCAGATCGCCAAAGTCGACATCCAGCGTATCGCCCAGCGACACCACCGCCGAAAACCCGACCGAGCGCGCCACGCCCCACTCCACCAGCGCGGCGGCAATCGCGCTGGATTCGGAAATCAGTGCCAGATCGCCGGCCTGCGGGCAATGCGCGGCGATGCTGGCGTTGAGCCGTGCGTGCGGGGCGATCACGCCCAGGCAGTGCGGGCCAAGGATGCGCATGCCCTTGGCGCGCGCCGCCGCTTCCATCCGCGCGGCCGGCGAGCCCGTGCCGCTGCCCAGTCCCGCGGTCAGGATAATCGCCACCGCGACCCCGCGCCGCGCCGCGATGGAGACGATGCGCGGCACGATCCGCGCCGGGGCGGTGATCACCACAAGATCCGGCACCCAGGCCAGATCGGTCAACCGCGCCACCGTGCGCACGCCGTCGATCTCGCTATAACGCGGGCTCACCCAACCGATCTGCCCGGGAAACCCGGCCGCCCGCAGATTACGCACCACCGCGCGCCCGGCCGAGCGATCGCGCGGACTGCCACCCACCACCGCCACGGTGTCGGGACGAAAGACCTGCTGCAGGTGGTACGTACTCATTGGACGGGGGACGCGAATGCCATCGCATTACGGTACACGCACTGGTGTGCGGCGGCGTGGATGTGTCGCGTGCGGTGCGTGCCGAGTTAGCCGCTGCATGCGCCGGGCATGCAGCGGCGCCTGAAGGCGGCGCGGCGGTGCGCTGAGATCCGACCGGTGCTACAACAACGTGCCGCTGAGGATCGCGGCAGCGATACTGAAATAAATCACCAGTCCGGTGACGTCGACCAAGGTGGCAACGAACGGCGCGGAGGCACTGGCCGGGTCGAAGCCGAAGCGTTGCAGCACGAACGGCAGCATCGAGCCGGACAGCGAACCGAAGGTGACGATGCCGATCAGCGCTGCGCCGATGGTCAACGCCACCATCTGCCAGTGCGGGCCGTAGTCGTACAGGCCGGCAGTCTGCCAGATGGTGATGCGCACGATCGCCAGAACGCCGAGAATGGTGCCCAGGGTGAGCCCGGTCGGCAGCTCGCGCAGCGCCACTTTCCACCAGTCGCCCAGGCGTAACTCGCGAAGTGCCAGCGAACGGATCAGCAGCGAGGTGGCCTGCGAGCCGGAGTTGCCACCCGAGCTCATGATCAGCGGAATGAACAAGGTCAGCACCACCGCCTTGGAGAGCTCGTCTTCGAAGTGCTGCATCGCGCTGGCGGTGAGCATTTCGCCCAGGAACAGCACGCTCAGCCAGCCGGCGCGCTTCTTGATCATCTGGCCGAAGCCAATTTGCATGTAGGGCTTGTCCAGCGCTTCCATGCCGCCGAACTTGTGCACGTCCTCGGTGGATTCGGCGATCAATGCGTCGAGCACATCGTCCACGGTGACGATGCCGAGCATGTGGCCATGCGCATCCACCACCGGGATGGCAAGCAGGTCGTGGCGACGGATCAGCCGTGCGACTTCTTCCTGGTCCAGCGCCGGGTTCACCGTGACTGGCGGATTGACCTGTGCCACGTCCAGGATCGACGCCTCTGGCGCACCGGTAATCAGCCGGCGCATGGTCACCATTTGGTTGAGCACGCGGGTGTGCGGATCGAGCAGATAGATGGCATATACCGTCTCGCGGCTGCGCTCCACCTCGCGGATGTGCTGCAGGGTGCGGCCCACCGTCCAGTCGGCCGGCACCGCCACGAACTCAGTGGTCATCAGCGCGCCGGCGGTATTGGGCGGGTAGCGCATCAGCGCCTGGATCGACAGCCGCGCCTCGGCACTGAGCAGCCACAGCAACGGCTGGCGCTGGTCGGCATCCAGGCCATGGAAAATGTCGGTGGCACGGTCGTCGGCCATCTGCCCGAGCAGGAACGCGGCCTGCTCGGCCGGCAGTTGCGCGACCAGGCCACTGGCATCGTGCAGCTCGGGTTGTTCGAGCAACTTCACCGCACGCGGCTGCGGCAACGCGGCCAGCACCTGCGCTGCGTCGTCGCGGTCGAGGGTGTTGAGATATTCCACCGCATCGGCCGTGTTGAGCTCGGCCAGGGGTGCGGTCAGTGCATCGACGCCTTGGGTAAGGCGCAGGGTCTCGTTGTACATGGGGTTCGCCTGGTGACGACCGTCGTCGATGACAGCTGGCGAACCTCAAGCCTCAGGCGCGCGTCAGTTGGGTCATCGACCCGGGTCTAGGGTGACTGTCGCTGGACATGAGAAAGGGCTCCGGTGAAGTGCGTACCGACCGGTGATCCGGGCGGCGGCGCGGCGCAGTCTGCGCGCCTCAGTCGGCTTGGTCAATGCCCTATGCGATCGCCGCTTAAGTGGGCTTCCAGGAAGCCGATCCGGCAGACCGCGATGGCCTCGCGGGCGCCGGCTGCCAACGATCAGGCAGTCGCCGTGGACTGGAGCCATCTCAGTCCCACTGCTGAATTGGCCTGCAGCGATCATGCTGACGGCGCGCGACACCCTGAGGCGATCGCCATACGTCGCCTGGTCACCGGCAATGCCGGTGCTGTCTGACATCCGGGCACGCGGCGACTGGTGCACCGACACGGACAAGGCGCGCCGTGCGTGACCAGACTGTAATGACGGCCACGGCTCCTTGCTACGATCCGCTTCCCTGCACCCCCTACATCACGTTGCCCGCTGCCATTGCGTCGGCCATCGCATCCACGTCGCATCGCTGCTCCTCAGGAGTTATCCATGTGGTCTTCCAGGTCTTTTCTGTTACGTCGCATCAGCCCGGTGTGCCTGTGCGTGGCCGCTGGCTGGAGCGCGATTGGCATGGCGCAGGCCAGGCTTCCCGACAGTACGCCTGTGGAGTCGCATGAAACCGCACCACACACAGCGCACGAGTGGGGCTACACCGGTCCGGAAGGCGCCGAGCACTGGTCAAAACTGGCAAAAGAAAACGTGCTGTGCGGCAACGGCCAGCAGAACAGTCCCATCGATTTGAAAGACGCCATCGACGCCGATCTGGGCAGCTTGTTGCTGGATTACGCCGCCGTGCCGCTAGCGGTGCGCAACACCGGCCACTCCATCCAACTGGATCTGCATGACGGCGGCAGGATGTGGACCGGCGGCAAACACTACGAGGCATTGCAACTGCATTTCCATCATCCAAGCGAGCACTTGTTGAACGGCCGGCGTTTCCCGATGGAGGCGCATATCGTGCACCAGAGCCCGGACGGAACGCTGGGCGTGCTGGCAATCTTCTTTGAAACCGGCACCGCCAATCCCGCCTTCCAGCGTGTGTTGGACGCCATGCCGAAAGACAAGAATCACACGCAACTGGTCGCCAACGCCTTGATACGCGCCAGTGATTTTCTTCCGCCCAAGAATCAGCGCAGCTTCTATCGCTACGAAGGATCGTTGACCACGCCGCCTTGCAGCGAGACGGTGGACTGGGTGGTGCTCACTCAACCGGTGCAGGTGTCGGAGGCGCAGATCAACGCATTTGAACGCATCTATTCATTCAACGCCCGCCCGCTGCAGCCGCTGGATCGCCGCTTTCTGCTCAAAAGCAGATGATTGTTTGATCCGACCGTTTACAGCTCACTGCACACGGCGCGGTTGCCACACAAGCGCGCACGTTACGCCGGTATCTAAGGTGATGCGCCATTCGGTGTTCGGCGCTGGCGCTACCCAGGTGGTGGTGACTGCGGTGATCCTGGGCAGCTTGCTGAGGGCGGGCGATCTGGGCTGGAAAAGCGCGCTGATCATCAGCCTTGCACTGGCGCTGTCGTCCACCGCAGTGGGCCTGCAACTGCTGGCCTAACGCGCTGCTGGTCGGGATCGGCAGCCTGGCCAAGCTGCCACTGCGTGGCAGCCTAATGCTGGGTAGCGTGTTGTGGCTGGGCGGCGAATTCGCCTTCGTGGTGTTCAACGAGGCCGACCGGGTCGGCTTGCTGGAGCCGGCCAATCACGACCGCCTGGTGGCGATCGTCGACGTCTCGATGGCGCTCACGCCGCTGTTGTTGCTCGGCATGCAACGCATCCTCAACGGGCCGCTGCGCGTGCATGCGCCCAAGTCCGATCGCCCGTTCGACACCATCGACGCGCAGACGCCCAAGGTGCTGGTCGCCGGCATGGGCCGCTTTGGCCAGGTCGTGGCACGCCTGCTCACCGCGCGGCACGTGCCGTTCGTGGCGCTGGAACACAACCCGGACACCATGGAAGACCTGCGCCGGTTCGGCAGCCAGCTCTATTACGGCGACCCGACACGCCCCGAGTTACTGCGCGCCGCCGATGCCGACCGCATCAAGGTGTTCGTGATCGCGGTGGACGACCCGGAGACCAACATCAAGACGGTGCGACTGATCCGCCGCCTGTATCCGAATGCCACCGTGCTGGCGCGCGCACGCAACCGCCAGCACGCCTGGAAACTGATGGACCTGGGCGCCGAACCCTTCCGCGAAGTGTTCGCCTCCAGCCTGGAACTGGGCGAACGCGTGCTGACCTCGCTCGGCCTGGGCGAAGCGCTCGCGCAGGATCACGTCAAACGCTTCCGCCAGCACGACGAAGACCTGCTGCGCTGCCAGCATCTGGTCTACGACGACGACGCCAAGGTGATCCAGACCTCACGCGACGCGCGTGCCGACCTGATGAATCTGTTCGAAGCCGACGTCAAGGCCGATGTGGAGGTGGAACCCGCATCAACCACGCAAGATCGCTGAGCCGTTCGTAGGAGCGTGCCTGCGCGCGATGAAGCTTTACCGATAAAGCCACGTCGCGCGCAGGAACACTCCTACGCGGGTTTCCTGCAGCCGCAACGGCTGCATGTCGCGCGCATCCCTCAGCGACGCGTTGTGTGCGCTGCGGTCTTGCTGGCCGACTTCTTCACCGCGCTTTTGTCGGCCGCAGCTTTGCCGACGGTTTTCGCAGCGGCCTTTGCGACCTTTTTGCTTGCACGTTTGGTCACTGCTTTCTTTACGGCACTGCCCGACGACGCAGTCGCGCCTTGCGACGGTTTTGCTGCAGCGACCGATGCGCGCTTGGCTGCCGCCTTGCTCGCTTTTTTTGCAGTCTTCTTACTGGCTTTCTTGATCGGCGTTGCGGCGCTGCCGCGTGCTTCCGGCGGGCGGCGCGGCGGCGGTTTGCGACCAGGCGTCAATGCACGCCAGGCATGTCCGCCGTTCATCGCCAGCAAGGCATCGGCGGCCGAGGGGCCGGCGCTGCCGGCGGCGTAATTGGGGAAATCGCTCGGCGGTTGTTTCCAGGCATCCAGGATCGGTTGCACGATGCGCCAGGCGCCTTCCACCATCGCCGCGTCCTGGAACAGGCCGGCTTCGCCCTTCATGCAGTCCTGCAGCAGGCGCTCGTAGCCCACGGCGTATTCCTTGGGAAACCAGTCGCGGTAGCGGAAGTCCATGCGCACCGGCGCCAGCGCGACCTGCGCGCCCGGGCGCTTGACGTCGAACTGCAGCGAAATGCCTTCATCAGGCTGGATATGCAGCACCAGCCAGTCGGGGCCGTAACCGCCCACTTCGGTACTGCGGAACGGCGCCAGCGGCGCCGGCTTGAAGCGGATCGCGATCTCGGTGGTGCGCTCGCGCAGGCGCTTGCCGGTGCGCAAATAGAACGGCACGCCGGCCCACCGCCAGGTGTCGACCTGCAGTTTCATCGCCACATAGGTTTCGGTTTCCGAATCCTCCGGCACCGTGTCTTCTTCGCGATAACCCGGCACCGCGTTGCGGCTCACCGCGCCGGAGGCATATTGCCCACGCACCACGTCTTCGGGCTTGATCGGGCGCACCGCTTCGATCACTTCGGCGCGGCGGCGATGCATCGCTTCGGTGGTGAATGCCGCCGGCGGTTCCATCGCAATCATCGCCAGCAACTGGAACAGATGGTTGGGCACCATGTCGCGCAGGCAACCGGTGGGATCGTAGAACCGTCCACGGCCTTCCACGCCGATGGTTTCGGCGGCGGTGATCTGCACATGGTCGATGCGATCGCGATTCCACACCGGCTCGAACAAGCCGTTGGCGAAGCGGAACGCCAGGATGTTCTGCACGGTTTCCTTGCCGAGGAAATGGTCGATGCGGAACACCTGATTTTCGTGCAGCACCTTGGCGACGGTGGCATTGAGATGCTTGGCGCTGGGCAGATCGTGGCCAAAGGGTTTTTCCACGATCACCCGACGCCAGCCTTCGCCTTCGCGTTGTTTGACCAGCCCGGCTTCGCCCAGATTGAGCAGCACCGGCTCGAAGAAACGCGCCGCCGTTGCGAGATAGAACAGCACATTGCCCTGGGTGCCGTAGCGCTTGTGCAGTTTCTCCAGCACACCATCCAGCGCCTGATATGCACCCAGGTCGGTGAAATCGCCGCGCAGATAATGCATGCGCTCGCGTAGCCAGTCCCAGGTGTCGGTATCGAATTCATCGGTCTGGAATTCGGCATCGCGGCTGCCGAGCAGTTCGGTCATCGACTGCCCCATGTTGGTCCGCCACGCGCGTTCGCTGATGTCGCCGTGGTCCATGCCGACGATGGCGAACGGTTCGCCCAACGCGCCGGCACGACGCAAGTTGTACAACGCCGGCATCACCAAGCGCTTGGTCAGGTCGCCGCGTGCGCCGAACACCACGATGATGCACGGCGGTGTGGTCTCTTGCTCATTCATGGATGTGTTTCCTTTTCGCCCATGCGTCCGTGCAGGCGTAATGCCGCATTGACCAGGGCCACGTGGGAATACCCTTGCGGGAAGTTGCCGAGCATGCGTTTGCTGCGTGGGTCGTACTCTTCGGCGAGCAGACCCACGTCGTTGCACAACCCGAGCAGACGCTCGAGCAGTACGCGTGCCTGCTCGGTTCGCCCGAGCAGCGCATAGTTGTCCACCAGCCAGAAACTGCAGGCCAGGAAAGTGCCCTCGCCAGCCGGCAGGCCATCGGCGCTGTCGTCGGCGCGATAGCGTTCGACCAATCCATCGATGGTCAGGTCGCGCGCGATTGCATCGGCGGTCGCGGCGATACGCGGATCCTCCGGCGGCAAAAAGCCTACGACCGGGATCAGCAGGAGCGAGGCATCCAGACGATCGGAGCCATAGCTCTGCACGAAGTGGCCATCGGGATGCACGCCTTTTTCCAGCACTTCGGCGTGGATCTCATCGGCGATCCGGCCCCAGTGCGCACGCTTTGCGGCGTCGGCATTGGTGATGCCGTCGCGCGCGCCGCAATTGAAAGCCAACCAGGCCATCACCTTGGAATGCACGAAATGACGCCGCTCGTCGCGAATTTCCCAGATGCCTTCATCAGTTTCGCGCCACAGCGTTTCGAGCGTATCCAGAATCTTTTCCAGCAACGAGGCGGACGAGCCATCGTCGTCGGCTGGCGGCCCCACGCCTTTTTCGCGTGCGTAATGAAAGGCGCCGATCAACTCGCCATAGACATCGAGCTGGAACTGGTCCACCGCACCGTTGCCGATGCGCACCGGGCCGGAGTTTTCATAGCCGGGCAGCCAATGCGCCTGCCATTCCTGCAGCCGGCGTTCGCCGCCGATGCCGTACAGCGCCTGCAACTGGTCCGGGGAGCCGGCAATGGTGCGCTGGACCCAGTCGCGAAACGCCGCAGCTTCGTCGCGATAGCCGGCCTGCAGCAGCGCGATCAGCGTGAAGACCGAATCGCGCAGCCAGCAGTAGCGGTAATCCCAATTGCGGGTGCCGCCCAGATGCTCGGGCAACGAGGCGGTTGGCGCGGCGACAATGCCGCCGGTGGGCAGATAGCTCAGCCCCTTCAACACCACCAACGAACGCCGCACCTGCTTGGTCCACGGGCCAACATCGGTACACCGGCGTGCCCAGCCATGCCAGAACGCGGTGGTGCGTTGCAGGGCCTGCTCGGCATCGATCAGCGGCGGCGTGGGTTGGTGCGAGGCGCCATGGCTGAGCAGGAACCAGGTACTTTCGCCTTCGCGCAGGGTGAAGTCGGCTTCGGTACCCATGTCTTCGCCGTGCAGGGTCTGCGGCGTGCGCAGGGCAAGTTGGTCGGGGCCGGCGATGGCGCGAATGCCATCGACGATGCGCGTGACCCACGGTACCGTGCGGCCGTAATTGAAACGGAAGGTCAGGCGCATGTGCATCGGCACCTGGCCTTGCACGCAGCGCACGATACGCACCAGATGCTGATGGATATCGCCGTTTTCGCTGGCGACCATGAAGTCGACCAGTTCCACCGTGCCACTGTCGGTGGTTAGCCGCGTACGCAGAACCAGACTATCGTCTTCGTAGGCGCGTTCGCTACGGAAGTCGGCGGCAGGCGCCAGCGCCCATTGGCCGTGTTGCTCATCGCCCAGCAACGCTGCGAAGACGGCATCGGAATCGAACCGTGGCAGACACAGCCAGTCGATGGTGCCGCAGTGATCGACCAGGGCCGCACTGTGGCAATTGCCCAGCATGGCGTGGTCCTCGATACGCACGCTCATTGGATGGGCGCTTCCTTCCGGCGAAAGAATGCGCAGTTTTACATGCGCGGTGTCGGGATCAAGTTACGAATGCGCCGGCAAGCGCAGCAGTGGTGGCACCGTGTGTTCCAGGCGGCGTATCAGTGCCGGATCCATATAGAGATAGTCGTCGGAAATCTGCAGGCAGATCACCCGGCAATGGCGCAGATGCGCGGCGAAGCGTTTGCGCAGCAATTGCAGATGGCGGCGTTCCATCGCCAGCACCAGGTCTGCTTCGTGTAACAGTTCCGGGGTGACCTGCACCTCGGCATCTGCGGCCAGCCCGGCCGATTGGGTCTGCACGCCGGGCCAGTCGGCGAACATGCGTTCGGCGGTGGGGCTGCGCAAGCGATTGCGGCTGCACACGAACAGCACCCGCAGCGGTTGACTGCTGCGCTGGCTCAGCGGCCTTCGCGCAGGAAGCGCGCCATCGAGGAGACGCCCGGCAACGCAGGTTCGAACTGCCCGGCCACATCGATGAAGCCGCGCATGATCGCGATCTCGCGCGGGGTGCGGTTGAGCGCGTCACGGCGATCGGCATCGGCGCCGGCGCGCAGCAGGCGCTGCACCAGCAACGGCAGGCCATGCAGTGCGGCCAGATGCAACGGACCGAAGCCGCGTTGATCGGCCACCTCCAGCGAGACGTCTTCGTCGAGCAGGCGTTCGACGCCGGCCAGCACCACGTGTTCGTCGCAGGCGGTGCCCGGTTCGGCACGCGCGCCCAGCAACAACAGCAACGGGCTGACCCGGCCGCCGGCCAGGTAGTCCGGGTCGGCGCCGGCCAGCAGCAAGGTGTCCAGCAACGCCAGCAGGCGGCTCTTGTCGCGCGCGGCGAAACCGTACAGCGCGGCGCAATGCAGTGGCGCCAGACCCTGGTCGTCGTTGGCGTGCAGATCGGCCGCGGCGGTGAGCAGGCGCGCCACGATGTCCGGCAGGCCCAGCGCGCAGGCCAGCATCAGCACGGTGACGCCGTCGGGCAGGCGGTGTTCGATCCGCGCACCGGCTTGCAGCAAGGCGGCCACGATCTCGGTCTGGCGCATGCTCACCGCCGCCGACAACGGCGTGGCGCCACTATTGGCGGCGCGTTGCGGATCGGCGCCGCGGCCGAGCAACTGCGCGACCACGCTCAGATGACCGCCACCGGCGGCACGCAGCAACGCAGTGCAGCCTTGTGCGTCGACGGAATCGACCGGCAGGCCGAGGTCGATCAGGCGACGCACCGCATCGGTGTCGCCGGTCATCGCTGCGGCCGGCACGTCCGCTTCGCGCAATGTGCGGCGCGGCAGCGACCAGATGCGCCAATCCAGCCAATCGGCCAGATCGCGACGACCGATCGACAGCGCAACACCCAGCGGGGTCTGCCCATCGGCAGCGCGCGCTTCCGGCGAGGCGCCTTGCTTGACCAGCAATTTCAGCGAGGCTTCACGGCCTAGCGCGGTGGCCAGATGCAGTGCAGTCATGCCGTGGCTGTCGCGTGCTTCGCGGTCCACGCCATGTTCCAGCAACCACTGCTGCAGGCTCAGCCAGCCCAGACGCACCGCAAGCGACAACGGCGGATCCCCGGCCGCCGAGGGGGCGAACGGGTCGGCGCCGCGTTCGAGCAATTCCAGCGCGAACTGTTCCAGCCCGCGCGATGCCGCATCGTGCTGCACGCAGGCGCTGAGCAAACGCGTCAAACCGCCTGCGCCAGCCGGTGACACGCCATGATGCAGCAGCGCCTGCAATGCCGGCACCGCCTCCACGCCACGTGAGAGCAACGCAAACATCGGGACATCACCGCAGGCATCGCGCACTTCGGCATCGGCGCCGTGGCGCAGCAGCCAGTCGACCGCTTCGGCGTTCGAGGCCAGATGCGCGTCGTGCAGCAGGCCGCCGAGTTCTTCCGGGCCGCAAAGCCGGGCCAGCGCGACCAACCCATCGCGTTGCCCGAACTGCAGACCTTCACGCAGCAGCACCAGTGGCGGACGATCGGGCAGCGCGGCACTCCCCGGGGTATCGCCTTGCACGTCGCTTACCGCAGCCGGCAGTGGGTAGCTGGGGTCGAGCAATTGCACGATCGCCCAGCGCCCGGCTTCGGCGGCCACATCCACGGCGCGACGGCCGTGCACATCGGCGCTGTCGGCGGGCACCTGCAGATCTAGCAGGCGCCGGATCAATGCCGGCGACACGCTGTCGGCGGCGCAGGCCAGCATCACGGCATTGCGGCCGTCGCCATCGATGGCCAACACATCGGCCTTGCGTGCGACCAGGCATTCGAGCACCGCGCTGCGCGCCTGCCGCGCCGCGTCCAGCCACGGGGTACGACCGAGCAGGTCGCGCGCTTCCAGATTGGCGCCGGCCGATAACAACGCTTCGACAATATCGCCGTGCCCGGCCAATGCAGCTTCGTGCAAGGCACTGCGGCGCTGACTGTCGCGCGCATCCACGCGCGCCTTGTGCTTGAGCAGCAAGTGCACGCCGGCCGGGTCGTCTTCTTCGGTGCCGGCCGCGGCCAGCAGCACTGGTGCGCCGCCTTCCGGTTCGGAGTGTGCACTGCGTTCCAGCAGAAACTTGGCCAGACGCCAGTTGCCGACCTGACAAGCCATCGCCAGGGGCGAGTGGCCTTCGTTATTGAGCGCGTCGAGTTCGGCGGCGGCATCGCGCAACAGCGCGGCCACGCCTGGGTCGGAACTGCGCACCGCGTGATGCAATGGGGTGTTGCCGTCATTGTCGGTGGCGCGCGGGTCGGCACCGTTGGCCAACAACGTCATTACCGCATCCGGGCGGCCATGCCAGCTGTCGCGTGTGGCGGCCAGCAATGGGGTCATGCCGCGATGCGGTTGGTTGACGTCGACGCGGCGCACGATCAACGCGCGCAGCAGGCGCAGATCCGGCAGCACTGCCGCCAGTGCGGGCAGGCTGCGTTGATCGCGCCACTCCGGCAGCGGCATTGCCTGCGGGTCGGCACCGGCCTCCAGCAACTGCAGCGCACGATCAACGCGGCCGCTGCGGGCGGCTTCGAACAATTCGGGCACCAGCTGATGCTGGGCAACCGGCTCCAGTGGGCGCGGTTCGGCAGCGGCTTCGGAGAAAAAATCGGCGGCGCGCAACGCGGCCGGCGCATCGCTGCGCGCCGGTGCGGCGGTGCGTTGCAGCAGCAGATGCGCAACCGGCAGCAGCACGCTGGCGGCAATCGTCAAGCCCCAACGCAGGCCGCCAGACAACCAGCCCGGCCAGGCCAGCGCCACGGCCAGCGTACACATTGCCAGCACCAGCGCGGCCGCCAGCAGGCCGCGCCAGGCATGCAATTGCTGCGTGGCCAGCGCGTGCCAACGCGGCGCCAGGGCACCACCATCGCGTTCGACCTCGCCCCATAGCGGCCAGGTCCGCCACAGCCCAAGCAAGGCGGCGCTGACCGCCACGCTCAAGGCCAACGCGGCGGCCAGACTGCCGCTATCGCGCAGGGCGGTCAGCGGCCAACTGATCAAGGCAGCCAGAGCCAACAGGCCTACTCCCCAGATCGTCAGCAACGGCGGCAGTGACTGCGCAATTGCACGCGCCTGTGTCGGCAGTGCGCGCGTTCCGCGTGCCCACGAAGCCGCCAGCGCGAAAGCCGGTTGCGCCAGCCACAACGTGACGGCAGCAACGCTGCCTCCGATGCCACCGAGCAAGCACAACGCCGCACCTGCCACGCCGGCCAGCGCTGCGGCCCGCCACCGCGCGGTACGCTGCGGCTCAGTCATAGTCGCACTCGCCCGCCAGTACCACCGTCTTGGGCAGTTGCAGGTAGAAGCCGTGCTTGCTCAGCGCCTCGCGCACCGTTGCCACGTCGGCCTGCGCCAGACGGCGCTCCGGCGTCAGCGCCACCTCCAGCACGAACGCGAACGGCGACAGCTGCGCGCGCACAGCGTCGGGAAGACCGGAGAAGTCGTCACGCGTGGCGAGATAGACGAAGGTGTCCTGCTTGCGTTGGCTTTTATAAACGTAGGCGTGCATGCGCGCGTGGTCGCGCTCGAAGGAAGGTGTGTCGCAGGATTGTGTCCCAATTGCGCCGACGGCGAAAGCGCGGCACGCGCGAAAATCCCAGCCGCGTCAGCGACATGACCGTCACGTTCAGTTGCGCCATCCACGGGAGACGGACACGCCGTCGATATACTGAGAGCACTTTTTGCCAGCCAGACCATCGTGAGCCAAGCGCAGCATTCGTCCCAGATGGCCCCGGTCGCCGTCACCGCGTTCACTTCCACCACAGCGCTCGGCGCCGGGCTCGCCGCCCAGGTGGCCGCGCTGACTGCCCGCCGCAGTGGCCTGCGTCGCAACGATTTCGGCCCGCAACCGCTGCACTGCTGGATCGGACGCGTCGACGGCGTGGAAGACGTCGTGCTGCCCGATGCCTTGCAAGGCTGGGACTGCCGCAACAATCGCCTGGCCTGGCTGGCCCTGCAGCAGGATGGCCTGGCCGCTGCGGTGCAGGCCGCAGCGCAGCGCTACGGTGCTGCGCGCGTGGCGGTGCTCATGGGCACCTCGACCTCCAGCGTCGGCGCCAGCGAAGAGGCGTATACGCGCTTGATCGAAGATGCCGACGGCGCACGTTTTCCGGACGATCTGGATCGCCTGATCGTGCACACCCCGCATTCGCTGGGCGACTTCGTGCAGCACGCCAACGGCCTGGGCGGCCCGTGCGTGACCGTGGCCACGGCGTGCTCGTCCAGCGCCAAGGTGTTTGCCCAGGCCGCGAGGCTGATCGACGCCGGAGTCGTCGACGCGGCTCTGGTCGGCGGTGTGGACACGTTGTGCGGCAGCGTGCTGTTCGGCTTCAACGCACTACAGGTGGTCGCACAGGAGCCGTGTCAGCCGTTCGACGCGCGCCGAGTCGGCCTAAGCCTGGGTGAGGCCGGCGGCTTTGCGTTGCTCGAACGCCCCGCCGCTGCACCGGACGCGGCGCTGTGGCTTTATGGCTATGGTGAATCCAGCGATGCGCACCATATGTCCGCACCGCATCCGCAAGGCCTGGGCGCGCAAATGGCAATGCGCGGCGCACTCGAGCGCGCTGGTCTGCAGCCTGCAGCGGTGGGCTATCTGAATCTGCACGGCACCGCCACGCCGGCCAACGACAGCGTGGAAGCGGCGGCGGTGGCTGCGGTTTTCCCCGACACCCTTCACGCCAGTTCGACCAAAGCCTGGGCCGGCCATACGCTGGGCGCGGCCGGCATTGTGGAATCGGTGATTGCGCTGCTGGCACTGCGCGACGGCGTGCTGCCGGGCACGCTCAACAGTGAGGTGCCCGACCCCGCCTGCGGCCCGCAGATCCGTTTCGACAACGCTTATTGCCGGATCGATTACGCAATGAACAATTCGTTTGGTTTTGGCGGCAATAACTGCTCGCTGCTGTTCGGGCGGGCACGCTGATGCTGGCTGCCACCATCGAAGGGATCGGGTTCTGGACTCAGGGCCTGCCCACCTGGGACGCTGCGGTCGCCTTCGTGCGCGGCGGCGAACTGCAGGAAACCTCGGCACGCCCGGCGCCGCAGTTGCTGGCCGCCAACGAACGGCGCCGTGCGCCAGACACGGTAGCAGTGTCGCTGGAAGCCGCGCTGGCGGCCTGCACCGCTGCCGGCCGCGAGCCTGCACGCCTGCCGTCGGTGTTCACCTCCACCTATGGCGATCTGGCCATCGCTGATTATATGTGCACCACCCTGGCCAGCGACCCGACGGCAATCTCGCCGACCAAGTTCCACAATTCGGTGCACAACGCCGCTGCAGGCTACTGGACCATCGGTACCGGGGCGATGACCCCGGCCACGGCAATCAGCGCCAGTCGGGCAAGCTTTGCGCAGGGCCTGCTCGAGGCGCTGGTGCAGCTCACCGCCAGCATGGACGCGGTGTTGCTGGCCGCTTACGACGCCCGCTCGATCGGGCCGCTGGGCCGGGTTGCGCCCAGCCAGGGCCTGCTCGGGGCGGCGCTGGTGTTGGGCGCGCCGGCTCAGGCCGGCAAACCACAGCTGCAGGTGCGTCTGGACGAAGGCGTGCCGTCGTCCGCTGATGGACCGTTGTCGCGGCATGCCGCCGGCAATGCGATGGCGCCGATGCTGCCACTGTTCAACCTGCTCGCCGGCAGCGGCGAAAGCGTCGCGCTGTACGCCGGCCCAGGCCGCGTGCTGCGCGTGGAGGTCCAGCGATGAGCCGGCTGCCGTTGAGCCGCGAGGACACCGCGATTTTAGTGCCGGCCTTGAATGAGGCGCTGCGCATCCGCGAAGTGGTCAACGATGCGCTGACTTATTGCTCGCACGTGATCGTGATCGATGACGGCTCCGACGATGGCACTGCCGATTGCATTGCCGATCTGCCGATCACCTTGATCCGCCATCCGCAGCGCATGGGTAAAGGCGCCGCGTTACGTAGCGGTTTTACGCAGGCCCAGCGCCTGGGCATGCGCGCAGTGATGACCATGGACGGCGATGGCCAACACAAGGCGGCCGATTTTCCACGTCTGCTGGCTGCCGCCAACCGTCACCCCGGTTGTGTAATCGTCGGCGCTCGCATGCGCAAGCGCGCCACCCAGCCCACCCTCCGCCGCATCGGCAACGATTTTGGCGACTGGGGCATCGCCTGGGCCTGCGGCTTCCAATTGGTAGACAGCCAGAGCGGCCAACGGCTGTATCCGGCATCGGTGTTCACCTTGCCCAATGTGCCCGGCGAAGGCTTCGTGTTCGAAGCGCAAATATTGATTTCCGCCGCACGCCAGGCCGGCGCGCGCGTGGTCGCGGTACCGATCGAAACCCGTTATGCCGGCACTTCGCCGGGAACGTTTCGCAAGAGCCATTTCCGGCTGGTGCGCGATCTGTGGAACATCACCTCGCACGTGGTCGTCCATGTCTGGACGTACGGACATATTTGGCGCGAATACCGCCGCGTGCTCGCCAACCCGGTGCTGATTGACGACCCCGATGGCGAATTTGCTACTGTGCCCGCGTTCACCAAGAGTAACCGACCCACATGAATGTACAGCGCACCGATGTCGTTATTACCGGTGGTGGCCTGGCCGGCCTGAGCCTGGCTCTGCAGTTGAAGCAACGCGATCCCGCGCTGGCGATCACCGTGCTGGAACGATGCGCGCACCCGGTGCGCGAAGCTGCCTTCAAGGTGGGCGAATCCACGGTGGAGATCGGCGCGCATTATTTTGCCAACGTGCTGGGCCTGCGCGAGCATCTGGAGACCGAGCAGATACGCAAGTTCGGTTTCCGCTTCTTCTTCTCCGACAAGCGGCAGGACATCGACCGCTGCACCGAACTGGGCGTCAGCCAGATCCTGCCGACGCCGTCGTGGCAGATCGATCGCGGCCGCTTCGAAAATTTTCTGGGCGAACGCGCCCGCGCGCAAGGGATCAACTTTGTCGATAGCTGCAGCGTCAAAGGCGTGGATCTGTCCGACGACGACAGCGACCACGCGGTGCGCTACGAGCGCGACAGCGCAGCCGGCACGCTCAGCACACGTTGGGTAGTGGACGCCAGCGGCCGCGCCGGCCTGCTCAAGCGCAAGCTCGGCCTGGCGCAGGACAATGACCATCATGCCAACGCGGTGTGGTGGCGCCTGGAAGGTTTGATCGACCCCAATGGATGGTCGCAGGACAGCAGCTGGCTGCAGCGCTGCACTCCGCCGGATCGCTGGCGCTCGACCAATCACATGTGCGGGCCGGGCTATTGGTTCTGGCTGATTCCGCTCTCCTCCGGTGCGCATTCGCTGGGCATCGTCTGCGATGCGGACGTGCATCCGCTGGAGACGATGAACACGCACGAGAAGGCGATGACTTGGCTGCGCACGCATCAGCCGCAGGTCGCCGCCACGCTCGACAAGGCTGACTACCGGTTGCAGGATTTTTTGTTCCTGCGCAATTTTTCGTACAGCTGCAAGCAGGTGTTCTCGCCGCAGCGCTGGGCACTGACCGGCGAAGCCGGGTTGTTCTTGGACCCGTTCTATTCGCCCGGCAGCGACTTCATCGCCATCTCCAATACCTACATCTGCGAACTGATCGGCCGCGACCGCGCCGGTAAATCGCTCAGCCCGTATGCCGAGCTGTATCAGCAGCTGTATTTCTCGTTCTACGAGAGCACCCTGACCCTGTATCAAGATCAGTACGCACTGTTCGGCGACGAACAGGTCATGCCGGTCAAGGTGATCTGGGATTACACCTATTATTGGTCGCTGCTGGCGCCGCTGTTCTGCAGCGGGCGCATTGCCGATCTCAGCTTGCTGGCGCGCATGAAGACCGACTTTCTGTACGCGCGCGACATGAATCTGGCGATGCAACGCGTGCTGCACGACTGGGGCGTGCACAACACGGCGCAGGGCATGCCCACCGGCCACGGACGCTTGCTCGATCAATATCTGATCGGCTGGTTCAACGAACTCAATGGCGCGTTGAACGACACCCTTGACGATGACGCTTTTGCCGCGAGCATCCACAGCAACCTCGCGCAGATGGCGGTACTGGCGCGCGAGATCCTGCAGCAGGCACGTCAACGCCACCCTGGCCTGCCCGACCATGGCCTGGACGCATTAACCGCCAACGCCAGCGGCAACCAGATCCTCACCGCGACTTGGTATGCCGATGCGGCATAGTGACTCGAACGCGCTGGCAACGGCCGTTCGTTTGTCGAGTCGCGCGCGATGCAAGCCGCGCGACCGGATCGTGATCTCGATGAGACTGACGGCTAACCGCTTTGCACTGCGCGATGGCAGCTGCGCATTGTCGTCCTTGGATTAGCGTCTTCGTTACAAACGCGACACGCGTTCTACAACGCCTGCGTATAGCTGCTCTCAACCCATCCCACCATTGATGCCGATAACCTGGCCATTGATGTAACCGGCAGCCTCCGAGCATAGGAAAGCGACCAGCGCGGCCACTTCGTCGGGTTTGCCGACGCGCCCGGCCGGCACCAGTTGCTTGATTACTTCGGGCGCAAAACTTTCGCCCACCATTTCACTTTCGATCACGCCAGGCGCAACAACATTCACCGCAATGCCGCGGCTGGCCATTTCGCGCGAGAGCGATTTGCTGGCGCCGTGCAACGCTGCTTTAGCGGCGGCGTAGTTGGTCTGCCCGCGATTGCCCAGCACCGCCGCCACCGACGACACGCTGACGATACGGCCCCAGCGCGTGCGTGCCATCGGCAGCAACAGCGGCTGAGTGACGTTGAAGAACCCGTGCAGCGACACATCGATGACCCGATGCCATTGCTCGGCGCTCATGCCGGCCATCGGCGCATCGTCATGGATGCCGGCGTTGTTGACCACGATCTGGATCGGGCCTACTTCCAGCAAGGTGGACAGTGCAGCGGCACTGGCTTGCGCATCGGCCACATCGAACGCCACCGCTTCTGCGCTACCGCCGTCGGCGAGGATCGCTGCAACTACTTCTTCGGCTCGGGCGATATTGCGATTGGCATGCACGATCACGTGCCGGCCCTGCGCTGCCAGCTGCCGGCAGATCGCACCGCCAAGATCGCCGCTACCGCCGGTGACAAGGGCGCGGCGCTGAGGAACGGATGTGCTCATGGAAACCTCGGTGGAAGCCGTAGAAACGACGGCGGAAAGATCATCATCCTAGCGATTCCGGCCCGACCGAGGAAACACGGCGTAAGAGCCTGTTCACGATCTTTTGAGTAGAAGCGCCAAGAAGGCCAGATGGATGAACTGCAAGCTGGTGTTGAGTTTGCGCTCGCAGTTCTTCCACAGCCTTCGGTTTTTCTCCAGCCAGGCAAAACTGCGCTCGACGATCCAGCGCTTGGGCATGACCTTGAAGGTGTGCAGTTCGCTGCGCTTGGCAATCTGCACCGTGAGCTGCTCGCCTAGAATCTCTCGTACGCCTTCGGCAAACGGTACTCCGGTGTAACCACTGTCGCACAGCAGGCTTTGTACATGCGTCAAGTTTGACTGACAGCGCTCCAGCGCCCGCAGCGCACCTTTGCGGTCGGTCACCTCCGCCGTCGTCACCGCGATGGCATGGGGCAACCCCTGGGTATCAACAGCGATATGCCGCTTGATGCCCGACACCTTTTTGCCCGCGTCATATCCCTTTTGCCCGGCTGTGTCCGTGTTCTTGACGCTCTGCGCGTCCACGATCAAGAACCTGCTGAAGATGTTGCGCTCCTGTTTCTGGCGGGCCACGCCAACCTGATTTTTTGAGCGCCCGCTCCAGCAGGCTCACTCCTTCATCGTCGCACTCGCTCCACTTGGCAAAGTACGCGTGCACGGTCCGCCACTTCGGAAAGTCGCTGGGTAGCGCTCGCCATTGGCAACCGGTTCGCAGCACGTACAACACTGCGCACCACACCTCATACATATCCACTCGGCGTGGCTTGGTGCGCTTGCGCGCTTGTTCCAGGATCGGGAGGATGTGTTCGAAACGCTCCCGGCTCATGTCGCTCGGATAGGTTTTTTGGCGCATCCGCAGAGTCTGCACCAATCAGGAAAGATCGTGAACAGGTTCTAAGAGCGCGCTCGCGTACGAAGCCTTGGCGGAACGGTAATGCTTTATCGCGCGCCAGCAAGCTTCTGCGGAATCACTGTACGACCAGTCAGGCCTGCGCCGCGACCAACATCACCGTGGCGCGCCCTTCGCCGAGCAGTTGCGCTTGATGCGTTAAACGGAAACTGTATTGCTGGCTGTCCTCGCCCTGCATCAACACCTGTGCCTCGCACACGATCGCATCCGGCAGGTCGTCCAGATAGGCGACGTGCAACTCTACTGCACGCAGCGCCACCAGCAAGCCGAGGCGCGCCGGCTTGTCCGATTTTCGGCCCAGCAAGCCGCCATGCACGGCCATGGCTTGGGCGCCGTATTCGCACAAATGCAGCGCGCGCAAGCGGCCATCGGCGCGTAGCGGATGCATATCGCTGCGATGCGCGTGACTACGCAGCACGATGCGCTGCGCATCCCACTCGGCCACGTCCTCCCACAGGCACATGCTGCCCTGGTGGGGAATCAGTGTTGCAATCGCGTCACGTCCCCGCATACGTCTCTCCGCTATTGGTGCGCTCCAGTGCCGGCTCGCGCGACACCAGCAGGGCCAGAATGAAATTGAACAACACGCCCAGCGCCACCGTGCTGCCAATCGCGCGCAGCACCGGAATACTGGACGCGGCCAGCAAGGCGAACACCAGCAAGGTCATCAGGCTGCACACCATGAGCGCATGCAGCGTGCGTAGCTGATCGGCGTGATCGTCGCCGGCATGATCGAAAAACAGCGCGTAATCCAGCCCCAGCCCGGCCGCCAGAATCAGTGCGACCAGATGGAACAGATTGAGCTCCACACCGGTACCGCGCAGGATCGCCAGGATCAGCACGGTGGTCAGCGCCATCGGCAACAGCACGCGCACGACCCGGCGCGGGCTGCGCAGCGCGATCGCCACCGTCACCGCCAGCAGCAATGCGGCCAGCACCAGAGCACCAAGCACGCGTGCGCGATAAGCGGCAACCAACGATTCGGACGCATCTTTCAGATCCAGCAATTGCGCGCCGCTGCCCTGCACGGCCGCAGCCAACACCGCCGGATCGCGCAGACCTGTCAGCGAGACCAATGCGGTGCTGCGATCGCCGCGCCCCAGCAACAGCCCACCCACCGACGTCGCTAGCGGCGAGCCGGCCAGATCCTTCGGCAGTAGCGGCGCAGCCTGCTTTGCGGCGTCCAGATCCTGCAGGAACGGCGTAAACGCATCGCTGCGAAACGGCGTGGCGGCTACTGCGCTTTCGGTTTGCGCGCGCGCTTGCGCGGCATCCGGCAACGCTGCCTGGCGCGCATGCTGCGTCTTGGCACTGGGCAGATAACGCGCGGCCATGTCGTAGCCGGTCAGCGCGCTATCGCGCACCAACGCATCCAACCGCGGGCGCAATTGCTCGCTGGCCTGGAGCGCCGCCTCGTCATTGGCTGCGGGAAGCGCGAGCACGTAACGCACATCCGGCGCGCCCAGTTCCTGGCGCAGATGCGTGTCTTGCGCCAACGCCTTGGGCGGCACCGGGGTCAACGTCGACAGATCGTTTTGCCAGAACTGCCCTGGCGCAAACGCAATCACAGCAATACCGATGACGGCGATCACCGCCAGACTGGCACGCGGCCGCGGCAGACGCGCAATGCCACGCCACAGCGCGGCCAGAATGCGCGAATCGGCATAGTCGCGCGGGGCCGGATCGATCAACGAGGGCAACATCCAACGTGTGGTGATCGCAGCAGTCGCCAAGCCCGCGATGGTGAACACCGCCAGCTGCCGTAAACCGTCCACACCCGAAAACAGAAAGGTGACGTAGGCAATGCAGGTGGAGACCACGCCGGTGGCCAGCGTCGGCCACAGCTGCCGCGCGTTGTCGCGCGGATCCAGGCCGGGACGCTGATGACTGAACAAGTGGATCGGATAATCCTGCACCACACCGATCAGCGTGAACCCGAACGCCACGGTAATGCCATGCACACCATCGAACAACAATGCTACCGCGCCCAAGCCGGCCAGCCCCGCGCTTGCCAGCGGCAACACTCCGAGCACCGGAATCTTCCAGCTGCGGTAGGCAACCAGCAGCAGCAAGACCAAGCCCACGGTATCCAACGTCCCGATCCACTGCGCCTCGCCCTGCGTGCGCGCGGTGATTTCCACCGCGAATGCGCCTGGGCCGGTCAGCGTCAGTCGTGTCTTGCTGCCTTTGCTGACCCTGGCGAAGGCCGCTTGTACGGCGTCGTAAGCCAGCTGCTGGGCGGTGGGGTCGAACCCGGCCGCTCGCGTCTGCACGATCAGCAAGGCCGAGGTACCGGCACGATCGAACCACACTGCGTTGCGCGTCTGCGGTGCGGCGGCCGGCTGCAAGGTTTCTGCAAGATGCAGCACTTCCAGCGTGGGATCGCGCGGCAACAGCGGCTCCACCATCGCGGCTGCTGGCGAGCCCAGATCCTGCACCCGCGATTGCAATGCGGCTTTCAAGGTTTGCGTATCCAGCGGCGTCTTGTCGAAGCTGTCGCTGAGCAGATAACGGTACGGCAGCAAGCGCTCGGGAACCGCATCAAGCCCCGCATTTCCACCATTGCCCACCAGCTCGAACAACTCCGGCTGTGCGGCCAGGGCGTGCTGCAATTGTTGCGACTGCTCCGCCAGCGTGGCCGGGTCACTATTGGATAAGGACATCAGCAACAGCCGCGCACCAGGGCCTTCGCCAAGTTCTTCAATGAGAAGTTTTTGCGCAGGCGTGCGCGGGGCTGGCATGAATTTGCGAAGGTCGCCTGACACCCTGAGCGTCTGGCTCAACCAGAAACCTGCGACCACCAGCAGTGCCAGCCACAGCAGCGCCAGCCCGATGCGGCGGTTTGCATTCAATTTAAGCGGCATACCAAAGCCCTGCTACGACGGCAGAATGTGTCGGCCGGCCACGCGCGCGCGATAGCGCCGCCGAGGCGTCTTTCTTCTGCTGGGCGCGTACGGCACCAGCGCCTCTTTCTTGCCGAGGACGGTCGTTTGTCTGTTGCTAAAAGCGTGTCCCGACTGCGCACGCAAGACCCACACGCAATGCGTCACGCGCCAGACCCATGGCACAACGTAGTCAGCGCTGCCGCATCGATGACGCTTGCCGCGTCACGTGCCGCGCCGGCCAGCAGCGTGCGTTGCACGTCGCCCTTGGCAGGCAGGCTTTCGATGCAACGCAGCTCATCGTTGCGTCCGTACAGACGCAACTCGCGCACCTGCTTGGCGACGGCGGCGTCCTTGGGCTGCAGCGTCAGTTGCCACGCCTCAGGCTGGCCTTGTCCACTGACGCGGTATTGCTGTTCCAGCAGCGCGCGGTCGCCGACCAGCAACGCGCCGAAGCCGGACTTTAATCCGGCCAATTGGGGCACGCGGCTCAGCGAAAAGCGCCGCGGCGCTTTGCCTTCGCGTTCCAGCACGCCTTCGTCGCCTTTCAAGGTGGTGGTCTCGCGATACGGTGCGCTGACTTCGCGCACCAACGTCTGCGCATCCGGGCGACGGTAGTGGCCCTGCACGCGCAGCGGCGTCTTCAGCAGAGCAGACCCACGCAGTTCGACAAACTCGGTACTGACCGGCGCGGGGCGAGCCAAGCCCTGCAGCACTTGACCGACGTCCAGCGTCTCAGGCGGTGCGGCGCATAGCGGTGCGGCGCTGAACAGCAGTATCAGCATCCACGGCAGGGTGCGGCACATCGGCATGGTGGGTGTTCCAGAAATCGTAGAAGTTGAACCAGTTGTAAGGCGCGCAGCGCGTGTAATGTTCCAGCCTGGCGGCGTAATCGCGCATGAGTAATGCAAGCGCCGGCGCACGCTGGCGACGCGGTAGGTCCAGGCCTTCGCTGAACGTCTCGAACGCAAGTTCGTAATGATTGCCGCCGCGATACAGGCCGAACGCCAGCACCACCGGCACCTTGAGCGCAGCGGCGATCAGCCATGGCGAGGTCGGAAACATCGCGTTACGGCCGAGGAACATAGCAGGTAGCGCCGGGTCGCCCTCGCGTGGGCGATCGATCAGCAGCGCGACCAGCGCACCGGCGTCGGTAGCCTCCTTGATCGCCATGACGATCGAGGTGGCATCCATGCCGGCATCGATGATATTGGCGGCCAACTGCGGATTGAGCGCGCCCAGCAGATCGGTCATGGCGCGGTTGTGCGCCTTGTCCAGCACCACCTTGACCTGCACGTCCGGGCGTTCGGTGGCCAGCACGCGCAGCGCGTCGAAGCTGCCCAGATGCGAGCCGAAGATCAGCACGCCGCAGCTGCGATCCATCTGCGTGTGCAGTTGATCCAGCCCGGTAATGTCGACACGGAAGCGCTGCATCTGCCCGCGCAGCATGTACACGCGGTCCAGAATCGTCGAGGCGAAGGTGTGGATATGCCGAGCTACATCGCGCAGCCTGGCCGGGCGTCCCAACACGCGCGTCAGGTAGGCGCGCGACGCGGCGCGCTCGGGCGCACGCACCAGCAGAAAGTAAAGCGTGATCGGGTATAGCAGCGCCCGTCCCACCGACCGTCCGGCGTGCCGGGCGATGCCGCGAATCAACCACAACGCAAAACGCCCGCCACCTTCCGGACGCTTCTTCCAATGCTTACTCATGCCGCCGCCTCCGCTACCAGTTCGCCACTGACCAGCAACACGCCTGCGCGTTGCACGCGGAAACGCCAACGCGGGCCATCGCCATCCAGCGTCACCGAGGCGGTCTGGCCGGGCAGCAAGGGCTGCACGAACTTTACCTGCGGCAAACGTGCTGCGGCCCGTGGACCATGCAGCGCTTCCACCGCCTGCAGCACATGGTCGAGCACAACCACGCCAGGCACCACGGGGCGACCGGGAAAATGCCCGGGTAGGCAGGGATGATCATGCGGCACAACGAAGTCCATAAGCGCAGAACTCAGATCCTGGGTTGAAGCATTGCAGCCACGGCCTTGTGTGCCTGCTCGGTCAGTTGTTGGCGGTCCGGCGCATCCGGCACGGTCACCGCGATCGGGTCGCCAATGCGTACGCGAATGATGCCGGGGCGCACCCTGAACAGACCATCCACCGGCAGCACCTTGCCGCAGCCATCCACGGCAACCGGCACGACCTGCACACCAGCATCGATAGCGGCCTGCAGCAGCCCGGCCTTGAATGGCAACAGTGCGCCAGTACGACTGCGCGTGCCCTCGGGAAACAAACACAACTGTTTACCCTCGCGCAGCAGCGCAGCGGCCTGGCGTCGCACCATCGCCCCGGCACGGCGGCTGTCGCGGTCCAGAAACAGCATGCCGGTGGCCCGCGCATACCAATTCACGAATGGCACCTTGAGCATTTCGTCTTTGAGCAGAAACCGCAGCGGCACCGGCAGGGCCATGAACAGCACGCAGATGTCGATGACGGACTGATGATTGCTGACGAACAGATAATTCCTGGACCAGTCCACCCGCTCGCGGCCTTCCACGATCAGTTTGGCCCCGGCGCCACGCAGCAGCACCGGCGACCACATCCAGCCGCCCATGCGCAGCAGCCGATCAGCATCACGCGTGATCGCCAGCACCGCCAATGCATACACGATCCCGCCCGCGGTGAACGTCAGCGTGAAGGCTAATTGCAATAGGTTGAACACAGCCCACGCCAATCGCAACGGCATCCTTGGCAACGGCATTTTGTCTTGTCCCCGAAAATATGCACGTACGTCGCTATCCATGGCCACGCACTCAGCGCAGCAGATCGCGCCAGAATTCCGGACCGAGTCGCGCCATCTGGCGCAGGAAGTCTGGCAGATTACGATAGGGACGCTGTGGAAACCAGCGGCCGCGCAATAGATATTCAGCCACAAAGAAGCCGCCAACTACGCTATAGGCCAGCAGATTGGCGAACAGCGAGGCACGTGCATCGCTGATTGGCAGCGGAGAAGCGGAGCCCAATTGCACCAGCACGCCACTGGGTTCGGCACATAGACCGAGCACTAGGTTGACCAGGGTCAGCCCGCACAACAGCAGCGCCCAGGCCAGGGTGAGACGGCGGGTATAGCGGTATTGCTCGGGCGAGATCGGCATGCCGGCCCGGCGATACAGTCCTTCGACAATGCAAGTGATCAGTGGCGTGCGCCCGCGGCGCAGGCTGCGCCCGAAGAACCAGGCGATCCCGCCGGTGAACACCACCGGCGGCGCGGCCAGCAGCAACATCGCGTACGGCGAGCGCCACAACGCGCCCAGGCCGGCCAATGTCAACAGCGCCAACGCCCAGGCCCAGGCCCGGCGCGCGGCTATCGGTTCGATCAACACCATCAGCACCAATAAACCGCCCGCGATGACGGCCAGATCGGGGCGATGGCTTGCATTAGCCCAATGCGCCAACGGCGAATACGCCAGCGCCAACAGCACACCCAGCCCAAGCACCCACGGGGGCGCATCGCTAGGCGCTGACGTCGAGACCTCAGACGGTCTTGTGGGCTTGGACATGCGCCGACAATGCGCGCAGCGACGCGAAGATACGACGATTTTCATCAGTGTCCGAGCGCAGCTGGAAGCCGTAGCGCTTGCTGATCGCCAGGGCCAGTTCCAGCGCGTCGATCGAGTCGAGCCCCAACCCGGTATTGAACAGCGGGGCCTCCGGATCGATGTCGGCAGGCTGGACGTCTTCCACGTTCAGACTTTCGACCAGGAGTTCGGCCAGTTCACGTTCGGCGGCGGTTTGCGAGGACATCCGGAGCTTCCACAGGTGAGGGTCGGGCGACCAGATTCAGAACAAGCAACAAGCATCGCGGGCGACCATTGGATTTCGATGGGCACCGCGTCGATCCGCAGTGTACGTTGCCGCACCTGCCGATCCGAGCACCGACCACGTTCGACTGGCGGCCGCACTGCCATGTTGTCGGCCGTTCTTCGAAGTGGATCGGCGGCCGGCACAGCTGTCCGGACCGTCTATCAGGCTATCATGACTGAATGATGCTCGCTCGCTGCAGGTTCGTTCCAAGATGACTTCCACTGCTGTTAGCTCAACCCCGGAAGCTGGGCCGGCCCCAGGCCCCGAGTGTCCGGACGTCTTGATCATCGGTGGCGGTCCGGCAGGTTGCGCCGCGGCCATCGCGCTTGCCGAGCTCGGCTGGTCGGTCACCCTGCTCGAAAAAGAGCAGCACCCGCGCTTCCATATCGGCGAATCGTTGCTGCCGATGAACATGCCGATCCTTGAGCGCCTGGGTGTGCTCGAAGACGTGCGTGATATCGGTGTGCTCAAGCGTGGCGCCGATTTCCCCAACGATAGCGGCGGCTACAACACCTTCCGTTTTTCGCATGCGCTCGATGCCAAGGCCGATTACGCCTTCCAGGTACCGCGTGCGCAGTTCGATCAGGTGCTGTTCAAGCGCGCGCGCGCGGTAGGCGTGGATGCGCGCGAGCAGGTCAAGGTCGAGCAAGTGTGGTTCGATGGCAAACAGCCGGTGCTGCAGGCACGCACTGTGGACGGCGACGTGCAGCACTTCCGCCCGCGCTATCTGCTCGATGCCAGCGGTCGCGATACTTTTTTGGGCAACCGCTTCAAGCTAAAACGCGCCAATGCCAAGCATCAATCGGCCGCATTGTTCAGCCATTTTCGTGGGGTGGCGCGCCGAACGGGCGAGGATGCCGGCAACATCAGCATCTACCGGCACGCGCATGGCTGGATGTGGCTGATCCCGCTGCCGGACGACATCATGAGCGTGGGCGCGGTCTGCTACCCGGAATACATAAAGACGCGCAAGGGCGACAGCGAAGGCTTTTTCATGCGCACGCTGGCGCTCAATCCGGAACTCAGTGCGCGCATGATGGGCGCCGAGCGCGTGGCACCTGTGCACGCCACCGGTAACTATGCCTACGAATGCACGCAGATGGCCGGGCCGCGTTGGTTGATGCTTGGCGATGCCTATACGTTCGTCGACCCGATGTTTTCGTCCGGCGTGTATCTGGCCATGCATAGCGCCGAGCGCGGCGCAGCAATGGTGGATCAGGCTCTGCGCGTGCCGCAGCACGAGGCAAAACTGCAACGCGCGTTGCAGCGCGACCTCACGCGCGGCGTGGATGAATTCAAATGGTTCATCTACCGCTTCACCTCGCCGACCATGCGCGCCTTGTTCGCACAACCGCAGAACACCTTGCAAATGGAACAGGCGATGGTCGCGATGCTGGCCGGCGATGTCTTCGACAGCCCGAAAGTGCGCCTGCGCCTGCGTGCCTTCCGCGCCATTTATGCACTCACCACCTTGTCGATGATGCCGCACGCCTGGCACTCCTGGCGCCGACGCCGACGCCAGGCCAAGCTCGGTTTCGACGGCGACACCTTGCAACGAGACACGCAATGACCGCTTCCCAGGCCCAGACCACGGGCGCTGTGCGCCATCCCCGCCTGCAGGTCGATTATGTCGACCAGACCGACCCATCCACACTGCTGGCCGATCCGCACGTATTGGCCGTGTTCGGCTTCGGCGATGCCGCACCACGCCTGGACGACCCGCGTTATCTGCGCGTGCCGTTGCAGCCGTATCAGGCCAGCGTGCTGGAAGTGTGGCGCACCGATGTGTCGGTGCGCAGTGGCCGCGACGGCAACATCGCCTGGTCCAGCGACGGGCACCTGCAATTCGGCGTGATCGAGATCGACGAGCAGGATGTCGACATCGAAGGAGCCGCTGCGAAAGCGTACGCGCAGATCACTGCGTTCGTCAGCGGCAGCCAGACACCGCGCCTGCTGCGTATCTGGAATTGCCTGAATGCGATCACTCTGGGCACCGGTGACCGCGAACGCTATCGGCAATTCTGCGTGGGCCGCGCACGTGGCCTGGGCGCGTTCGATACCGCACAGTTGCCCGCCGCCACTGCGGTCGGGCGCTGTGATGCCGAACGCATCATCCAGATCTACTGGCTGGCCGCCGCCGATGCCGGCACTCCGCTGGAAAATCCACGCCAGGTCAGCGCATACAACTACCCGCGCCAGTACGGCCCGCAGCCGCCAAGTTTTGCACGCGCCATGCTGCCACCTGCCGGCAGCGACATGCCGCTGCTGCTGTCAGGCACCGCCGCCGTGGTCGGGCACGCCTCAATGCACGCCGGTCAATTACTGACGCAGCTGGAAGAAGCCTTCGCCAACTTCGACGCCCTGCTCGGCGCCGCGCGTCAGCACGCACCGGCCCTACCCGCGCAGTTCGGCGCAGGCACGCGCCTGAAGGTCTACGTGCGCGAACACGACGACCTGCCCAAGGTCGCGCAAGCCCTGGACGCCCGCTTCGGCGATGCCGTTCCGCGCTTATTGCTGCGTGCAGTGATCTGCCGCTCTGAGCTGGCGGTGGAGATCGATGGGGTGCATGGGTGTGATGTGCAGGCAGTCAAATCCTGACGCTTGATACAGCACACCGGTAACGCTCCATATGAGACCCGCAATCAGCCGTTGAGCAACCCCAGCACCACCTCGCGAGGCAATTTGCCGGTTTCGTTGCGTGGGAGCGCGGCAAGTTTGCGCAGGCGGCGTGGGAGGAAGACGGTGTCGACGCTGAGGCGTAGTGCGTCCAGAATCTGTGCTTCGTCCAGGCTTGGGGCAACCACCAGTGCGGCGATGCGACCGACCGCCTGACCAGGGTCGGGTGCGAGTTGCACGATGGTACCGTCGACGACGCCGGGAATGGCGAGGAGGCGACGGGTGAGATCAGCCAGCGATGCGCGTTTTCCGGCAATTTCCAGCGAATCGGCTTGCCGGCCGCGCACCTGAAAGCGGCCGTCGTCGGCCACATCCATCCTGTCGGCCAGCAACACTGGCGTGGCCAGATGCGGCGCGTACACCAGGGTGCCGGTCGCCTGCGTCTCAAGACGCACGCCCGGCAGTGGTGTCCAGACGGCTTCCAGCGCGGTGCGGCGCACAGCGAACACGCAGGTTTCGGTGGAGCCGAACATCTCGCGCACTTCACCGCCAAAACGCGCTTCGGCAGCGACCGCAATTTCGTGCGCCAGCGGCGCGGTAGCGGACACGATGCCAACCAGCGGCGGCAACCGCACGCCGGATTCGATCAACGCACGCAGATGTACTGGTGCAGTCACCAACACGCGAGGTTCGGGGACATCGGCCAGCGCGTGCGCCACATCGTCCGGGAAAAACGGCCGCCCGGCATGCACCGCCAGTGAGGTCACCATCGGCAGCAGCACCGACAGTTCCATGCCGTACATATGCTGCGGCGGCACCGTGGCGACCACATGCGGCACCGCGTCGGTGTGCGCCCACAGGCTTTGCAGCGCGACCAGATCCTGGCGCGTGCTGGTTAAGAAACTGCCCCAGGTTTTTGGATTGGGCTGCGGGGTGCCGGTGCTGCCGGAGGTGAAGCCGATCGCCACCAAAGCATCATCGGCCAACTGTGGAATCGGTCCCTCGGCCTGCGGCAACTCGGCCGGCAGCTGCCAATAGCGTGGCGGTGCCAACTCCAGCGCCAGATCGCCCAGGCAATACGCGTCGGCATGGCGCGCCTGCACTTCGCCGACCACAGCCGGTGCGCGCGAGGATGGCAGCAGCGACACCTGACCACGCAGCGCGCAGGCGTAGAAAGCGACCATGAAGCGGTAGCGGTCTTCACACAGATTCACCGCGTACTGGCCGTCCGGCAATTGCTGGGCCAGACCGTGCACGTGCGCGATGAAGGTGGCCAGAGCGACCGACTGCCCCGCGCGCCAGGCCAGCGGCCGGTCAGGCGCGCCAACGGCCATCGGATGGAAAACAGCAGAAGCGGGCAGGCTGGACATGTGAACCGACAGTCGCAAAATCGCGCTAGCTTGGCCGCCACCCGGGCTGCTGGCAAGTCGGGCGGTTTCCGTGTGCGGCGAAGAGCATCTGTCGAAACGACGACGCAGCTGCCGGGTGGGCACCGCCAGCGTTCGGACGTGTACCGGCGGCGTTTTGCGCGTTCCTTCCACATCCGCCTGGCTAATGCCTGCGACGTTTTTGGTCGCCGCTTTCAAAGTGAGTTGGTCAGAGCATCTGCACTGCACTTCTGGCGCGCGTTGTTCGTCGAAGCTGGCACGCCACAACACGCAGCGTGTGTTATGCGCGCGTCGTCAAACATCCATCGCGTCACGCTCCCTACGTCCCTAAACCCGTCTTCGCATAATTGGCGCAACGCTCCTTGTTCGAACGTGTGCAATGCGTTCGTAACTCCGAGATGTCGATTAAACGACGCCAAGTCCAAGCGCTGAGCATGTCGATTACGCAGCACGCAGGCGCAACTGTATACGCATCGCAGTCGGAGAGTTTAAGTATTCATTAGCACACCGTGTTGTCGCAGCGTGGTGCGCCCGCCATGCAGCTGTTTACTGCATCTGCCATCGTTGCCCAGCACACCGAATGGCCGGGTTCGCCATTTTCAATGGCTCTGCATTTCGACGAGGCGACATCTATAGCCCACACACATGACCTGTAGCCCAAGCCCGCTGCGTAAGCGAACTGCTAGGCTTGCCCGCTCTCCATCTGCGTCCGTTCGTTTCCGATGCCCAGATTGTTGCCGTTGACTCTTTTGCTGGTGGCCGCCACTGCGCATTCGCAATCGGCCGCACCGCTCACCATCGAACAGGTGATGGCCGACCCGGATTGGATCGGGCCGTCGGTGGAACAGGCTTGGTGGCAGTGGGACGGCAAGCAGGTGCAATACCTGCTCAAACGCAATGGCAGCCCTGTGCGCGACACCTATCGCCGGAGCACCAGCGGTGCCGCGGCAGAACGCGTGGCCGACAACGCCCGTGCCGGCCTGGATGCGGCGAACCCTAGCTACGACGCAACCCGGCAACGCATGCTGTTTGCGCGCAATGATGACGTTTTTTTGCGCGATCTGCGCTCCGGTGCGCTGACTCAGCTGACCCGCAGCAATGAGGTCGAATCGCGCCCGCAGTTCGCCAGCGATGGCGGTGCGATCTGGCGTGCGGGCAACAACTGGTATCACTGGCGCGCCGATGGCGGCACTGCGCTGGTGGCGGTGGTCAAGGCCGAGCGCGATCCCAACGCCGCGCCCAAAGCCGATGTATTGCGCGATCAGCAACTGGCCACCCTGGCCACCTTGCGCCGCGATCGCGAGCAACGCGACGCATTGCGCACGCAGGAAGATGCCTGGCGCCGCGCCGACGCTACCCGCGCGGCGGCGCCGGTCTATCTCGGCGATGAGGTGGAAATCGTCGACAGCGCGTTGTCGCCCGATGGCCGCCATCTGCTGGTGGTCACCCAGGCCAAGAGTGCCGAAGAAGGCCAGGCCGGCAAGATGCCCAAGTACGTGACCGAATCCGGTTACGAAGAATTCCAGGAAGTGCGCACCCGCGTCGGCCGCAATGCGCCGGTGGCGCATGCGCTGTGGCTGGTCGATGTCAGTGCCGGCACGGCAAGATCGCTGTCTTTTGACATGCTGCCGGGCATCGCCACCGATCCGCTGGCGGCGCTGCGCAAAGCGGCCAAGCGCGATGCGCTCAAGGGCAACCGGGCCGTGCGTGTTGAAAGCGATGGCGACGGCAGCGGGCCGGCGGTGCATTGGAGCGATGACGGCCGCAACGTGGCGGTCGAAATCCGCGCGGTGGACAACAAGGACCGCTGGATCGCCAGCGTGGATCTGGACAACGCCAGGCTGCAGCCGCGCCATCGCCTGAGCGACAGCGCCTGGATCAACTGGGACTTCAACGACTTCGGCTGGCTGCCCGACAATCGCACGCTGTGGCTGCTGTCGGAAGAATCCGGCTATTCGCAGCTGTACACGGTGGAAGGCAACGGTAAGCCACGCCAGCGCACCCGCGGCAAATGGGAAGTGTCGATGCCGGTACCCAACGCCGATGGCAGCGGCATGTTCTTTTTGTGTAATCAGAAATGGCCAGGTGATTACGAAGTCTGCAAGCTCGATCTGCGCACAGATCAAACCACTGAAGTCACCGCCTTGAATGGCGTGGAAGGCTTCAGCCTGTCGCCGAACGGGCAGCAGTTGCTGGTGCGCTATTCCGGCAGTTATCTGCCGGCGCAGCTGGCGGTGGTGCCGGCAACCGGCGGCCAGGCCACGGTGCTCACCGACACGCGCACGCCGGCGTTCAAGGCGCAAGCGTGGATCGCGCCGCAGTACGTGCAAGTGCCGTCCAAACACGGTGCCGGCACGGTGTGGGGCAAGTATTACGGCCCGAAAAATCCCGAGCCCGGCAAACAGTATCCGATCGTGATGTTCGTGCACGGCGCCGGTTATCTGCAGAACGTATCGGAGCGCTACACGCCGTATTTCCGCGAGCAGATGTTCCACAACCTGCTGGTGCAGCAGGGCTACATCGTGCTCGATCTGGACTACCGCGCCTCGGAAGGCTACGGCCGCGATTGGCGTACCGCGATCTACCGCAACATGGGTCACCCCGAGCTGGAAGACTATCTGGACGGTCTGGACTGGCTGGCCACGCAGAAGCAGGGCGACCGCACGCGCGCCGGCATCTACGGCGGCTCGTACGGCGGCTTCATGACCTACATGGCGCTGTTCCGCAGCCCCGGCACGTTCAAGGCCGGTGCGGCGCTGCGTCCGGTCGGTGACTGGATGCAGTACAACCACGAATACACCTCCAATATCCTCAACACGCCCGAGCTCGACCCGGAGGCGTACAAGACCTCTTCGCCGATCAACTACGCCGACGGGTTGCGCGACCATCTGCTGATCGCGCACGGCATGCTCGACGACAACGTGTTCTTCAAGGACTCGGTCGACATGACGCAGAAGCTGATGGAGCTGCACAAGGACAACTGGCAGATGGCGGCATATCCGCTGGAACGCCACGGCTTCACGCGTGCCGATTCGTGGCTGGACGAGTACAAGCGCATCCTCAAGCTGTTCAACGAGCAGGTGAAGCCGTAAGGCTGGCGGTGACGGTGGGGTGATGCGCGGTGCAGGCTTTGGCCGTGCCGATGCGACGACAACGGAGCCTGCCGCGGCGCATCCATCGTGCCGCGCATGGCGACAAGCTGCGGGTGCGACCGCACGCAAGGTGGCACGCATCGCCTCATCGCGTGACAGCATGCGTCGCACTCACCTCAACCTACGCATCTGGCTCTAAGCTTGTTGCAGGACCCGCGGATCGCTGGCGCATTGCGCTTGCCCCTGCACCGGTCCACCGCCTGACCGGTGCGCCGCCGACACAGCGGCAGCCTTCCACTCACCGACCGGCGCGCACAAGGTAGATGCGATGGGCCTGTGGGACCGTTTATTTGGACGCAAGACCGCAGCGGCGAAGCCGCCGCGCACGGAACCGGCAGCAGCGCCCTCGCCTACCGCGGACGATGCGGAAGCTTCCGTGGATATCGACCCCGCATTGCAGCCGGCGCTGGCAGCTTTTCAGCGTGGCGATCATGTGGGTGCCTACAACGCCGCCCAGGCACAGCTGCAGGTCGGTGCCGAGGCGCAACGCTTGTGCGCCCTGGCATTGAGCGCGCTGGACCGGTATCGCGAGGCGTATCCGCACTGGCTGGCGCTGTACGCGCTGGAGCCCACCGCGCACAACGCGCTGCAATTGGCGAGCACCTCGGTAATGTGCAACGAGATCGATCGTGGCGAACAGTGGCTGTTGACCTTCGACGATCTGAACGCACAGGAACGCTCGACCTCGCCGGCCACGGCGCGTACCAGTTTCCTCACCGCGCTGACCCGCGCCGGCCACGGAGCGCATGCGCTGCCGCACCTGGAGTGGTTGCGCGAGGCATACGCAGGAATGTCGATCACCGACGGTCATTTCCTGTACGTGCGCGGGCTGCCGTTTCTGGAGGCGTTTCTTGAGCGCAGCACGCCGTTGTTGCGCCAGTGCCTGCCGGCCGATGCGCTGCCCGGTTGGTACGCACAACTGCAACCGTCGCTGGATCCTCCGGGCCAGGCCGCGGTGGCCGCACATATCGCGTCGCTGCAATGAGCACGGCAGCCGCCGCGTCCTCACGACCACGCGGCGGCTTCGTCACGCCGCTGGCGTGGGTGTCGTTGTTGCTGGGGGTGGTCAGTGCGATGGCCAATCTGCTGCAGATCGCAATGCTCGCGCTGATGCCAGACGCCGCGTCGCTGCTGCCGGAGGGGATCGTCCTGCCGGCGTCATGGCAGTGGCTGATCGATCATGCGTTGTCGTTGTCGGTTGTGGGTGTGGTGCTGTCGGCCGCCTTTGCGTGGTTGAGCTGGGCCTTGCTGCAGCGACGCGAATGGGCGCGGGTGGGGTTCGTGGCGGTGTTGCTGGCGACAGGGCTACTCAATTTCGGCGGGCTGGCGTTGATCGGGCCGTTGTTTGAAGGTGTGCAGGCGCTGTTGCCGGCCGATGTGCTGCACAGCCCCGAGTGGCCGCAGATGCAGGCACGTCTGCACGCGACCCGCCAGGCTGCGTTGCTGTTGACCGGTTTGGGCGCCTTGGCAATCGGCTGCGTGCATGCGGCGCTGGCATGGCGGTTGTGTACGCCTGCCGTGCGCGCGGAGTTTGCGTCGTCGGGCCCGCATCAAAAGCGGCTAACAAAACGTAGCGAGCAGTCGCCAGGTGAGTGCGGACGGGGCTGAGCAACCGCAGAGTGCACGTGGTACATGCCGATTCCGGGCACCGGCCGCGCCAGTCTGGCGGTGAGCGCAATCGTTTTGTTAGCCCCTCTTAAGCGTTTGCTGAGGTTAGTGGCGTTGGGTACGGACGGCCTAGACGGCGCACCACTTCAAGACGTCGAGATTGCGAGCCTTAGCGTCGTTTGGCTGCCCCGAGCCTTGTAGGTCGAGGGCGCTGTGGCTACGCGAAGCATTGTCTCGCCCTGCGACGAACTAGCGCAATGGGACGCACGCACCGTGTGCGATGCACGGCTTAGAATTGGGACATGAACGAATTCGACCGTGTACGCGATTATCTGACCAGCTTGCAGGATCGTATCTGCGCTGCCGTGGAAGCCGCCGATGGGCAGGCGCGATTTGCCGAGGACCTCTGGCAACGCGAGGAAGGCGGCGGTGGGCGCACCCGCATCCTGCGCGATGGCGCGGTTTTCGAGCAGGCCGGCATCGGCTTTTCGGATGTGTCCGGCTCGCGCTTGCCGCCTTCGGCCAGTGCGCACCGGCCCGAACTGGCCGGGGCCACCTGGCGTGCCTGCGGGGTGTCGTTGGTGTTCCATCCGCACAATCCGCACATTCCGACCACCCACGCCAACGTGCGTTACTTCCGCGCCGAGCGCGATGGCGAGGTGGTGGCGGCCTGGTTCGGTGGCGGCTTCGATCTGACCCCGTTCTATCCGGTCGACGAAGACGTGCTGCACTGGCACCGTACCGCGCAGGCACTGTGTGCGCCGTTCGGCGAGGAGCGTTATGCGGCGCACAAGCGTTGGTGCGATGAGTACTTTTTCCTACGCCACCGCAACGAGACGCGTGGCGTGGGCGGGTTGTTCTTCGACGATCTGGGCCAGGACTTTGAGCGTGACTTCGCCTACCAGCGCGCGGTCGGCGATGGCTTTCTGGACGCCTACCTGCCGATCGTCGAGCGCCGCAAGGGCACGCCCTACGGCGAGCGTGAGCGCGAGTTCCAGCTTTACCGTCGTGGCCGCTACGTGGAGTTCAATCTGGTCTACGACCGCGGCACCCTGTTCGGGCTGCAGAGCGGCGGGCGCGCTGAAAGCATCTTGATGAGCCTGCCGCCGCGGGTGCGCTGGGAGTACGGCTTCGAGGCGGAACCGGGCAGCGCCGAGGCGCGGCTGATGGACTTTCTGGTACCGCGTGATTGGCTGGGCTGAGCTTGTCGATTAAATATACAGAATTGAATTAAACGCCGTACTGAGTAAGCGAGTTAATCGCGCCTGTGTAAATTTGTAATTGCCAGCGCGGCCAATGTATTCGGCCATTCGACGGATGTCTGACGCTACATTGCGAGAAAATTCAGGACTAAAAATAAAAAGCCCCGCAGACCAGGGGGAGGTCGGCGGGGCCAGGGAACGGAAACTTGGGGAGGAGTTTCCGTTCCGAGATCTGCTCCAGGGGATGGGAGAGATCTAGCGACAGGCGTTGCGCCCGTCGAGCGATATAACAACATTCTCTACATTGATGGATCGTGAAGATAACTGTTAAAGATCTGCAGAATTTAGCGATTATTCATGCCATCTATATTTGCTGAATTCTTACCCTGTCAGGTCTGCACATCCAGCATCTCAGAGCGATTTGCTGCGTCAGTGGGCTTGGTCCCAGTTAACGCCAACACCGGAATCGACTACAAGCGGGACACGCAACTCGGCGGCCGACGACATCCGCGTGGTGACCTCACTCAGCAGCGTGTCGACAAAATCGGCATCGGCCTCAAATACCAGTTCATCGTGCACTTGCAGAATCATCAACGCGCGCTCGGCGTGGCCGGCGATCCAGCCATCCACGCTGACCATGGCGCGCTTGATGATGTCGGCGGCGGTGCCCTGCATCGGCGCGTTGATGGCCGCGCGCTCGGCGCCGGCGCGCTGGCCCTGGCTGCCGGCGTTGATGAAGTCCAGGTATAGCCGGCGGCCGAACACCGTTTCCACGTAGCCCTTGTCGCGCGCCTGCTGGCGGGTGGTTTCCATGAAATCGCGCACGCCCGGGTAGCGGCTGAAATACAGCGCGATGTAGTCCTGCGCCTCGCCACGACCGATGCCAAGTTGCCGGGCCAGGCCGAACGCGCTCATGCCGTACATCAGGCCGAAATTGATCGCCTTGGCGGCGCGGCGCTCATCAACGCTGACGGTGTCGATCGTGCGGCCGAACACTTCCGCTGCAGTGGCGCGGTGCACGTCGGCGCCGGACTCGAACGCGCCTACCAGCCCAGGGTCGCCGGACAGGTGCGCCATGATGCGTAGTTCGATCTGCGAGTAGTCGCAGGCGATCAGCTTGCGCCCGGCCGGGGCGACGAAGGCACGGCGGATGCGGCGGCCGTCTTCGGTGCGGATCGGGATGTTCTGCAGATTCGGATCGGACGAGGACAAACGCCCGGTCGCGGCACCGGCCTGGTGGTAGCTGGTGTGCACCCGCCCGGACTGCGGGTGGATCATTTCCGGCAGCTTGTCGGTGTAGGTGCTGCGCAGCTTGGTCAGGCCGCGGTACTCCAGGATCACCCGCGGCAGCGCGTGTTGGTCGGCGATGGCTTCCAGCGCTTCTTCGTTGGTCGAGGGCTGGCCCTTGGGCGTCTTGATCACGGCCGGTAGCTTGAGCTCATCGAACAACAACGCCTGCAGCTGTTTGGGAGAATCCATGTTGAAGGTGCGCCCGGCCAGCTCGGTGGCCTTTTGCTGAGCGGCGAGCATGCGCTTGGACAGGTCGGCGCTTTGCCGGCGCAGTTCGGCTGCGTCCACACACACGCCGTTGGCCTCGATACGCGCCAGCACTTCCACTAGCGGGATCTCGATGTCGCGATAGACGCGCTCCAGCCCCGGCTCGGCAGCCAGCTTGGGGCCGAGCACGTGGTGCAGGCGCAGGGTGATGTCGGCATCTTCGGCGGCGTAGCGGGTGGCGTCGTCCAGGCTGATCTGCGCGAACGGGATCTGCTTGGTGCCCTTGCCGCAGACGTCTTCGTATTTGACGGTGTCATAGCCCAGATAGCGCTTGGCCAGGCTATCCAAGTCGTGGCGGGCGCTCCCGGAATTGAGCACAAAGCTCTCCAGCAAGGTGTCCTCGCTGTAGCCGGCCAGGGCGATGCCGTGGCGGCGCATCACGTGCAGATCGTACTTGCCGTGCTGGCCGAGCTTGCGCACGGCAGGGTCGGTGAGCAACGGCGCCAGCTGGGCCAGCGCCTGGGTGCGGTCGAGCTGGGCCGGGACGCCGGGGAAGGTGTGGCCGAACGGCAGATACGCTGCCTGGCCGGGCTCGGCGGCCACGCTCAGGCCGATCAGATCGGCCTGCAACGGGTCCAGGCTGTCGGTTTCGGTATCAAAGGCGAACTCGCCTGTGGCGCGCAGACGCGCAATCCAGCTGTCGAGCTGTTCCTGGGTCAGGATGGTGTCGTACTGCCCGGGTGCGGACAGCGCGGGGTCCATTTCCACCGGCGGGCTGACCGGGCCGGACACGAAGCCGGTGCCGCGCGCGCGACCGGGCTCGGTACGGGCACTGGCTGCGGCTGCGGCAGCGCCCAGCGCCATCGGCTCGATCGACAGACCGGCCTGAGCTGCAGCGCCGCCGAGTTCGCGTAGCGCTTGAGTGAAGCCGTGGCGTGCGTACAGCACCGCCAGCGTTTCGGCATTGGGCTCGCGCAGATCCAGCGCGCGCGGGCCGCTGGCCAGCGTCACGTCGGTCTTGATGGTGACCAGCTCGCGATTGAGCGGCAGGCGTGGCAGCGCGGCGCGCAGGTTCTCGCCGATCTTGCCCTTGATCTTGTCGGCGTTGGCGATCACGCCATCAAGCGAGTCGTATTCGGCAAGCCACTTGACGGCGGTCTTGGGGCCGCACTTCTCCACGCCGGGCACGTTGTCGACGGTGTCGCCCATCAGCGCCAGCAGGTCGACGATCTGGTTCGGGCGCACGCCGAACTTGGCGATCACCGCCTCGGCCGAATCCATGCGGCTGCCGCTCATGGTGTTGACCAGTTCGATGCCCGGGCGCACCAGCTGTGCGAAGTCCTTATCGCCGGTGGAGATGGTGACGCTCAAGCCATCGGCGGCGGCCTGCAGGGCCAGCGTACCGATCACATCGTCGGCTTCCACGCCATCGATGCGCAAGATGTCGATGCCCAACGCATGCACGATGTCGCACATCGGCTGCATCTGCGCGCGCAGGTCATCGGGCATCGAGGGGCGATTGGCTTTGTAATCGGCATACAAGTCGTCACGAAACGTCTTGCCTGGCGCATCCACCACGAACGCGATGTAGGCCGGGCGTTCCTTCAAGGTGGCGCGCAGCATGTTGACCACGCCGAACAATGCACCAGTGGGCTCGCCCTGGGCATTGGTCAGCGGCGGAAGCGCGTGGAACGCGCGATACAGGTAACTGGACCCGTCGATCAGGACTAATCTGCTCATGCGCCAATTCTACGCTGCACGCCCAAGCCGCACCGCCCAGCGCATACTGGCCGGCGACCTGGAACGGACAAACGACGATGAACAGAGCGAGTCTTTTACTGCTACCGTTACTGCTGCTCGGCGGCTGCGCCACCGGTAGTGCGAGTGTCGGCGGCGATGTACCGGCCGGTGCGGATGTCACCAGCAAGACCATGGGCAACGGCGACAAGGTCGACGAATATCGGGTCAACGGCCAGTTGGAAACGGTGCGCGTGACGCCCGCACGCGGTGCGCCCTACTTCCTGTACGACCGCAACCACGACGGCCACACCGATGCCGAGAAAGACAAGGTCAACAAGGTGTACTGGAAGCTCTATAGCTGGTGATTCCGGAATCGGGAATCGGGAATCGGGAATCGTAGAGCGTGAGCACAACAGCTGTGCGGCCGCTCGTCCCGGTAACGCCAACCTTGCGTGGCGTCTGCGGGATGCGATGGCTCGCCGGTTTCGGTACGCCGCAGCACGTCAGTGACAGGTATCGCTGGTGCTGTTGGTCTGGGGCATCTGACCTGGCTGAGCGCAATGCTCAGCTTTCTTCAAGCGGGCCGGTGACGCGTTGCAGTTCGTCGATGCCGCCCGGCGCCAGCTCTTTCATCAGCGCCAGAAAGTCGCAGCCGACCAGGCGCTGCGCGCGTCGCAGCAACATCGGCACCGGGCTGGAAGGCACGTTGCGCGCGTAATAGGCCCATATCTCTTGTCGCTGGGCGGAAAACAAGACTTCAGATAATTGCCTTACTCTGATTTTGATCACGACATCGTCAGCCCGCCCCTGCCTGGATCATCAGGACCACCGTCGCGCGCTTGCGCAAGCTCTTGCAATCGCGTCTGCTCCTGCATATCGCGGGCCTGGTTTGCGGCCAGATAGCGTTGTTCCGGCGCTGCGGCAAGTGCCTCGCTGGTAGGCATGCGAGCAATGGGGTCGAAAGGATTCAGATAACTCCCAGGGTGGGTACGCGTCACGAACATCGTCACTCCTCCTGGCTGTTTATCGCTCGGCACATTCAAGGCAACGCTCACCTTGTCACTCGGCTGGAATCCAGCCTCCACTGCCAATTTGTATGCACTCGCGTACCATACAATCACTCCGGTCATACCAAGGCTTATTGACGCTTTCATCGAGCTTGGCGATTGACAAGCGTATCTGCTCTACCAACGCGGCGTCTTGCGGTTTTGGACCCACCGCGCTCTGAAGATTTACGGGGCGCTGATCGCCAAGATGCCAATCCACCAATGCAGTCGAGTGGCTCGCTAAACGAGCAGCCGGTGCTGCAATTTTCCGCGTAGTCGCGCTGGTAGACGCATCTGTTGCGGGCGCTAGGGAAGGTCTGAACAACGCACCAGACCTCTAAAATTCGAGCCTGCTGCGTGCCAATAGCGCACAGAGTTGATGCGTACGATACGATTTCTACGGTTTCTTGCGGCGTTGGCTGGCGCCAGACAGCATTATCCCCTGGCCGGCAGCAACTGCCGGCGCACCATCCACAGATTGGATAGTGCGAACAGGGTCAGCACATGCGCGGTGTTCTTGGCCAGGCCGCGATAGCGGACCTTGGTGTAGCCAAACTGGCGTTTGATCACGCGGAATGGATGCTCCACCTTCGCACGCACACTTGCTTTGAAGTATTCCCAACGTTCTTCCTGGCGGCGCTCGCGTTTGTTGCCAATGGCTTGAATCGTCGAACGCTTGGCGGCAATGAAAAAACCAGCCTTGCAGGTCTGCAGTTCTTCGCGTTTGTCCGCACCGGTGTAGCCGCTGTCGCCGAACACACTGTCTTCTTTGCCGTGCAGCAATGCGTGGGTCACCGTGACATCGGCCACATTGGCAGCCGTACAACGGACGTGGTGCACCAGCCCGGAAAACTCATCCACGCCGATGGGTGCCTTCATCCCAAAATACCACTGATTGCCTTTCTTGGTCTGATGCATTTCAGGGTCGCGCGCGCGGTCGGTGTTCTTGGTCGAACTGGGCGCAGCGATCAGGGTTGCATCGACGATCGTGCCGGACCGCAGGCTCTGACCCTTGCGCACCAGATCCGCGTTGACGGCCTCCAGCATCCGCGCTGCAAGGCCATGGGTTTCCAGCAAGCGGCGAAAGTTGAGAATCGTGGTCTCGTCGGGAACATTGTCCAAACCACCGAGCCGGGCAAAACGGCGCAAGGTCCGGATCTCGTGCAACGCTTCTTCCATCGCCGGATCGCTCAACGCATACCACTGCTGCAGCAAATGAATCGGCAACATCGTCGCCAGTGCGTACGGCTGTCGACCAGGCCGCCCCGACACCGGATAGTGCGGCGCGATCAGTCCGAGCAAATGCCTCCACGGAACCACCTGCTCCATCTCGGCCAGGAAGATCTCGCAGCAAGTCTGCTTGCGCTTGCCCCAACCTTCAGCGTCACCGAACGTCAGTTGCATGGATGACTCCTCAACGTAGGTGTGTAGTGTCGCGCATTTGAAGTGCGTTGTTCAGAGGTTCCCTAGCGAGCAGGTGCGGACGGCGCGGAGCAACCGCAGTGTTCGCCTGGCAAATGCGTTTCGACGCACCGGCCGCGCCTGCCTGGCGGTGAGCGCAGACGTTTTGTTAGCCACTCTTAGAATGTTGCTCAACTGCGACGATCGTCCATGCTGAAAATAACGCTCTTACGCATAGCGGCGATTGCCTCGGTTGTCGATCGAGAGCGCATCGAAGAGTTATTCAGAGCTTCCCAAACGCGTCACCCACGCCGCAACACGCGATGGCTGCTCGCGCTGCGGCATCTGCCGCAGCGCGAGCGGGGCGCTCTGCGCGATCAGCCCAACGGTTCGTCGGACAGATAGGTGTAACCGGTCAGCCCGGCTTCCAGTGCATCGCTGAGTTGCTGTGCACGCTCCGGCGACAGCTGCGCGGCGGCGATGCGCTCGGCATAGGTCGCACGCAGCGTGTCCAGCTGATAGCCCACGTAGTCCAGCATTACGTCGGTGGTATCGCCACGGCGCTGCTGGGCGATGCGGTAGCCATCGCCATCCACGGTCACTTCCACTGCATCTGTATCGCCGAACAGGTTGTGGATATCGCCGAGAATTTCCTGATAGGCGCCGACCAGGAAAAACCCGATGCGATAGCTCTCGCCCGCGTTCAACGTATGCAGGGGCAACGAGCTGTCCAGGCTTTCGTTCTCGACATAGGTCTTGACCATGCCGTCCGAATCGCAGGTCATGTCGGCGATGATGCCGCGCCGCTGCGGCGCTTCGTTCAGGCGCTCGATCGGCAGAATCGGAAACACCTGATCGATCGCCCATACATCCGGGATCGACTCGAATACGCTGAAATTGACGAAGTACTTGTCCACCAGCCGCTCGTTGAGCTCGTCCAGCACCTGGCGGTGGCTCTTTTCGTCGAAGCTCAGGCGTGCACGCACGCCGTGCGCGATGGCATAGAACAAGTCGTCGATACGCGCGCGATGGATGAGATCGATCTGACCCAGCGCATATGCACTCACGCCTTCGGCATGGAAGTGCTGCGCCTCTTGGAACAACTCCACCGCAGGGCGCACATCGAGTTCATCGTGGATCGCGCGCAAGTGGCGAATCGCCGTTGGTTCGTCGTCGTGCGCGTCGGGCACGCGGCCTTCCGGCGCCTGCTCCACTTCGGACACGTTGGCGATCAGCACCGCGTGGTGCGCAGTCATTGCGCGGCCGCACTCGGTGACGATGCGCGGCGGAACCAGGCCGTGCTCTTCGCAAGCGCTCGCCAATGGCTGCACGATGTTGCTGGCATACGAATGCAGACCGTAGTTGATCGAGCAATAGCTACGCGAACGGGTGCCTTCGTAATCGATGCCCAGGCCGCCACCGACATCGACGTGGCTGATTTTGGCGCCCAGGCGCGAGAGCTCTACGAAGTAACGCGTTGCCTCGCGCATGCCGTTGGCGATGTCGCGTACATTGGAGATCTGCGAGCCCATGTGGAAGTGCAGCAACTGCAGGCTGTCGGCGTACTCGGTGTCGCGCAGCGTCTTCCACAGGTCCAGCACCTGGCGCGGCGACAGCCCGAACTTGGCCTTGTCGCCGCCGCTGTTCTGCCACTTGCCCGCGCCAAGCGAGGCCAAGCGCATACGCACGCCCAGGCCGGGCTTGAGGTCCAGCGCGCGCGCTTCTTCCAGCACCAGCTTCAACTCGGAGGGCTTTTCGATGACGATGAAGGTCTGTAGGCCGAGCTTGCGGCCGATCAGCGCCAGGCGGATGTATTCGCGGTCCTTGTAGCCGTTGCAAACGATCAGCCCGCCCGGGCGCGAGAGCGCCAGCACCGCCATCAACTCCGGCTTGCTGCCCGCTTCCAGCCCGAAACCGTCGCCGTGGTGGCTGGCCAGCGTGCCGGCCACACCGCGATGCTGGTTGACCTTGATCGGGTAAACGGCCGTGTAGCCACCGGCGTAGTCCCATTCGGACTGGGCCTGCGCGAACGCCGCCTGCAACTTGCCCAGGCGCTGGCCAAGAATGTCCGGGAAGCGCACCAACAGCGGCAATTTGGCGCCGGCCGCACGCGCTGCATCAACGACTTCGGGCAGCGACACCGACGGACCATCGCTGGTCGGTGTGACCACTACATGTCCGGCGTCGTTCACATCGAAGTACCCATCGGCCCAATGCGGGATCGAGTAGGTCTTGCGGGCTTGGTCGAGGGACCAATCGCTCATCTCGCTGACTCGGCTGGAATAAAAAGGGCGTGAAGTGTAACGCCTGGCACGCGCAGGGTCCGTTACAATCCGCGCCGACTTTCCGCCCCTCTCTGCTGGCAGGAGCAGGACAAAATGCGGTTCAGCCGCCGCGCAATTTGGCTGTATGCGACTGCGCCCGAACCTCCTCCTGCGCTTTGCGCCACCTTCTTCCGGTGGGAGAAGGAACAGCCTCCATTTCTCTCCAGGATTAACGCATGAGCGCCAACGACAACTGGTACATCGAACACTTCCAGCCGACCGGCTCGGCCATTGGCTTTCGCGTCAGCGGCAAACTGGACGAGGTGCAGTCCCCGTTCCAGAAAATCGAGATCTACCAGACCACCGACTGGGGCAAGTTGATGCTCATCGACGGCGCGGTGATGCTGACCAGCCGCGACAACTTTTTCTATCACGAGATGATCAGTCACCCGGCGCTGTTCACCCACCCCGCGCCCAAGCGGGTGGTGATCATCGGCGGCGGCGACTGCGGCACGCTGCGCGAGGTGCTCAAGCACCCAGGCGTGCAAAGCGCCACCCAGTGCGATATCGATGAGCAGGTCACCCGCATGTCGGAAACATATTTCCCCGAACTGTGCGATTCCAACCACGATGCGCGTGCCGAACTCCTGTTCGACGACGGCGTGGCCTACATGGCCAACTGCCCGGCCGGCAGCGTGGACATCGTGATCGTTGATTCCACCGACCCGGTCGGCCCGGCCGAAGGCCTGTTCAACAAGGCGTTCTATGAAAGCTGCTTCAAGGCGTTGAAGGACGACGGCATTCTGGTGCAGCAATCTGAATCGCCGCTGGCGCTGCTGGACCTGATCAAGGAAATGCGCACCGAAATGGGCAAGGCCGGCTTCCAGTCGTTTAAGACCCTGCCGTTCCCGCAGCCGTGCTACCCCACCGGCTGGTGGAGCGTGACCATGGCCAGCAAGCAGGCCAACGCCGATTTTGCGTTCCGCCAGGACGCGGCGCAGGCCAAGGGCTTCGAGACGCTATACTACAACGCGCACCTGCACACTGGCGTGCTGGTTGCGCCGCCATTCGTGGCCAAGGCACTGGGCGAGTTAAGCGCTGGCAGCGACACATAGCGAGCAGTCGCCAGAGCGACATGGCCGGCACGCAGCACTCGCCATGGCCGCGTAACAGGCGAGTGCGCGTAGCCGCTGCGCTCGCCTGCTGGCTGCACAACGGTGTTGACGCTGTGCCCAGTCACCCGCGGCCGGCGTTGCGATCTGTGCGCCGGCTGCTGCAAGAGCAGAGCACCGCAGACCGCCGCTTCAAGCGCCTACCAGAACAACTGCGTGCACCGCCGGCCGCGGTGCCTGGTGCGGCGTGTACCAGACGTGCACGTTGGTTCCCGCGCAGTCCACGCCAGCTGACGGCTGCCTGCTACGCCTGTCAGCCGCTCTTACAGGCGCGCCAGCACCTCGGCTTTTTTGGCGTCGAACTTTTCTTGAGTGACCAGTCCCGCATCGAGCAGTTGCTTGAGTTTGCTCAGCACATGCATCGGATCGTCCATGGCGGGCGGAGCCGAAGGCGCGGCGCCAGGCGGCGTGGGTGCGTGCACCACCACGCCGCCGGCTGACGCGCGCAACTTGTCGATTTCCAGCTGCTGGCGCTTTTCGTATGCAGATTCTTCCACTTGCTGCGCATACGCATATACCCGCCGCGCCTGCTTCTTCGGAAGGCTGTCGATGGACGCGTAGCTGCCCTGCGTGGTGCGGCACATGATCGTCGCCCCCAGCATCTGTTCGCTCATGTGCACATTGAGCACGTCGCGCCAGGGGAAATCCCAAAACGTCATGCCGAACGGCTTGGGGTGCACCACGATGAACCTGCGGTTGGTCAGCACCACTGCATCCGGCGAGAGATTCATCACCATCTTCTTTTGCACGGCGATATATTCGACCTGCTCATCGCGCGTCAGTAACTCGGTCACCTTTGGCAGGATTTTGCCCACTGCCGCTGAATCCTGCTCGTCGGTCAGGAATTGTGCAAAGACATCCATACCGCCCTCATCGTGATTGGTTGAGCCGAAGCGTTGCCGTGTATGACACCACATCTGCGCCGCTTATTGCCGATACCAGACAAAACGGAAGAGCGCGCAGGTGTCGGATCGCTGAGCGCTTCATACCGCCCAAACGACGACATGGCGGATGCCGCCATCCGCCATGTTGGCTGCATAACGATGCTGTCGATCGCTGACTAAGAAGCGCACTTCGGCACGATGAATCGTGATGTCTTCGCCGTTGTCGTAATACGCGTTGGCGTAGACGTCATGCATAAAGCGCGCGCTTGGGCTGACATGCTTGCCGATATCCACGCCGAGCCCGGCACCCACTTACGCGCCATAAACGTGCGCGTTGCAGTCCTCACCTTTTGCCTCGCCGCCCCAGCAACCCATCCGCACGACAGTAAATACCGGAGGTATGGCCGAAGTCGAAGCGCGCCGCTCCATCGATGCTGCCGAAGTCCACCGTTGGAATGACGACAAAGCCATCCTCGTTCTTCGAATCATCTACTTTCTAGAAAATGCGTCAGCGCCTGACCGGCATCGCGCCCACTGCCGACGAGGCCGCACGCAGTGCCGAACCGGCTTAGGTACGCGGCCTGCACAGTGGCTGGAAGCGGCTGTAGCGCTGCCTCAAGGGCGGCGCGTCAACCGCGGCCAACTCGCTAATCCGTCAACGCGCAGCCGCAGCCGCAGGATCTGACGCCCTCGGCACCGGGTACGCGATCAGCGTCGGTGCGTCCGCTACGAAACGATCGAGTACCCCATCGGCAATTTTGACCGGCCCGCCGAAACGCGTGGCGCCGGGAATCGACGGAATCGCGGCGGCGGCGGCGGCGATTCCGGCTGCATCGGCAAACAAGCGCGGCGCCTCGGCGTCGCCGCGATTGGCGGCATCCAACCCCGCGGCGGTCTGCTGTAACGCACGGCCCCAACGCTGCATCGCGTCCAGCCAGGGGCGCGACTGCTCGGCGAACCCTGGATCGGCCATGCCCGCGCGGATGATCTCCGGCGCGGCCGCAACCTCGTCCGCAGTGCGCGCCAGCTCGGCGATCGCCTGGCTACGCGCCGCCTCATCGCCCAACGCAAACGCCTCGCGAACGCGGTCCAGCACCCCCTTCAACCGCGGCGCCTGTTCTTGCCACGGCTGGCTACCAAAGGTGGGCGCCAGATGCTGGGTATCGAAGAAAGTGAGCAGCGCGGCGGTCACCCGCGCGTCGCCACCGGCAAGATCGCGCGCGGCCGCATGCCAGGTGCGCTCGGCGTCGTAGCCCTTGTCGTTCCACGCGAACGCGGTCAGCCCCATCACTGCGACGCGGCTGGGCACTTCCTGATTCATCGGGTTGGAGACGATGCCCGACAACTCGGCCGACAAGCCCGCTTCGCGCCGCGCGTACGGCGCCATCAGCAAACGACCGGCGGAGGTTTGGAAATCGTTGACCGGATAGTTGTCCCACAGCAGCGTCTTGCGTCCGAACGCCTTGGTCGCTGCGCGTGCATCGGGCAGGGAAATGGCCGGTGGCACCACGTCGGTGCCGGTCCACTGCACGACGACCTTCGGGTCCAGATGCTTGCGCAGCGCTTCCTTGTACGGGCTTTCCTTGGCGTCGTAATACTCGGTCGGCACCATGATCAGTTCGGATGCCGCATCGTGGCGGGCAACCAGATTCGCTTGCACCAGATTGAGCAGATGCGACTGTGCGATGCCAGCCGCCTGAGCACCGGAGTCGCCGAAGGCGGTCTTGTCGCGCTCGCAATTCCACTTGGTGTATTCGATATCGTCCAGCGCCACATAGAAGCTGCGCACGCCCAAGGCGCGGAATGCATCGAACTTGCGCAGCAACGCTTTGGCATCGGCCGGATTGGAGAAGCACGCAGTCGGTCCTGGCGAGATCGCATAGACGAAATCGACGTGGTTGCGCTTGGCGGTGGCCGCCAACTTGCCCAGCGCCTTCAAGGTCGCGGCCGGGTATGGCTCGCGCCAGCGGTCGCGCGCGTACGGGTCGTCCTTCGGGCTGTAGATGAACGTGTTGGCCTTGGTCCGGGCGAGAAATTCTAGATGGTTGGCGCGATCGGTCATCGACCAGGGCGCGCCGTAGAAGCCTTCGATCGTGCCGCGGATCGGCATCGCCGGGTAATCCTGGATCACCAGCGCTGGGATGGCCGGACGTTCAACCAGCTGACGCAGCGTCTGCGCCGCATGGAACAGCCCGTCGTCGTCGTGGCCGGCCAGCGTGATCAGGCTGCCGCTACCCAGCGCCACGCTAGCGAGCGTGTAGCCCTCCTTGTGCGTGTCCTGCACCGCCTTGCTGCGGGTCAGCGCATCGCGCACCGCCGCCGCACCGCCGGTGCCGATGACGATGTACAAGCGGTCGAGTGTGGCAGGCAAGCGCGCGGCGGTTGCGATCTTGGCAACGCCAGCCGAGCTGAGAATGCGGCGGACCAGGACAACCGACTCCGGGTCCGTGCCCGGCGCCACGACCAGCACCGCCGACCGACCGAGCGTGACCGTGCCGCCCTCCAGCGCGATCGACACCGGGGTCGGAAAGATCGCCGGCTGCGTGACCGGTTGCGCCAAGCCCGGTACGCTCAAACCCAACGCCACCAGAACCCAGAGCAGGCGCAAGCCCGACTTCCTATCGCGTTGCTTCATGTCCGAACTCCGGTATCGAAATGGTATTACGGCCTAGAGTAGGCAAGTCGTGGCGCGGCGACAAGCGCATTAGCCAACTGGCTTGGCATATTCGGTCGTTTTCGGGCAAGCGGTGGGCATCCGGGATCTGGACCCGATCCGCGAACAGCGCGGTTTGGGAGTGACCTCCGGTATTGAAGTGGTATGACTACTTGGAGTGACCGGAATGTTCTGGCTGGGTGCCGGCACGTGGTCGCGACCGTGTGGTGGTGGTCCTTCATCGCGCCTATGGCCAGTGCGGAAGCACTTGAGCAAGTCTCGATGCGGATCGCGCGCAACTGCGCAGGCTCAGCGTCCAGGCCTCGGGTACGAAATCGAAGGTGCGCCAGGATCTGACTGGTATCGCTTCAACTCAGCGGAACGCACTCGACATCACGCGCGATGTCTGCAAACCCATAAGGACTTCCGGCCGGCATTGTCGAATTAGCGAAAGGCTGCTCCTTCGCAACCCAACCGCGACTGCAGCGCCACGACGCAGCAGACAGGCCATCGCGCTACAGCACTGAGGTCCGCGTTGCACATCGAACCTGACAAGCCGACACACGCATCGCTAAAACCTACAACGCGTCGCTATCCAGCTCGCCGGTGCGGATACGCACCACGGTACCCAGGTCGTACATAAACACCTTGCCATCGCCGATCTTGCCGGTACCTGCCGCCGCAATGATCGCCTCGACCACGCGCTCGGCCTGGTCGTCGGTTACTGCCACTTCGATCTTCACCTTGGGCAGGAAGTCGACCACGTATTCGGCGCCGCGATACAGCTCGGTGTGGCCCTTCTGACGACCGAAGCCCTTGACCTCGGTCACCGTGATGCCCGCCACGCCGCAGCCAGAGAGTGCTTCGCGCACATCGTCGAGCTTGAACGGTTTGACGATGGCCATGATCATTTTCATCGGTGCAGGTTCCAGGGCATGACGGGGGCGCAGCATACCGTGGACAGGGGCAACGCTCATCCCGTCGCGCGCGGCCGTCACCGCGGCCGACAGCCGAATGGGACTATCCTTACCGCCTGCCGACCGCCTTGCCGATGCCCCGCGTGTGGCGGCCTGCACTAGGCTTCCTACTGACCTGCGGAGAACACCATGATCGATTTCAATCAGCTCGATGACCTTGCCCGCCGCCTCAGCAATCTGGTGCCGCCGGGCCTGCGTCAATCGCGCGAAGAACTGCAGAGCACCTTCAAGGGCGCGCTGCAGGCCGGCCTGGGCAAGCTGGACCTGGTCACCCGCGAAGAGTTCGACGTGCAGCGCGCGGTACTGCTGCGCACGCGCGAAAAGCTCGACGCATTGGAAAAAGCCGTCGCCGCGCTGGAAGCCCGCGCGCCCGGCACGCCGCCCGCTGCACTACCCACAACTCCCTGACGCGAGCCTTCCACCATGAGTCTGGCGCTGGTGCACAGCCGTGCCCGCGTGGGGGTGCATGCGCCTGAAGTTCGGGTGGAAGTGCATCTCTCCGGCGGCCTCCCTTCCACCCAGATCGTGGGTCTGCCCGAGGCCGCGGTGCGTGAGTCGCGCGAACGCGTACGTGCGGCATTGCTGTGCGCACAGTTCGAATTCCCGGCCCGGCGCATCACCATCAACCTGGCGCCAGCCGATTTGCCGAAGGAAGGCGGCCGCTTCGACTTGCCGATCGCGCTCGGCATCCTGGCCGCCAGCGGGCAGATCGACCGGCAAGCGTTGGCCGACTACGAATTTCTAGGCGAGCTTGCACTCACCGGCGAGTTACGCGGCGTCGATGGGGTGCTGCCTGCCGCTTTGGCAGCCGCGCAGGCCGGGCGAAGGTTGATCGTGCCGCTGGCCAATGGCGCCGAAGCCGCGATCGCCGGGCATGTGGAAGCCTTCACCGCGCGCACCTTGCTGGAAGTCTGCGCCGCACTCAACGGCACTCAGCAAGCGCCAGCGGCAGAGGTGGCGATCCTGGCGCCAGGCGCACGTGCCCTACCGGATATGGCCGATGTGCGCGGCCAACCGCATGCGCGTCGCGCGTTGGAGATTGCCGCAGCAGGAGGTCACCACCTGCTGCTGGTCGGCAGCCCCGGGTGCGGCAAGACCTTGCTCGCCTCACGCCTGCCTGGGCTGCTGCCGGAAGCCAGCGAAGCCGAAGCGCTGGAGACTGCCGCCATCACCTCGATCAGCGGCCGCGGGCTGGATCTCGCCCGCTGGCGACAGCGGCCCTATCGCGCGCCCCATCACACCGCCAGTGCGGCCGCTTTGGTCGGTGGTGGCACCCATCCGCGTCCCGGCGAGATCTCCCTGGCCCACAACGGCGTGCTGTTTTTGGATGAGCTGCCCGAGTGGCAACGGCAGACCTTGGAAGTGCTGCGCGAGCCGCTGGAGTCGGGCCTAGTCACCATCTCGCGCGCTGCGCGCAGTGTGGATTTCCCGGCTCGTTTCCAACTAGTTGCTGCGATGAACCCCTGCCCATGTGGCTGGGCCGGTGATGGCAGCGGGCGTTGCCGCTGCAGCAGCGACAGTATTCGTCGCTATCGCAGCCGTATCTCTGGTCCATTGCTGGACCGTATCGATCTGCATGTCGAAGTGCCGCGACTGCCGCCGCAAGCATTGCGCAGCGGCAACGTCGGCGAGGACAGCGCCAGCGTGCGTGCACGCGTGGTCGCAGCCCGTGAACGACAGCTTGCGCGCGCCACCGTGCCCAATGCGCAACTCGACCAGGCAGACACCGATCGCCACTGCCGCCTGCAGGGCGACGATCAGCTGCTGCTGGAGCGCGCGATCGAGCATCTGCAGCTGTCCGCACGCTCGATGCACCGCATCCTGCGCGTGGCACGCACCATCGCCGATCTCGACGACAGCGCGGGGATCGCCACGCGCCATCTGACCGAAGCGATCGGCTACCGCAAACTGGATCGCACGTTGAGCGCAGCGAGCGCGGCGTAACAGCGCTGATCCAGCGGTATAAGGCGCGACGGCAGTCGACGACAGGGCAACGACTCCGCTTTGCCTGGATAGGCCGCCAAGCAGTTTACGACGGCCCTGCGGCGCAGCTGCACGACCGTATTGCTGACCTCGTCACTAGTGCGTTCGACCGCGCAGGTTGGTCCGCTGCACCCTAAAAGTCGGCGCAGCACCGCCCGGTACCGGCCCCGCTTGAAGTGGCTGAAAAAACGCACAGAGCAGTCATCAGGTGATGCAGGCACCGCGCAGGAACCGGGCTAAACGAGCGGTACATAAGGATCCGAGCGCTGGCGGTGCGACATCTGGCGATAAGCGCCGCTGTTCGCCGGCCGCGACATCCCAACATCCACTTCATGGCGATCCACGTACAACATCGGTCAATCCATTCCGCAGAGGCCGTCATGAGCAGACTTCCCGAGCTGTCTACCGTCCCATCGCTGGATCTGAACCGCTATCTCGGCACTTGGTACGAAATCGCCCGGCTGCCGATTCGCTTCGAGAACGCAGACTGCACCGATGTGTCGGCGCACTACTCGCTGGACGGGGACGGCAGCGTACGCGTGCAAAACCGCTGCCTGACTGCGGAGGGCGAATTGGAAGAAGCGACTGGGCAGGCGCGTGCCATCGACGACACGCATGCTCGGCTGGAAGTCACCTTCCTGCCCGAGGGCCTGCGCTGGATCCCCTTCACCAAGGGCGACTACTGGGTGATGCGAATCGATGCGGACTACACCGCTGCACTGGTCGGCAGCCCCGATCGCACACACCTATGGCTACTTGCACGCCTGCCGCAGTTGGACGAAAACATCGCGCAATCTTATCTGGCGCATGCGCGCGAACAGGGTTTCGACCTGGCGCCGCTGATCCATACCCCACACACAGGGCGGCTGACCGAGCAACCGCTTTCGTAAGAGCGGCCAACAAAACCTGGCCAGCGTTGGCAGCAAGTAGCAGTCGTCGGACAGTGCTGCCGGCGCGCCCAGAACCAGAACTTCCGCCTGTTCCATGTCACCGAGCACCGGCCGCGCATTCCAGATGGCTGCGCAGGAGCTGTTGTAGGTCGTTCCAGCAGCCCGCCCACGCCGCGAGCAGATCGTCATTGGCAACTGCCAACAACACGCGGCCGGCACGCGAAACCGCAGTGCATGTGGCATTGCGATTGCGCGCACCGGCCGCCCTGGTGTGTCGATCACACGACAGCCTGCCGACGCGCTCTCAATCGTTCAACGTGCCCAGATCCTTGGCTGCGGCCTGGGCACCTTCGAGGCTGTCGAAGGCCACACCGGTGTTGCCGACAACGTACTTGGTCAGCTCGCCGTCGCGTGTGGTTTCCTGCATCTTGAAGATCGGCACCGCGTCGGTGCCGCCGACGCGTTCTTTCTGCGTTGTCATAGGTGATTCCTCCAGTGAAAGCGCCTTGCATGGGACCGGATTGTCCCGCCCCCGTGCGGGAGCGCAGACGAGCCGACCCTAGCGCGCCATCGCGTGCAGGCGTGTGAATCCATCGACCTACCCAATGCCGCAGCGCAGCGAATGATGAGCGGCAAAAAGATCACATCCGCTTCGCTCCACAAACGCGCGCAATGCACGCATCTGGCGTACATTCGTGACGTGCAGCCTCATCAGTCCATGCCTCTGGTCACCAACCGCTGCGTGCGAGGCGTCCGCGCGCGCCTGGGCAGCCCTGCGTCGGCCATCTGTCGACGCGCGTCCTGTCCGCATTGCCCCGGGAGCCGTGCGTGAACTGGCAACCACACAGATGCGGGTGGTGAGGTGAAGCGTCAACGCATCATCAGTGTGACTGTGCTGTTGGTAGTGCTGTGCGCAACTCTCCCGATCGGCCTGTCCTACTACTTGGCGTGGCGGCTGGCGCTATCGCGCGAAGAGAGCAGGCTCAGCCAGCTGGCGACACTATCGATCCGACGTACCGAAAGCGCCTTCGACGAGGCGCATGGCGCGCTGTTGAACTTGGCTGGCTCGCAGCTGCCGCCCTGCTCGCCAGCACATCTGGCGCAGATGCGCGCGCTGGTAATGACCAGCCATTACGTTGTGGAACTGGGGCATTTTCAGCAACGCCGGTTGCGCTGTACTTCGTGGGGGCAGCTGCTCGACAGCATTCCACAGAGCATGCCGGACTTTGTGGTCAAGCGCGGCATCGCGGTGACCACGCGGCTTCGCCCGCTGGCCAATCCGCAGCATCCGCTGATGGCCTTGCAGTTGGGCAACTACAACGTACTGATCAACCCGAACATGCTGACCGACATCAACATCCCACCCGGCCTGCAATTGGCAATCGGCACACCGAGCGGGCAGATCCTCAGCAGCACCGGCACCACCGCCGAACAATTGCTGATCGAGCCCTCGTCTGACACCTCGGCCGATGGCTCCACGCTGCGGCAGGTGTTATCCGGCCGCGACCGGCGTGGCGACTGGGCCGCCGTGGTCACCGAGCCGTTGGCGTATCTGCGTGGGCCGTTGGCGGCTGCGCGGCTGCAGGTGGTGCCGGTCGGCATCGCAGTGGCGCTGCTGCTGGTCAGCCTGGTGATCTGGGTGTCGCGGCGGCGCTTGTCGCCGCTGGCGCGGCTGGAAATCGCCGTGCAGCGTGGCGAGTTCATCGTGCATTACCAACCGATCATCGCGCTCGATACCGGTACCTGCGTCGGTGCCGAAGCGCTGGTACGTTGGCAGCAACCCGATGGCGTGCTGGTGCCGCCGGATGCCTTCATTCCACTGGCCGAAGAAAGCGGTTTGATCCAGCCGATCACCGACTTGGTGGTCGCCGAAGTCATCCGCGAACTCGGCCCGACCTTGTCAACGGATCCGTCGTTGCACGTAGCAATCAACGTGTCGGCCGGAGACATCAAGAGCGGTCGCGTGCAGAGCGTGCTTGCGCAGGCACTGCAGGGCACCGGGGTGAACAGCGGGCAGTTGTGGGTGGAAGCGACCGAGCGCAGCCTGATGGACATCGATGCCGCGCGCACCACCATCACCCATCTGCGTAACGCCGGCCACACGGTATCGATCGACGACTTCGGCACCGGCTATTCGAGCTTGCAATATCTGCAAGGCTTGCCGCTGGATGCATTGAAGATCGACAAGTCGTTCGTGGACACCATCGGCACTCACTCGGCCACCAGTGCGGTGACCTCGCACATCATCGAAATGGCCAAAACACTGAAGCTGCGCACCATTGCCGAAGGTGTCGAGCGGCAGGAGCAACTCGACTATCTGCGCGCGCACGGCGTAGACCTGGCGCAGGGCTGGCTGTTCTCACGCGCGTTGCCGGCAACCGGCTTTATCGCCTATCACGCGCAGATGCGCAGCGCGACACACTAATCAACGTCAGCGCCACATGCGGCCGATAACACCAGCAAGCTGTGGCAGATAAGTGCGGACTGAGCGCAGGCATCGCTGGCTACGCGGCACACCGATTCCGAACACCGGCGTTGCACACTTGGCGGCGACAATAGTGTTGTTCGTCGCTCTACGCAAATCCGATAAAGCCAATAAAAAAGGCCGCCAATCACGGCGGCCTCTTCGATCAAGCGCTTTGCAAAGCGCTTTCGCGTTGGTGGCGCACCGGCTTGGGAAGGCTTGGGAAGGCATGCCGCACGATCCGCCACATCACCTGACCGAACTGACGCGGCAGCGAGCCTGTGTTGTAGTGCTGACCGTAGCGCGCACAGATCTGCTTCACTTCGACCGCGATCTGCGCATAGCGATTGGCCGGCAGGTCTGGGAAGAAGTGGTGCTCGATCTGGTGGCTCAGATTGCCCGACAGCACATTCATCAGCTTGCCGCCGGTCAGATTCGACGAACCGCGCAGCTGACGCAGATACCAATGGCCGCGCGACTCGTTGCGGATCGATTCCTTCGGGAACACTTCCGCATCGGCGGTGAAATGGCCGCAGAAGATGATCACGAAGGTCCATATGCTGCGCAGCACGTTAGCAGCCAGGTTACCCAACAGCACGGTCAGGAAGAACGGACCGGCCAGCAGCGGGAACACGATGTAGTCCTTGAGCATCTGGCGGCCCATCTTGCGGCCGACCGGAAGGAATAAAGCGCGCAGCTCGCCCGATTTCATCTTGCCGGCAAACCAGCGGCCCAGACGCAGGTCCTGGATGGCCACGCCCCATTCGAACAGCAGCGCGAACACCACCGCCACGAACGGCTGCATCAGGTAGAACGGGCGCCAGCGCTGCTCGGGGAAGATACGCAGCAGGCCGTAGCCGATGTCGTCGTCCATGCCGCGCACATTCGTGTAGGTGTGGTGCTTGAAGTTGTGCGTCTTGCGCCAATTGTCGCCGGTGGCAACGATGTCCCATTCGTAGGTATTGCCGTTGAGTTGCGGGTCGCCCATCCAGTCGTACTGGCCGTGCATCACGTTATGGCCCAGTTCCATGTTCTCCAGAATCTTGGACAGCGTCAGCAGCACCACGCCGGCGATCCACGCGGGGATCAACACGCTGTGCACGAACGCACCGAGAAACAGCAGCGCGCGGCCGGCCACACCGGTCCAGCGCACGGCCGCCACAATGCGGCGGATGTAACGCGCATCGTCGGCGCCCACCTGACTTTGCACGCGGGCACGGATGGCATCGAGTTCGTCGCCGAAAGACTGCAGTTCAGCAGCGGACAGGGCACGGTTGTGGACTCGGCTCATGAAGATTCCTTACAGATCCAGGATCAGGTCAGTGCTCGGGGCACTGATGCACAGGCGGACCTGTGCGGTGGGTTCGTTGCTGCGCTCACCGGTCAACAGGTGGCGCGTGGTGCCGGACTGGCGCGCACAGGCGCAGCTATTACAAATGCCCATGCGGCAGCCATGTTTGGGGCGCAGGCCCTGCGCTTCCAGCCCTTCCAGCAGCGACTTGCCGCGCGGCAGCGTGAACGTGCGGCCGCTGCGTGACAGCTGGACCTGCACGTCACCCTCCTCGCTATTGTCAAGCGCCGGTACGCTGAACGCTTCGGCCTGGAACGCGGCCACGCGGCACTGCAAGCGCTCGCGCGCTGCCTGCACGAAACCGCCGGGGCCGCAAACCATGACGTGGCGATTGGATAGATCGGCGATCTGCTCTAACGGATAGGTGTTCACGCGCGCGGCCGGCGTATCGCCTTCGCGGGTGGTGAGCAGACGCACACGCAAGCGCGGATGCGCAGCGGCCATCGCGTCGAATTCTTCGACAAAACAGGCTTCGTCGCGCTGGCGCACCCAATACAGCAGGTCCACATCCATCGGCATGCCGGCCTGCGCCGCGGCTTGCAACAAGGCGCGCATCGGCGTGATGCCCGAGCCGGCCGCCAGCAGCAATAGCGATGTTGGAATGGTCGGCAGCAGCATGTCGCCGAATGCCGAGTCAAGCGACACCACCGTGCCCAACGCTGCATCGTCCGCCAGGTAGCGGCTCACCAGCCCACCCTCGATCGCCTTGACCGTGATCGCCAGGCGACCATCGGCCAGCACGGTCGGGCTGTAGCTGCGCAGCAGGCGGCGGCCGTCAATCTCCACGCCCAGGCTCACGTGCTGCCCGGCGCGCAGGCCCTGCCAATGCGCGTTGGGCTGAAATACCAAGGTGACCGCGTCGCGGCTGGCCGCGCTACGGTCGACCAGGCGGGCCATCGGCCGCTCCAGCGTCCACAACGGGTTGATCCGGCTTGCCCAGAAATCGAACAATTGCGGCGACACCAACCGACGCGCCAGGCGTGCGGGCAACGGGGACTTAAACTTGGGAGTGGATGCCAGACTCATAGGACACACTATACGCATGCATGCACAGACGTGTATACAGTTGTATATCTGCTGAAGGGGCTATGATTCACACCCACGCCCGGCTGTGCCCACATGACCCCCATCGCCCTGCCTACCCACGACGCGCCGCCGTTACGCAAGCCGGCGATTTCCCGCGAGGATCTGATCGCCGCGGCGCTGTCGTTGATCGGGCCGCACCGCAGCCTGTCCACGCTGAGCCTGCGCGAAGTGGCGCGTGAAGCCGGCATCGCGCCAAACAGCTTCTATCGCCAGTTCCGCGATATGGACGAGCTTGCTGTGGCCCTGATCGATCTGGCCGGGCGTTCGCTGCGCACCATCATCGGCCAAGCCCGCCAACGCGCCACCTCCACCGACCGCAGCGTCATCCGCGTCTCGGTCGAGGCGTTCATGGAGCAACTGCGCGCCGACGACAAGTTGCTGCACGTGCTGCTGCGCGAGGGCGCGGTGGGATCGGATGCGTTCAAGCAGGCGGTAGAGCACGAGCTCAGTTATTTCGAAGACGAGCTGCGCGTGGACCTGATCCGCCTGGCCGCCGCCGACAACGCCAAGTTGCACGCACCGGCGCTGGTGTCCAAGGCGATCACCCGGCTGGTGTTTGCGATGGGCGCGGTCGCAATGGACTCGCCTCCGGAGAAAGATCCCGAACTGGTCGAGCAGATCTCGCAGATGCTGCGCATGATTTTGACCGGCGCGCGCACATTGGGCACGCACAGCGGTTGATTTTTTGGGTGTGTGTCTGCGATACCCAAACTACATCGTGCGTGGGGCCGATAACGCAGAGAGCTTCTACAGCGGCAGCCACGGCGCGGGCCGGGTGATGAGCGGAACCGCTGCACGTCAGCAGATCACGCTGGCACAGCACCGCAAGGCCACCGCGCACGTGAAATGCTGCAAGGACGCGGCCGTGATCGCCGAATCGCCAGCGGCGTACAAGTCGATCGATGCTGTCATGGCCGCGCAACGGGACCTGGTCGATGTACTGCATACGCTGCGCCAGGTGCTGTGCGTCAAGGGGTCAACAACAGCCACGCCTGCGCTCTTTCCTCGTGGCGACAACGCGCTAGCGACCTCATCTTCGATGGCGGATGCACAGTTCAGTCTTGTCGTGATGACACTCACATCCAAGCACACGCGTTTCACCCTGGCGACGCCATGGTTGCGCCACGTTAGCGGCCTGTCTCCACAGGACGCATCCATCAGGCAACCGGAGGCGGCATGAGCAATCTCGACAAGCAGGAACGCAAAGCAGAAGCACAGGACTTGAACCGTGACCCGATCTCAGGTGCACCCGGATCGCATCCGGTTGGCGTAAGCATCGGTGGCATTGCTGGCGGTGCAGCGGCAGGCGCGGTGGCCGGCACCGTGTTCGGCCCGCTCGGCACCTTGATCGGCGCAGTGGCAGGTGTGGTCGCCGGTGCCGCAGCCGGCAAGGGCTTGGCCGAGCGCCTCGACCCGACGGTGGAGACCGAATACTGGCGCCAGGAGCATCGGAACCGTTCTTAGAACCTGTTCACGATCTTTCCTGATTGGTGCAGACTCTGCGGATGCGCCAAAAAACCTATCCGAGCGACATGAGCCGGGAGCGTTTCGAACACATCCTCCCGATCCTGGAACAAGCGCGCAAGCGCACCAAGCCACGCCGAGTGGATATGTATGAGGTGTGGTGCGCAGTGTTGTACGTGCTGCGAACCGGTTGCCAATGGCGAGCGCTACCCAGCGACTTTCCGAAGTGGCGGACCGTGCACGCGTACTTTGCCAAGTGGAGCGAGTGCGACGATGAAGGAGTGAGCCTGCTGGAGCGGGCGCTCAAAAAATCAGGTTGGCGTGGCCCGCCAGAAACAGGAGCGCAACATCTTCAGCAGGTTCTTGATCGTGGACGCGCAGAGCGTCAAGAACACGGACACAGCCGGGCAAAAGGGATATGACGCGGGCAAAAAGGTGTCGGGCATCAAGCGGCATATCGCTGTTGATACCCAGGGTGCCCTATGCCATCGCGGTGACGACGGCGGAGGTGACCGACCGCAAAGGTGCGCTGCGGGCGCTGGAGCGCTGTCAGTCAAACTTGACGCATGTACAAAGCCTGCTGTGCGACAGTGGTTACACCGGAGTACCGTTTGCCGAAGGCGTGCGAGAGATTCTAGGCGAGCAGCTCACGGTGCAGATTGCCAAGCGCAGCGAACTGCACACCTTCAAGGTCATGCCCAAGCGCTGGATCGTCGAGCGCAGTTTTGCCTGGCTGGAGAAAAACCGAAGGCTGTGGAAGAACTGCGAGCGCAAACTCAACACCAGCTTGCAGTTCATCCATCTGGCCTTCTTGGCGCTTCTACTCAAAAGATCGTGAACAGGCTCTAAGAGCGGCTAACAAAACCCAGGAAGAAGCCGTAAGCAGATGATGGAGCAAGCAAGCGAGAGCAACGCCAAGTGGAGATCGATGCGGCGTTCAAAGCGGATGCGCAGTTTGCCCATGCCTGCGAACCAGGCATGGGTGCGCTCGACGACCCAGCGATGACGGCCCAACCGGTCGTTGCGCGCGATCCCCTTGCGTGCGATCCGCGCAATGATGCCGCGCTGCTTGAGGAAGGCGCGACAGCGGTCGATGTCGTAAGCCTTGTCGGCGTGCAATTTGTCTGGCCAACGTCGCGGGCGCCCTGGTTTGCCACCAATTGGCGGCAAGGCGTCGATCAACTCCTCGAACACGACCGAGTCGTGCCGATTGGCGCCGGTGACGCACACCGCCAAGGGGATGCCGTTGCGATCGACGATCAGATGCCGTTTGCTGCCGCGTTTGCCGCGATCGGTCGGGTTCGGCCCGGTATATGGGCCCCCCGGGGGGAGGCTACGCTAGCGGCGTCCAGACCAGCTCGGCTCAGGTCCAGCGTCTGAGCGCGACGTCGCTCGGCCAGCAACACCTGATGCAGACGATGCCACACACCGGCGGCCTGCCAATCACGCAACCGGCGCCAGCAGGTCATGCCGCTGCCGTACCCAGCTCCATAGGCAGGTCTTCCCACGGCACGCCCGTGCGCAGGACATAGACGATGCCGTTGAGGGCTTGCTGATCACTGATACGCGGCCGTCCACCTTTGGGCGAACGCTTCACTTGCGGAATCAGTGGCTCGATGCGCTTCCACAGCGCAATGGGGATCTCTTTGCGACGTGTCATGTCCGCAATTTTGCCACCGGCGAGACAAGATTCAAGGGGTTTTGTTAGACGCTCTTATTACAAGGAGGGCACCGACTACGATCGCGATTACGCAACCATGTATGGCTTCGGCCTGCAGGCCCGCGAAACCCGCCCCACCAGCACCTGGGAAGAAACTGAGGCCACGCTGGCTGGCGAATGGCCGCGTACCCGTGGCGAATCGCGCCTGGAGTGGGAAGAGGCACGCTTGGCTGCGCGCGATGCCTGGGAACGCGCTGATCGCACCCACACGGTGTATCGCGATAGCGACACCCACTACGAAGGCCGCTTCGATAGCGCCAGCTATCGCGACGATGAGTACTCCTATGACGACTATCGTCCGGCGTATCGCTATGGCATGCAGGCACGTCAGCAGCACGCCGGCCGGCAGTGGGACGAGCATTTGGAACGCGACCTGGGCGACGGCTGGGACAGCTTCAAGGCAAACTCGCACCTGAGTTGGGAAAAGGCCAAGCATGCGGTGCGCGAGGCATTCGACTCTGAGCATCACAACGAGGCTGCACGCCCCAACCCGACCGATCCCCGCGTGTAACTGCTGGGGCAGCACATCACTATGCTGAAGCTGTGCAAGTGTTATGAGTAGAAACAGAACGGGCTCAATTGGGCCCGTTTCACATCACCGAGATCGTTTTACTGAGAAATAAGCATGAGCAACAGCGTGGCTGGTTAACGAAACATCTGGAGCAATTTCAGAGATAGAAAACGCATAGCAACCAGGTGCATGAGTCGCAACTGCCGATGTCGAAAGACTCGTACACACGTCGGTCGAGACAAGCGTCGTAATCAGTGCGGGCAACAGATCAGCTGGCGATCTTCTCCACCGCACGAATATCGCCGCTGAGCGCAGGCGTGGCTTGCCCGGATGATGACGCTGCATCGCCATGCTGCTTGAGCAACTGCTAGCGCACGACCACCACATCCTTGGCCAGTTGGTGCTGATGCTCCTTGACGCTCACAGCGTGGTCGGTACCAGCAACGAACGCGCGAGGTCAGCGACCGTGCCTGCACGGATGTATCGGCGTAATTGCGCAGCACCGAATGCGTCACGATCACACCGTTCTCCGCCGCCACCAGCAGCGCATCGCACTGATACGCGGCGCATGCCGCCAAGGCATGCCACCAAGGCGATGTTGCGGGTTGGGCTCGAGCTGCGCTGACGGTAAGCCATCAGATCCGGATCGGCATTGAGGCTGAGCTTGGGCGCCTCCCAGTGCTCGCCCTTGTAGAGCGCGGCAGAACGCAACGCCAGCCATTCCAACGGCCACTCGCGCGTCAGTAATACGCCAGATAACCGCCATCCCTCACTTCTACCAGCGGGATCGAATGCGCATCCGCATACGGCAGACTAGCCAGCTGATCGTAGGCGTCCTTGATATCGTCCAGGTTATGCGCACGCGTCACGGCCTGACGCATCGATGCATAGCTCTCGTGCCCACGCAGATCGAAGATCGTACAGATGTACCCTAAGAGGAGCTAACAAAACGTAGCGCGCAGTCGCTAGAGCGTGTTATGAACTTTGAAAGAGGGTGGCTGCATTTCCAAGCATCAGGATCGTGAAGACGACGAAGTGCAAACCGGCCAAGGTTTCCGGCAATCGCTCGTAGTCGCGTGCCAGCCGTCTGAAACGATTGGCCCATCCGAAGCTGCGCTCGACAACCCAACGGCGCGGCAGCAAGACAAAGCCTTTTTTCGCTTCTTGCAGCTTGATCACGTGCAACTCAATGCCTTCTTCCGTGGCCGCCTGCGCCGGTTCTTGACCGGTGTAGCCCTGATCAACAAAGGCGATCTTGACCGTTTCACCGGTCACGTGTTGTACCTCTTGTGCCAACGATCGGACTTGCGCGCGCTCCTGCTCATTAGCCGGCGTCACCTGGACAGCGAGCAGATGTCCAAGCGTATCGACGGCCATGTGTACCTTGCTGCCTTTCTTGCGTTTATAGCCATCGTATCCAGCACGCGGCCCGCTTTCGCAGGTGGACTGCAGCGTGCGAGCATCGAAAATGACCGCGCTCGGCTGGCCTTTTTTCCCTTGCGCCACACGCAAGAGTGAGCGCAGATCACTGACCATGGCCTCAAAGCAGCCCGCTTGCAGCCAGCGCTGTGTTTGCTGATACACCGCTTCCCAGGGCGGAAAATCGTTGGGAAGCAATCGCCATGGTGCGCCGGCGCGCGCGATCCACCGCAGTGCGTTGAACATCGCGCGTAGCTCATACTTGCGCTGCGGTGCCTGCACGTCCATCAGCGTCAAATAGGGAGCCGCAAAGGCCCATTCTTCGTCGGAAATATCGGTGGAATAAGGCTTACGAGGCTTCATCCGTATACGTTAGCGTGACAAGGGCAAAGTTCATAACACGCTCTAGGTGGGTATGGACGGCGCGGAGCGACCGCCGTATACGCGCGGAACATGCCGATTCCCAGCACCGACCGCACCCGCATGGCGGTGAGCACATTTGTTTTGTTATCCGCTTTTATCCCAACTAGGTTATTTCAAGGCCAGATACAGGCCCAGCACGATGAGAAACACCACGATCAAGCTGATGGCAGCCCGCCCGCCACGCAGTTCCAATAGGGCATGCCACCACACGCGTGTTTCGGGTGTGCCGCTGGCATGATGCGGCTTACGACGACTGCTTTCGCTGTCCTGCATCCTGAGTGCTCTGTCCATTACGTCGATGCATACCTTACTGATTAGACGTTACACAGGTGTGGAGCGGCTCACAATCTTCCGTGAAATGCGGCATTGCATGAGCGATGTCGCTTTCAATGCATCGCTACCGCATGCGTGGGTGAGGTAGCTTGCAGCAATCTGCGGCGATGCAAATGGCATGCATCACGGCGCTGAGCTGATCACTGCAGCCTGGTCACACGTGGCACCCATACGCGCATTTTTCAAAGCGATTACCTGAATAAGTAGCGTGCAGAAGTGCGAGAACAAACTTACCAATTAAGCGTGCAAGGGTGCGCGATGCAGCGCAATGGTCGCGTTCGATGATCATTCGTTGACATACCCGGAGTTACTCTGCACGTCAAGTGTATTTAATCCGGACCACCTCACGTCATGAGCAGAGATCCATCCGTCATCGATGTACAAGCCGAAATCGCGCATTGGCAGGCGCGGCACGCCCAGGGCAACCTCGGCGCGGGCAAGTTCAGCGAGTTGTCACCGGTGGTGAAAATGGCCTGCGATATCTATCTGCAGGCACCGCGTTCGAGCGATCAGGAACGTCTGCGTTTGTTTCGCGACCGCCTGGAGCATCACTTCATTTCATCCAACACGCAGTCAAATTACGAACAGTTGGCCACCGATTGCTGGCAGAGGTTGGGCACACGCAATAGCCATAGTTGAGCACGCAGTCGTTGATCAGGACCTGTACCCATTGGAGATCGTCATGAAAACCCCGTATCAAGTGCAGCGGAGTTGGAACGACTGGAGCGGTTGGTACCGCACATCGTCAACGACCAGGGCGACCGCGCGGAGGAAATCCTCGGCTTCCATGTCGTCAGCCTGCTGGGCAACGCGCCAGCTAGCGAGCATGCAGTGATTCGCGAACGCACCGCGCGCATGGCACGCGTCTGCCGTGCTGCGCAAGACGCAGTGTGCGCACCGATCAGACCCTTGGGCAGGACGCCAATCGCCCAGCCGCAGCGGACCTGATCGACACGTCACCGGAGCCGCACAGCGGCTCCTTTGCATTTGATCGTCGGCGACTGCCGACTCACTCCAGGACAGTCATGAAATCCACTCTTGTTGCTGCTTCGCTACTGGCCATGCTGACTCTCACCGCGTGCGATCGCCCCGGCGGCGATGCATCGCGCACTGCGCCATCCGTCTCGCCGGAACCGAAGCCTGCGCCGATCAGCGGCAACGGTGCGACCGAATTGGCCAAGGGCGATGGCGGCGCATTGGGCGTACTGGCGGCGATCGATGAGAACGAGATCGCGCTTGCCAAACAGGCCATCGACCAGGACCTGGGTGGCACCACCGCCGAGTTCGCGCAGCAGATGCTACATGACCATGAAGCCAACCTTGAAAAAACCAAGGCGCTTGGCGCAACTAACAGCCCGCGTGCCGATGCGATGCGCGCCAAGGGCAAGGCCGCGGTAGAAGCGTTGTCGAAGACGTCGACCCTGCCCGACGGCAAGGACGCGTACCGCAACGGCTTCATGCGCAACATGGTCATGGACCACGGCGACGCCCTCAAGATTATCGATTCCGAACTATTGCCAGCCGCCGAAAGCGCGCCGGTCAAGCAGCACCTGGAAGAGACCCGCCGCGTGGTGGCGGCGCTTTTCGAACGCGCCCATGCGGTGTCTTCGTCGAAGTAAGCGCCGACGCTCGTCTGCAGCACGCAAACGCGCCGGCCTGTCCGGCGCGTTTGCGCTTGGGCGATCCGCCGCGCGCAGGGCACTCGGCACCAACGCCCATCGAGGCGACCGCTGCAACATCGCTGGGTCAGCTTCACTTCGCTGCAGTCCGCACTGGCCTATCGTGCCGCATCGATTCGGCCCAGGAGTCTTTCCATGCATTTGCTCATCACCGGCGGCACCGGCTTCATCGGTCAGGCCTTGTGCCCGGCGCTGCTGCATGCCGGCCACCAAGTCAGCGTGCTGACCCGCGATCCGCGCCGCGCTGGCCGCACCCTACCCGGTGTCACCGTCGTAGACACGCTGAACGGGATACAGGCCGACGCCGTCATCAACTTGGCTGGCGAGCCGCTGGCAGCCGGCCGCTGGACCGACGCACGCAAGCAGCGCTTTCGCGCCTCGCGGCTGGGCATCACCCGCCAGCTGCACGCCTGGATCGCGCAGCAGCCGGCCGCACAGCGCCCGTTGGTGCTGATCTCCGGCTCGGCGGTAGGCTATTACGGCGAACGCGGCGACACCGCACTGACCGAAACCGATAGCGCTGGCGAGGACTTCTCCGCCGTGCTTTGCCGCGACTGGGAGGCGGAAGCGAACAGGATCGCCGCGCTTGGCCCTCGGGTGAGCTGGGTGCGCACCGGCATCGTGCTGGACCAGGACGGCGGCGCACTGGCGCGCATGCTGCCGGCGTTCCGCTTCGGCGGTGGTGGCCCGTTCGGCGATGGCCGGCACTGGATGAGCTGGATCCACCGCGCCGACATGGTCTCGCTGCTGCTCTGGTTGCTACAGCATGGCGAACCCGGCGCCTACAACGCCACCGCACCGAACCCGGTCACCAATGCCGAATTTACGCAGACCTTGGCCAAGGTGTTGCATCGCCCTGCCCTGCTGGCGCTCCCAGCCGGCCTGTTGCGAATTGGTTTTGGCGAGATGGCCGATCTGCTGTTGATCAGCCAGAAGGTGCTGCCGCAACGCGCGCTCGATGCCGGCTTCCGCTTCCAGTACGTGGGCCTGGAGGCCGCGCTGCGTGCCATCCTGCAACGCTAAGAGCCTGTTCACGATCTTTTGAGTAGAAGCGCCAAGAAGGCCAGATGGATGAACTGCAAGCTGGTGTTGAGTTTGCGCTCGCAGTTCTTCCACAGCCTTCGGTTTTTCTCCAGCCAGGCAAAACTGCGCTCGACGATCCAGCGCTTGGGCATGACCTTGAAGGTGTGCAGTTCGCTGCGCTTGGCAATCTGCACCGTGAGCTGCTCGCCTAGAATCTCTCGCACGCCTTCGGCAAACGGTACTCCGGTGTAACCACTGTCGCACAGCAGGCTTTGTACATGCGTCAAGTTTGACTGACAGCGCTCCAGCGCCCGCAGCGCACCTTTGCGGTCGGTCACCTCCGCCGTCGTCACCGCGATGGCATAGGGCACCCTGGGTATCAACAGCGATATGCCGCTTGATGCCCGACACCTTTTTGCCCGCGTCATATCCCTTTTGCCCGGCTGTGTCCGTGTTCTTGACGCTCTGCGCGTCCACGATCAAGAACCTGCTGAAGATGTTGCGCTCCTGTTTCTGGCGGGCCACGCCAACCTGATTTTTTGAGCGCCCGCTCCAGCAGGCTCACTCCTTCATCGTCGCACTCGCTCCACTTGGCAAAGTACGCGTGCACGGTCCGCCACTTCGGAAAGTCGCTGGGTAGCGCTCGCCATTGGCAACCGGTTCGCAGCACGTACAACACTGCGCACCACACCTCATACATATCCACTCGGCGTGGCTTGGTGCGCTTGCGCGCTTGTTCCAGGATCGGGAGGATGTGTTCGAAACGCTCCCGGCTCATGTCGCTCGGATAGGTTTTTTGGCGCATCCGCAGAGTCTGCACCAATCAGGAAAGATCGTGAACAGGTTCTAAGAGCCTGTTCACGATCTTTTGAGTAGAAGCGCCAAGAAGGCCAGATGGATGAACTGCAAGCTGGTGTTGAGTTTGCGCTCGCAGTTCTTCCACAGCCTTCGGTTTTTCTCCAGCCAGGCAAAACTGCGCTCGACGATCCAGCGCTTGGGCATGACCTTGAAGGTGTGCAGTTCGCTGCGCTTGGCAATCTGCACCGTGAGCTGCTCGCCTAGAGCGTGTTATGAACTTTGAAAGAGGGTGGCTGCATTTCCAAGCATCAGGATCGTGAAGACGACGAAGTGCAAACCGGCCAAGGTTTCCGGCAATCGCTCGTAGTCGCGTGCCAGCCGTCTGAAACGATTGGCCCATCCGAAGCTGCGCTCGACAACCCAACGGCGCGGCAGCAAGACAAAGCCTTTTTTCGCTTCTTGCAGCTTGATCACTTGCAACTCAATGCCTTCTTCCGTGGCCGCCTGCGCCGGTTCTTGACCGGTGTAGCCCTGATCAACAAAGGCGATCTTGACCGTTTCACCGGTCACGTGTTGTACCTCTTGTGCCAACGATCGGACTTGCGCGCGCTCCTGCTCATTAGCCGGCGTCACCTGGACAGCGAGCAGATGTCCAAGCGTATCGACGGCCATGTGTACCTTGCTGCCTTTCTTGCGTTTATAGCCATCGTATCCAGCACGCGGCCCGCTTTCGCAGGTGGACTGCAGCGTGCGAGCATCGAAAATGACCGCGCTCGGCTGGCCTTTTTTCCCTTGCGCCACACGCAAGAGTGAGCGCAGATCACTGACCATGGCCTCAAAGCAGCCCGCTTGCAGCCAGCGCTGTGTTTGCTGATACACCGCTTCCCAGGGCGGAAAATCGTTGGGAAGCAATCGCCATGGTGCGCCGGCGCGCGCGATCCACCGCAGTGCGTTGAACATCGCGCGTAGCTCATACTTGCGCTGCGGTGCCTGCACGTCCATCAGCGTCAAATAGGGAGCCGCAAAGGCCCATTCTTCGTCGGAAATATCGGTGGAATAAGGCTTACGAGGCTTCATCCGTATACGTTAGCGTGACAAGGGCAAAGTTCATAACACGCTCTAGAATCTCTCGCACGCCTTCGGCAAACGGTACTCCGGTGTAACCACTGTCGCACAGCAGGCTTTGTACATGCGTCAAGTTTGACTGACAGCGCTCCAGCGCCTGCAGCGCACCTTTGCGGTCGGTCACCTCCGCCGTCGTCACCGCGATGGCATGGGGCAACCCCTGGGTATCAACAGCGATATGCCGCTTGATGCCCGACACCTTTTTGCCCGCGTCATATCCCTTTTGCCCGGCTGTGTCCGTGTTCTTGACGCTCTGCGCGTCCACGATCAAGAACCTGCTGAAGATGTTGCGCTCCTGTTTCTGGCGGGCCACGCCAACCTGATTTTTTGAGCGCCCGCTCCAGCAGGCTCACTCCTTCATCGTCGCACTCGCCCCACTTGGCAAAGTACGCGTGCACGGTCCGCCACTTCGGAAAGTCGCTGGGTAGCGCTCGCCATTGGCAACCGGTTCGCAGCACGTACAACACTGCGCACCACACCTCATACATATCCACTCGGCGTGGCTTGGTGCGCTTGCGCGCTTGTTCCAGGATCGGGAGGATGTGTTCGAAACGCTCCCGGCTCATGTCGCTCGGATAGGTTTTTTGGCGCATCCGCAGAGTCTGCACCAATCAGGAAAGATCGTGAACAGGTTCTTAGAGTGGCTAACAAAAAGTAGCGAGCAGTCGCCAGGTAGGTGCGGACGGTAGGGACAAGTTGCAGTGTACTAAGGATACATGCCGATTCCGAACAGCGGCCGCGCCCGCCTGGTGGCGAGCGCAGTCGTTTTGTTAGCCACGCTAAGCCGGCCGCAAAAACGTGGCGCGGGCTGACCGGAACGGGTCGCACCCCAGTCCCGACCTGCCGCGCGGACCGTGCACTAATATTTGCCTAACGACCATCTCCGAGAGTGCTGCGGATCTCGGACTGGCCCTGCGCCCGGCGGAAACACCTATGCACCTGCTCCTTGTCGAAGACGACACCATGCTGGCCAATGCGATCTGCGACGGCATACGCCAACAGTCCTGGACCATCGACCACGTCGGCAGCGCTAATGCTGCCAAGACGGTACTGGTGGACCACCGCTACACCGCGGTATTGCTGGATATCGGCCTGCCCGGCGAATCGGGGCTGACGGTGATCCGCTTCATGCGCAGCCATTACGACCCCACCCCGGTGATCGCATTGACCGCGCGTGGCCAGCTCACCGACCGCATCCGCGGCCTGGATGCCGGCGCCGACGATTATTTGGTGAAACCCTTTCAGTTCGACGAGCTGATGGCGCGGCTACGCGCGATCACCCGGCGCAGCCAGGGCCGCGTGGTGCCGCTGCTCAATCAGGGCGATGTCTGCGTGGACCCGAGCAACCGCAAGGTCACCAAGAACGGTAAGTGGGTGGCACTGAGCGCGCACGAATATCGGCTGCTGCTCGCACTGATGGAGCGCGCTGGGCGCGTGGTCACCAAGGATCAACTGGAAGAAGGCGTCTACGGCGGTCCGTCGGAAGGCGGCAGCAACATGATCGCGGTGTATGTGCACCAGCTGCGCCGCAAACTGGGTGACGAGCTCATCTCCACCATCTATGGCCAGGGCTATATGGTCGGTAAGTCACCCGAATGAAATCGCTGCAGGCGCGCATGCTGGCGGTACTGGCCACGATCGTTTTGCTGAGCTGGTCCACCTCCCTGTGGATTTTGGTCGCACTGGTCACCCAGGGCCATGAAAGCGTGTTCGAGCAGGAGCTCAACCTACTTGGCGATCAATTGATCAGCACCCTGCCCGATGCGCTGGAGCATCGCTTCGACACACAATCAGAGCCGCCCAATAGGGTGGACGCGCGTACCCCGACCGGCACTATGTCCTCGCGCATGAGTTTCAAGCAGACGCTGATTGCGATGGTGCTCAACACCCTGCAATTGGGCATCCTGGGACTGCTGGTGTGGTGGGCGGTGCGTACCTCGCTAGGGCCACTGCGCGCCATTTCCGGCGCCATCGCCCAACGCACCGGCCTGGACACCGAACCGGTGCCGCTGGAGCAGGTGCCCGATGAAATCCGCCCGCTGATCGGCTCGTTCAACACCTTGCTAGCGCGGGTGGAGAAAGCCGTGCAGGCCGAGCGCGATTTTGTTGCCGATGCCGCGCACGAACTGCGCACACCGCTCTCGGCGCTGCATGCCTACGCTGAGGTCGCGCTGCGCGCACCGACTCTGGAAGCCAAGGACGCCGCGGTGCGCCAGCTGCTGGAGACCGCACGGCGCAGCAACCGCCTTGCCGAACAATTGCTGGATCTGGCGCGGCTGGACGCCGGCATTAGTTCGACCGCCTACCACCAAGTCGAAATGGGCGAGCTGATGAAGCATGTGCTGGACGAATTTAGCGTGCAGGCCGATGCACGCCAGATCAATCTGCAGGCCGAGGTATCGCCGTGCCTGCTGCGCTGCGATGTGGATGCGATCGGCATCCTGATCCGCAATCTGGTCGACAACGCTATCCGCTATGGCCGCACCCATGGCACGGTGGAAGTAAGTTGCGGCTACTGCCTGCGCGCCGATGTGCTGCATCCGTTCGTGCAGGTCAGTGATGACGGCCCCGGCGTGCCGGAAAGCGCGCAGGCATCCATCTTCGAACGGTTTTATCGCGTGCCCGGCAGCGAGGTGCAGGGCAGCGGGATCGGGCTGTCGTTGGTAGCCGGCATCGCACGCATGCACGCGGCAACGATCGAAACCTGCGAAGGCAACGATGGCCGCGGTCTATGCGTGCGCGTGGTGTTTGCCGGCGACCGTGCACCCAGCGCGACCTGAACGTCGTGTGCGTGCTGCAACAGCATGCAGACAGACCCAATAAGTTCCCAAACACGCCTGCCTAAAGTTCACTCACCGCACGCATCCAGGATGCATGGTGATGTTCCACTCGATCCGTTCCACCCAACTCATCCCCGCCGCAATCTCGCTGTTGGCCGCGCAGACCGCCGCCAACGATGGCGACGCTGTCGCTGCCACTGTGACGCAGATTGCACCTACGCTGGATTTTCGCTGCGGCCGTACCGGCACACGCAATCGCGACATCTGGAGCGACCTGCCCGACATCCGCAGCGCACGCGACGCCCGCGGCCTGACGCGCTGGGCCACGAGCGGCGTATTGTTCACCGCCGCAGCGGCCGTGTTTGCGATGGCGCTGGCCAGTTTTCTGTTGCATTGAGCACTGAGCACCAGGCCACGGCTACGCGCTGGCGCATCCAATCTATCTGCTTCCTTCTTCAGGTCTTTTCCATGTCGCCCCATTCGCTTGTTCGTTGCTGCGCACTCGCCGTTGTCAGCGTGACCCTGATCGGCTGCGCCAGCACCCGTCCGATGCCGTACAGCCAATTGCCGTCTTCGAGCTATCTACGCCCGCAGGAGGGTAGCCGCGGCGACCGCATGCCGTACGCCTACCACGGCGATGTGGATTGGACACGTTATCGCGCAGCACTGGTCGAGTCGGTGAGCATTTACCGCGGGCCGGATGCGCAATTTGAAGACGTGCCCGAGCACGACAAAAGCATGCTGGCCGAATACATGCAGCAGGAGTTCGGCAACGCGATTGCCCAGCGCTGGGAGCGAACGACGTCGGCCGACCGCGACACCTTGCGGGTGCGCATCACCCTGACCGGCGCCAAGCCCAGCAAGCGGGTGCTCGGCACCATCATGAAGGTCGACATCGGCGGCGGCTCCTACAACGCAGTGCAGGCCGCACGCGGCAAGGAAGGCGCGTTCTCCGGCTCGGTCAGCTATGCGGTTGAAATATACGATGCGCCCAGCAATCGTCTGCTGGCTGCGTATGTCGAAAAGCAGTACCCGAGCGCAATGAATATCAAGGCCAGCCTAGGTGCGTACGACGCGGCGAAAGCCGGCATTCGCAAGGGAGCTGAGCAGTTGGTGGAGGGGTTGGAGTAGCAGGAGAATCGGGAATCGCTAGCGATCCCCACTAGCGATCCCCATATGACAAAGGCCGGTGCTGTACCAACAGCGCCGGCCTTTTTCCAACGTCAGCTCGCCGTGCAAGCGTCAGCGCTGCACCGTCAGCGTGTTACGCGCTTGGCGACTTTCTTGCCGACCGCTTTGCGTGCGGCGGTGGTCTTGGCCACTGCGCGCGTTGCCGGGGTCTTGGTGACCTTGGCCGCCTTCTTCAGCGCAGTTTTGGTCACCGCTTTCTTGAGTGGGGCCTTCTTCACCGCAGCCTGCTTGGTCGCGGTCTGCTTGGCGACCGGCGCCTTTTTGGCTGCGGGCTTGGCACTCGTTTTGACGACCGACTTCTTGACTGCTGCCGACGTGGCCGCCGCCTTCTTCGCTGCCGAACGCGCACCCACTGTGGCCACCGCAGTCTTGCGCGCCGCGCTCTTGGCTGCGGTCCTGGCGCTTAGTGCAGCGGCTTCTGCCTTGGCGTTGGCCTTGGCTATTTCCAGCTTCTGCTTGGCGCTGGCCTTGGTGTTGGCCACCTTTTTCTTGGCGGCATCGGCGGTGCTGGTCAACTTTTGCTTGGCCGCGTCTTTGGTCGTGGTTAGCTTCTGCTTGGCAGCGTCCTTGGTGGCGGTGAGCTTGTCCTTGGCGGCGTCTTTGGTCGAGGTGAGCGAGCGCTTGGTCCTGGCGACGCTGCGCTTCACTGCTGTGGCCGCCTCGCTTGCCTTTTTGACGAACTTTTTCTCGACCTTGACCACCGCTTTGCGCGCCTTGGCCACGCGTGTCTTGACCTCGGCCGCCGCCGTGCTGGCTACATCGTGCACATTGGCAACCGCCTCGCTGGTGGTGCTTGCAATGGTTTCGGTCAGTTCGGTGGCGGTGCTCTTTACGCTATCGACGGCGTCGGACAGGGTTGACGTTACACCATTGCCGTTGCTCATAAACCCTCCTTAAGGGCATCAGTATCTGGATACGCGGGCGATGCGCGGCGGCATGCGTCATGCTGAAACAAGCATCGTATCGAGCGGACGCTACGCTGGGCTCATGCAGCTGTCAACGTAATGCCAGCAAGGGATGGGCGTCACTTTCACCGAAAGTTAAATTGCGAGCAGGCACTCTCGTTCAGCTTGATTTACGCAGTCAGACGCCCTATTTCTCTTCCACCGCGCAACCCGGAATACGTTCCATGCGACCGCTGCCCACCCTGCTGACTCTTTCGCTTGCCGCTGCCTTCGGCGGATTTGCCGCCACCGGCATCACTACCTGGCTGGACAATCGCGCCGAGGCAACCCCGGCCGGCAATGCCGCTTTCACCTTGCCTAGCGCCGCGGCGCTCCCGGCAGCCGTCGCCGGCCAACCGGTGCCGTCGCTGGCGCCGATGCTGCAACGGGCGATGCCGGCGGTGGTCAGCGTCAACACCAAACAAGTGGTGCGCGTGCGCAACCCGTTCTTCAACGATCCGATCCTGCGCCGGCTGTTTCCACAGGTGCCGCAGGACCGCATCGACGAATCGCTGGGTTCGGGCGTGATCATCGATGCGCAAAAGGGCTATGTACTGACCAACCACCACGTCATCGAAAATGCCGACGACGTGCAGGTGACACTCGGAGACGGGCGCACGGTCAACGCCGATTTCATCGGCTCCGATGCCGATACCGATATCGCGCTGATCCGCATCAAGGCCGACAACCTCACCGACATCAAATTGGCCGACAGCAATGCGCTGCGCGTGGGCGATTTCGTGGTGGCGATCGGCAACCCGTTCGGCTTTACCCAGACGGTGACCTCCGGCATCGTGTCGGCGGTGGGCCGCAGCGGTATTCGCGGGCTGGGCTATCAGAACTTCATCCAGACCGATGCCTCGATCAACCCGGGCAATTCCGGCGGTGCGCTGGTCAATCTGCAAGGTCAGCTGGTGGGCATCAACACCGCCAGTTTCAATCCGCAGGGCAGCATGGCCGGCAATATCGGGCTGGGCCTGGCGATTCCGTCCAACCTGGCGCGCAACGTGGTCGAGCAATTGGTGACCAAGGGCGTGGTGGTGCGCGGCACGCTCGGTCTGGAGACCCAGAATCTCACGCAGCAAATGCTGCAGGGCTTGGGTGTGGATTCTTTACGCGGCGCCTTGGTGACACGCGTGTTGCCGGGCTCAGCTGCGGCCGCCGCAGGCGTGCAGCCAGGCGATGTTGTGGTGGCGGCCAACGATCAACGCGTGGACAGCGCCGAAGCACTGCACAACTACGAAGGCCTGCAAGCCGTCGGTAGCGCGGTGACCCTGGACATCCGTCGCGATGGCAAACCGCTCAAGCTCAAGGCGACCTTGAAGGAGCAGGACCGTGCCGTCACCGGCGACATGTTGGACCCGCGCCTGAGTGGCGCCACCTTTGTGGACCTGCCCGAATCGCTACGTCAATCCGGCATCACCGGAGTGATGGTCAGCGAGGTCAAACGTGGTTGCCGTGCAGCAGCCAATGGTCTGGTCTCCGGCGACGTGATCGTGGCCAGCAGTGTCGGCGAGTTTGCGGACTTGGCCAGCTGGCGCGCCAATTTCCAACGCAAGCCGGAGCAGTTGGTCGTGCGTATCCTGCGTGGCAACGCGCAGTACGACGCACTCATGCGTTGACTTGGCCTGCACGGCGGTGCACATCCACTAACACCCCCTACACTGCGGCGATGCTATTGCTGCACCACGCCCGCACGCTGTCGCGGCTGCCACCAATGACCAAAGGAGATATCGCATGAGCCCCACCAATACCGATCAGCTGAAGGAAAACCTGAGCGAAGCCGGCACCCATTTGAAGTCCGCTGCCAGTGCTGCCAGCGAAGCCGTCAAGGGCGCTACCAGCGCTGCAGGCGATGAGCTCAAGCTTGGCCGCGCCAACGTCAAGGCCGAACTGTCCGACACCGCACTGGCCGGCATGGCCGCTGCCGAGTTCGGCGGCGCCGCTGCCAAAGAACAGCTTGATGTACTGGTCAGCAAGGGCAACGACCTGCTGGGAAGCGCCACCGACTTGATCCGTGAGCGCCCGCTGGCCGCATTCGGCGTTGCCTTCGCGACCGGCTGGATCATTGCCAAACTGGCACGCAGCAACGACGACTAAGTCGTGAGCGATCAGGCTTCTACAGCTGCCGCCTCCGACGCGCAGAACGCGCGTTCGGACACGCCAGGACTGGACGAAAGCGTACGGGCGGTCGGCGCAGCCGGCCGCGCAACGCTGGGCTCGGCCAAAGACACCAGCCGTGCACTACGCCGGCTGGTGTCGGCCGACCTGCAACTGGCACGCAGCGCATTCGGACGCGGTCTGGCATGGGCATGCGTGGCCGTGGTGTTCGGCGCCTCGTCGTGGTTGTTGCTGGCGGGCGCGATCATTGCCTTGCTGCAACGCGCCGGTTTGTCGTGGTTCCAGGCAATGTTTTTTACTGCGCTGGCCAGCCTGTTGGTCACCGGCATCGCGGCATGGCGGGTGTTCTTCTACTTTGATCACACCGGCTTGAACGCAACACGTCGTCAGCTGATCAAGTTGGGCATTTTCGATGACCACAGCGACGACGCCACCGCATCGCCTGCCAGTGGAGCACGTACATGAAGTTCGGTACCTTGCGTCAGCGCGTCGAGCGCGCTGAATTTTTAGTGGAAGGGCGCGCCCAAGAGACGCGTCTACATTGGGGTGAGCTGGGCCAGGCATGGCGGGCAGGATGGTCCCCGCTGCGCATTGTGGTGGCCGGTTTCGGGCTGGGCTTCATCACTGGCCGCAACGAACCGCAGGCCGCGCTGGGCAGCATCGCCGGCAAGCTCGGCGGCATCCCCAAGATTTTACAGATGGTCAGCACGATCTCTGCGTTGTTTACTGCGCACCGTGTGCAGGAAGCGTCCGAACAAGCCGCGCGCGCCGCCGACAATGCCGAAGAGGTCGCTGCCGATGCTCCTGTCACGGTTGTGCAGGTGCCGGTCGAGCACGCTGCCTGAGGCTAGCTCCGTCTGTCGGGCCGCATGGTTACTGCGCAGTCCAATGCCCGGCTGAAGCAGCCATCTGCAACGTTCCTTAGTGACACCGCGCGCGCAGGCTCTGTGCACGCCGTTGACGTGTTGTGCCGATAATGGCGCACCGCTGGCAGTACGCCAGTCTGCTGCCAGGGTGCACATGTCTCTTCCCGTCAACTCATCGGATGCTGCCGCACCGGCAGATTCGCTTCCGCCGCCATCGGCACCACGCCCGCGCGCGCCTGCGTCGATGGTCGTGTTGGCCACGCTTGCGGTCGGCTACACGCTGTGGGCCGCGCAGACGATCATCTTGCCCATCATGCTGTCAGCGTTCTTCGCGCTGATCGGCAACCCAATCCTGCGCGGTCTGCGCAAGCTGTATATCCCGCGCTTTATCGGCGCATTGATGGTGCTGTGCCTGGGTCTGGCCGGCACCGTGACCTTAGCCGCGCAACTGGCAGGCCCGGCCGCCGAATGGGTGCAGCAGGCACCGCGACAAATGCGGCAAATTGCGCGCGATGTGCGTGATTTCACCAAGCCGGTGATGCAAGCCAACCAGGCGGCGGAAAATTTTGCACGCGCGGCCGGCGGCGAAGGCCAGCGCGGCGTGCAGATCGTGCGCACGCAGATGGACGACCCCTACAAGGCGCTGGTGCGCACGCCTAAGCTCGCTGCCTCGGTGCTGGCGGTGGTGCTGCTGACGTTCTTCTTCATGGTCTATGGCGAGAGCCTGCAGCGGCATGCAATTGCATTACTGCAGAACCGGCAGCAACAACGCTTCACCACAGAAATCATGTTGGATATCGAACGCGAGGTGTCGCGTTACGTACTCACCATCAGCGTGATCAACACGCTGGTCGGCCTTATTTTTGCCGGCATCTTGTATGCGCTACAGATTCCGCTGCCTGAAGCGTTGTTGTGGGGCACCGTGGTGGCGCTATTCAACTTCGCACCGTATGTGGGTCCGTTGATCGGCGTGATGCTGATGCTATTGATGGGCTTTGTGGAATTCCGCACCACTTTGTCCTCGCTGCTGCCGGCGATTCTGTATCTGGCGCTGCACACCATCGAAGGCCAGGTCGTCACCCCGATCGTGCTCGGCCGACGCATGGCGATCTCGCCGCTGATGCTGATCCTGGCGCTGATGCTGTTCGGCTGGCTCTGGGGCATGCTCGGCCTGCTGCTGGCGGTCCCGCTGCTGGTCTGCATTAAGATGGTGCTGAGCCGGGTGGAAGGGATGCAGCGCTGGGCCAGGCTACTTGAGTGACCGAGATTGGGGAGTCGGCATTAGGGATTTGCAAAGGCAGCTGCATTGCGCTGCGGGATTGGTCCAGGCGCCGGCACACCGCTGTTGCGAGTTGCCGATCCCGACTCCCCGATCCCCTTTTCATCGCCACAACCGTAAGATCGGCGCATGAGCTTCTACATCAACGCCATCACTCTCGACCTAGACGATACGTTGTGGCCTTTTGCGCCGATCGGTGCGCATATCGATCAGGTGTTGCACGACTGGATGCGTGAGCACAGTCCGGTCACTGCCGAGCGGTTTCCGGTGAAGGCAATGGGTGAGTTGCGCGAGCGCAGCTTTGCCGACAACCCGCATCTGCATCACGACCTCAGTGCGCTGCGTCGGTTGACGCTGGAGATGGCCTTGCGCGAGAGCGGCGGCGATCTGGCGTTGCTGGAGCCTGCCTATGAAGTGTTCTATGCCGCGCGCAATCAGGTGGAATGCTACCCGGACGCGCTCGACGCACTGGCCCGTATCGCCGCGCATGTGCCGGTGGCCGCACTCAGTAACGGCAATGCCGATCTGCAGTGCATCGACTTGATGCATCACTTCGCGTTTCAGCTGGGCTCGCGCGAGCACGGCAGCGCCAAGCCGGATCCGAGTATCTTCCTGGCCGCGTGCGCGCGCCTGCAGGCGCCGCCGGCGCAGGTGCTGCATGTGGGCGACCACGTACGCATGGATGTGCTCGGCGCACTCGATGCCGGCTTGCGCGCGTGCTGGATCAACCGCGACGGTGCGGTGTGGTCGCACCCCGCTCAGCAGCCGGACCTGGAGTTCGACAGCATGACCGGGCTGGCCGATTGGCTGGACGCACAACAGCTGCATCCAGGCACGCCGCACGACGGCATCCGGGTTCCCGCCTGAGCCCAACCTTTGCTCGGCGCACGGCGCCGCATTCGAGGATTTCCATGTCGCACCTCACCGGTTTCATCGATTCCAACGCTGCGGCCTTGCCGCTGTATGTGCTCGACCGCGAAGGCTTTGCGCACTGGTGTGCCGAGCAGCCAACGCGCGTGCTGTCGTGGGCGCAGGCGCAGCGCTTCGACGCCGCGCCGGGTAGCGTTTTGTTGTTGCCGGGCGAGCAAGGACTGGCCGGCGCGATCCTCGGTATCGGCGATCGCGCCGATGCCTACGCTTATGCACATGCACCGTTGGCGCTACCGCCGGCCAGTCGCTGGATGCTGGCCAGCGCGTTGAGCGAGACCGAACAGGCGTTGCTGCAGTTGGGCTGGGGGTTGGGCGCGTATCGCTTCTCGCGCTACCGCAAGGTGCCGCGGGCGCCGGCCGAACTGGCGGCCACGCCCTCGGCAGAAACCCGCGCCTTGATCGAAGCCTGTGTCCGCGTGCGCGATTGGGTCAACACGCCCACCGAAGACATGGGTCCGCAGCAACTGGAAGATGCCGTGCACACGCTGGCGCAGGCGCATGGTGCGCGGGTCGAGGCCATCGTCGGCGAAGCATTGCTGGCGCAAAATTTTCCCACCATCCATGCGGTGGGACGAGCCTCGCATCGTGCGCCGCGCTTGATCGCATTGCGTTGGGGCGCGGCCGAGCATCCGCATCTGGTGCTGGTCGGCAAGGGCGTGTGCTTCGACACCGGCGGCCTGGATCTGAAGCCGGCCGACGGAATGCGCAACATGAAAAAGGACATGGGCGGTGCAGCGCACGCATTGGCGCTGGCCGGCCTGGTGATGGCGCAGCAGTTGCCGGTGCGGCTGACGCTGCTGATTCCTGCAGTGGAGAACGCAGTGGGTCCGAATGCGTTCCGTCCCGGCGAAGTGATCACCACGCGCGTCGGCGTCAGCGTGGAAGTGGACAACACCGATGCCGAAGGCCGGCTGGTGCTGTGCGATGCGCTGAGCTACGCCACCGAACAGCGCCCGGATCTGATCCTGGATTTCGCCACACTCACAGGTGCCGCACGTATCGCGTTGGGCCCGGACCTGCCGGCACTGTTCGCCAACGACGATGCATTGGCGCAGGCTTGGCTGAGTGCCGGCGAGCAGACCCGCGACCCGGTCTGGCGCATGCCGCTATGGCGCCCGTACCTGCGTTATCTCAACAGCCATGTGGCCGATATGGCCAACGCCGGCTCGCGCATGGCTGGCGCGGTGACCGCCGCGCTCTATCTGGAGCGCTTTGTCGCACCTGGCCAGTGCTGGGCGCATCTGGACGTCTACGCCTGGAACGACAGCGAGCGCCCCGGCCGCCCGGCAGGCGGCGAAGCGCTGGCACTGCGCTCGGCCTACGCGATGCTGAAGCAGCGTTACGGCGGTTGAGTAAGCGCTGCGATACAGCGCGGGCGTCCATAACCCGCAGCACGTCGCTGCGCGTCCAGCAAGTGGCGATAAAAAACGGCGAACAGCCACGGTTGCAACGCCTCGACGGTGTGCCGGGTGCGCCAGCGCCGCAGCGCGCGTTCCAGCATGGCCTGCACCAAGATCCTCGGCAGTGACTGGCTTGCCGGCCAGCGAGCCCACAAGGCGGCGCAGTGTCGGCAGCACCGCGCGAAGTCGGTCGTCCAGATCATCCATCGGCCGATTGTGGTGCTGGCATCACACAGTAGACGCACTAGAGCGTGGACTATTCCCACGGGTCGTGTGCGTGCCGCACTTTTCTTATGTGGACGGAAATAAACCGTATCGCACGTCGTCTCACTGCATTGACGACCCACTGCATCGACCACTTGCCTCATCGAATCACGGAGCCAGCCATGACCTTGCTACCTCCATCTCCACCGCCGCAGCGCGCACGTCGTCCCGTGGCACCGTTGCTCGGCATTGCAACGATTGCCGGCGGCATTGCGCTCGCGTTCGCCTGGACGGCCGGCTGGATCGGCGGCGACCGGCTCACCGCCGCGCGCATGACCGACACCATCGAAGCGAGCGGGCCACCGCATCCGGGCTTCCGTCGCGCGCACACCAAGGGCGTGTGCGTCAGCGGCCAATTTCAGGCCAGCGGCAAGGCGACCTGGCTGTCGTCGGCACGCATCTTCAGCCAGGCCAGCACGCCGGTGTTGGGTCGGATGTCGATCGGTGGCGGCGACCCGCACGGGGCCGATGGCGCGGCGCGGGTGCGCAGCATGGCGCTGCTGTTGCGTAGCGACGATGGGCAGGAATGGCGCACCGCGATGAACAGTTTTCCGTTCTTTGTGGTCGCCACGCCGGCCGGTTTTCAGGCGCTCAACATGGCCTCCAAGCCGGACCCGGCCACCGGCAAGCCCGACCCGGCCAAGCTGGCAGCATTCGGTAAGCAGTATCCGGAAGCGGCCAAGTTTCAGCAGTGGGCCAAGACCGCACCGTGGTCGGACAGCTGGGCCAACACCCAGTACAACGGCGTCGACGCATTCCGTGCAATTGCCGCCGATGGACGCGAGCGCTACATCCGCTGGTCGATGCGTCCGCATACGCCGTTCAAAGCGTTGAGTGCGCAGCAGCGGGCGCAGGCCGATGGCGATTTTCTCGCCACCGATCTGGACACGCGCCTGGCGCAGGGACCGTTGCGCTGGGATCTGGTGCTGAGCGTCGCCGAACCGGGCGATCCGGTCGACGATCCGTCGCAGCCGTGGCCGGAAAGCCGCAAGCAGATCGTGGCCGGCACCGTGTCGATTGATCATGCCGAGCCGCAAGCCACCGGTCCGTGTCGCGATCTGAATTACGACCCGCTGATCCTGCCCAAGGGTATCGCCGCATCGAACGACCCGATTCTGGCGGCACGTTCGTCGGTGTATTCGCACTCGTTCAATCGTCGCGAACACGAAATCGCCAACGGCCAAGGCAGCGCTGCCACCGGCCAGGGAACCCACCCATGAGCAGCCATACCCACTTCAATCTGCCTGCCCGCGTGCTGCACTGGCTGATGGCGGCAATGATCCTGACCATGCTGTTCGTCGGCGTAGGCATGGTCGCCTCGGTTACGCAGCGGCCGTGGTTGATCAATCTGCACCGTCCGCTGGGCATCGCGATTCTGATTCTTGCGGTGCTGCGGTTGATCAACCGTCTGCGTCACCGCCCACCGCCGTTGCCGGCCGATCTGCCCGCGTGGCAGAAGGCCGCCGCGATTGCGTCGCACTGGTTGCTGTATGCGCTGATGCTGGGCATGCCACTGATCGGCTGGGCGATGTTGTCGGCCGGTGGGTATCCGATCGTGCTGTGGCCGGGCGCGAACTTGCCAGCGATCGCACCGCACGATCCGGCGCTATATGCGTGGTTGCGTAGCGCACACGGCTGGTTGGCATATCTGTTGTTCGCCACTGTGCTGGGGCATTTGAGCGCTGCGCTATTTCATGCATGGATACGGCGGGATGGCGTGTTTTCCAGCATGGCGCGTGGGGGGCGGTAGGCCAGCTCTCGGAGCTGTCCACGGCTGCGCAGATCACAGGCATCTCCCCAGCTGGACAAAAGCTGGGGGGCACAAGGTCAATATGGCCGGGGGAGCCGTAATCAGCGCCCGGTTGCGATCCCTCGCCCGATCACCGCCCAATAAGATTGGCTAACAAGTCGCCCCTGAAAAACCCCAACCACCCAACGACCGCAAGGCCTTGATGTCTGCACCGGCGTGCCAAAACTACCAGTGTTCGCTACGCTGAAGGCTGGTTTCTTGCAATTTCCGCCCATGCGTACACGCCGTCCTGCTGCCGAAGACAGACCCGCCGACGAGTTGTTTCGTTCGCGGCTGGAGAACCTGCGTCATCCGCTGGCGCGGCTGAGCCAACAGATGCCGTGGACGGCGTTGGAACAAGCACTTTCATCGCGCTTGCCGGCCACCCAGGCCGGTGGCGGTCGGCCGGCATTGCCGGTGCGGCTGATTGCCGGTTTGCTCTACCTCAAACACGCCTACGACCTGTCCGATGAAACGGTGTGCGAGCGTTGGCTGGAGAATCCGTACTGGCAGTTCTTCACTGACGAGGTCGTGTTCCAGACGCGTTTGCCGTGCGATGCCAGCTCGCTGACGCGCTGGCGGCAGCGCCTGGGTGAGGCCGGGATGGAAGAGCTGTTGGCGCACACCATCAACGCCGCGCATGCGATGCAGGCGGTGGACGCACGCGAGTTGTCGCGGGTGATCGTGGACACCACGGTGCAGGAAAAGGCGATCGCCTATCCGACCGACAGCCGTTTGCTGGAGGTGGCACGCAAGAAGCTGGTGTTACTGGCCAAGCGGCACGGCATCGGATTGCGGCAGAGCTACGCGCGGCAAGGCCCGGCCCTGAGCCGCAAGGCAGGTCGGTATGCGCATGCGCGCCAGTTCAAGCGCATGCAGCGCGTGCTGCGACGTCAACGCACAGTGCTGGGACGGCTCGTGCGCGACATCCAACGCAAACTCGATCAGGTCGACACCGGCGTGCGCGAGCGCATCGCTGTCTGGCTGGAACGTGCGCAACGGCTATACACGCAGCGTCCGAAGGACAAACAAAAACTCTACGCATTGCATGCCTCGGAAGTGGAATGCATCGGCAAGGGCAAGGCGCGTCAAGCGTACGAATTCGGCGTCAAGGTCGGCATTGCGGTCACCGCCTGCAAGGGATTGGTCGTGGGTGCGCGCAGCTTCCCGGGCAACCCGTACGACGGCGATACCTTGGCCGAGCAGCTGGAGCAGACACGCGGGTTGCTGCAGGATGTGAGCGTAGAACCGACGGTGGCGATCGTGGACCTGGGCGATCGCGGGCGCGAAGTCGATGGCGTGCAGGTCCTGCATCGCGGCAAGGCCAAGACGCTGACGCGACGGCAATGGCGCTGGATCAAGCGACGGCAGGCGGTGGAGCCGGTGATCGGACATCTGAAAGACGACTGCCGGTTGCGTCGCTGCAGGCTGAAAGGTGCCCAAGGCGATGCGCTGCACGTGCTCGGCTGCGCCGCTGGCTACAACCTGCGCTGGCTGCTGCGCTGGATCGCGTTTTTGCGTGCCTGGATGCGGGCGATGGGATGGTCATCCTTGAGTGCCGTGCCGCTGTCACCGACGGCACTTGGCGCTTGAAGGGGATTTTTCAGGGACGACTACTAAGCAGATCAGGCCAGGCGACCTGCCGATAGCAGTTCTAGTATGGCCCTTTCTGCGTCAGTGCGCGCGGCGGCGTCGCTCAGCCGTTCGGCCAGTGCTGCCACGACGATGGTGTGGGCCTGGCGTAGCACGCTGTCTGCATCGGCGCTGGCGTTGAGGAGGTGTTTTCCCGGCAACTGTAGCTGCGCAAAAATTGTGCGACAGCGCTCCAGGTTGTCCTGGGTTTCGAAGTGGTTGGGTGCATCGCCGCGGGCGCGGATGCGGGCCAGACCGGTGGGTGGCGGCAGATCGAGCAGCAACAGCACGTCCGGGCGTGGTGCGAAGGCATTGCGTTCCAGCAGGTCGTCCAGCGGCAGGCCGGCGGCGCCCTGGTAAGCGATCATCGAGGGGAAATAGCGGTCCAGGATCACGATGTCGCCGCGTGCCAACGCCGGTGCGATCAGGGTGTCCACATGTTCGTGGCGGTCGCGGATCAGTAGCTCGGCTTCTTCGTCCGCGCTCAGGCGACCGGTAGCGGCGGACTGGCGCAGTTGGGTGCCCCAGGGGCCGTTGGTCGGCTCCTTGCTCAGCACGACGCGCGCGCCCGCCGCTTCCAGGGTGGTGGCCAAGCTGCGGGCGAGGGTGGTCTTGCCGGCGCCGTCGATCCCTTCGATCGCGATCAACAAGCCGCCGGGCTTCAGTTCGATTGTCATCGCGCTACTTTAATCGATGAATCCGCATTCCAGCATTGCCGTGGCAGGCGCCCTGCCGTTGACGATCCCCGCGGGTCGGGGTCTGCGCCGTTACGCGCCACCGAAGCGGCGCTGCTGTCGTGCGCCGAGATTGCAGGGCGCTTCTGTTCGCGATATGCGGCCGCTGTGCGGCGAAGATCAACGTTTAGGGCTGCAGGTGAGTTGAAAAGAGCCGACACAGACATAAGCCTGCGTCAGTACGGGCCAGAAGGCACCCCGATCTTGCCGAGCGCTAGGGGCCAGGAAGAGGAGCAATCGAAAGAGCAACTCCCCCTGCAACTGCGATTAGTGCCAACGTGCTCAGAGTTATCGAATAGAGCCGCCTAGAAAAACTGGGGCGGTGCTGAATAGTTCGAATGATGGCTATAGGAACCAATGCATAAAAGGCGCACAACGCAATGAAGTACCAATTGATTTGATACGCGGAGCCTTTCCCTAGCAAGTTTCCGACCTGAAATAAAACCACTCCGCCTGCAAGCGATAGAAAAGAGCGGATCGCAAATGCATTGTTAGTTTGCATCTGATTATTCATATATTCACATCACGACGATTTGGCACACTGCCCCTGATGTGGTACTTGTGCAGGCTAAGTGGAAGCTGCGGTCTGCCGGCCTAGTTGTAGCCCCTTGCCACCTGACGCCGAGGTTACCAATGTGCTCAACCATTCTCTCGCCGGCATCCAGAGATTCTCGGTAGTTGGGGTAGACATAGTTGCGCACGCCATCGGTTCCTCCTGTGACATCGGCCTTGTTTTCAGGGATAATGTTCCCAGCGGGGCATCCTTAGCAGATCCCTTCACGTATGAGTAATCTTTCAGGACCCAATTCCATTCAACTTTAAAATGAGATCCATCGGGAAACTGAATTATGTTTGTGACAACAAATGGGCTTTGTATGACGCCGATGTTAATTAGTCGTCCCTGAAAAATCCCCTTCAAGCGCCAAGTGCCGTCGGTGACAGCGGCACGGTACTCAAGGATGACCATCCCATCGCCCGCATCCAGGCACGCAAAAACACGATCCAGCGCAGCAGCCAACGCAGGTTGTAGCCGGCCGCGCAGCCGAGCACGTGCAGCGCATCGCCTTGGGCACCTTTCAGCCTGCAGCGACGCAACCTGCAGTCGTCTTTCAGATGTCCGATCACCGGCTCCACCGCCTGCCGTCGCTTGATCCAGCGCCATTGCCGTCGCGTCAGCGTCTTGGCCTTGCCGCGATGCAGGACCTGCACGCCATCGACTTCGCGCCCGCGATCGCCCAGGTCCACGATCGCCACCGTCGGTTCTACGCTCACATCCTGCAGCAACCCGCGTGTCTGCTCCAGCTGCTCGGCCAAGGTATCGCCGTCGTACGGGTTGCCCGGGAAGCTGCGCGCACCCACGACCAATCCCTTGCAGGCGGTGACTGCAATGCCGACCTTGACGCCAAATTCGTACGCTTGACGCGCCTTGCCCTTGCCGATGCATTCCACTTCCGGGGCATGCAATGCGTAGAGTTTTTGTTTGTCCTTCGGACGCTGCGTGTACAGCCGTTGCGCACGTTCCAGCCAGACAGCGATGCGCTCGCGCACGCCGGTGTTTACCTGATCGAGTTTGCGTTGGATGTCGCGCACGAGCCGTCCCAGCACTGTGCGTTGACGTCGCAGCACGCGCTGCATGCGCTTGAACTGGCGCGCATGCGCATACCGACCTGCCTTGCGGCTCAGGGCCGGGCCTTGCCGCGCGTAGCTCTGCCGCAATCCGATGCCGTGCCGCTTGGCCAGTAACACCAGCTTCTTGCGTGCCACCTCCAGCAAACGGCTGTCGGTCGGATAGGCGATCGCCTTTTCCTGCACCGTGGTGTCCACGATCACCCGCGACAACTCGCGTGCGTCCACCGCCTGCATCGCATGTGCGGCGTTGATGGTGTGCGCCAGCAGCTCTTCCATCCCGGCCTCACCCAGGCGCTGCCGCCAGCGCGTCAGCGAGCTGGCATCGCACGGCAAACGCGTCTGGAACACGACCTCGCCGGTGAAGAACTGCCAGTACGGATTCTCCAGCCAACGCTCGCACACCGCTTCATCGGACAGGTCGTAGGCGTGTTTGAGGTAGAGCAAACCGGCAATCAGCCGCACCGGCAATGCCGGCCGACCGCCACCGGCCTGGGTGGCCGGCAAGCGCGATGAAAGTGCTTGCTCCAACGCCGTCCACGGCATCCGTTGGCTCAGCCGCGCCAGCGGATGACGCAGATCGATCTGGTTCTCCAGCCGCGAACGAAACAACTCGTCGGCGGGTCTGTCTTCGGCAGCAGGACGGCGTGTACGCATGGGCGGAAATTGCAAGAAACCAGCCTTCAGCGTAGCGAACACTGGTAGTTCTGGCACGCCGGTGCAGACATCAAGGCCTTGCGGTCGTTGGGTGGTTGGGGTTTTTCAGGGGCGACTAATTACGCTTGTCAAATTCGAGACCACGACTCGAAGCTGCTCATTTAAGTACCAAAAAGGCCCAAGATTGTCGATACCCAAAGCTGCTCGCGCCGCAGCCTCTCGATAAGCGGGAGTGGTGACAGCATCCATTGCGGTCATGGGGCGTGTTGCTTCGGCCCGCGGACCAACTCTAGCTGCTATTTTTCCTGCTGCAGCGGAGGTGGCGATAGTGATGTTTGCCGGCAGCGTGCTTACAACATAGGGAGATCCACCGTTCGCATCGTACACAGCGAGGCCTGCTGCTCGACAGCGGTCAGAGTGACTTCCTTTACGAGCAGTTGCCCACCAGCAGTTACCGTCACTTTTGGGTCTGAGGTACGCCGAACATAGTCTGCTGCAGGTGCAGACATCGGATTGGGTGGGCTACCCCTGCCGTTGACCAAGACGATCATGTGGTAGACCGTTCGGCGATTGAAATCCCACAGATGGTGATCACCCACCCCGAGCTCGCGAGACATTGTCTGCTTCTGTCCAAGGTTGCAATCATTACAAATTCCGGCTGCTGCGTGAGCTGAGGACGAAAAAGCAAACCCTGCCACGAGCACCGCACTCACCACGTACTTGATCAATGTCAACTCCTTTGCATTTCCATCGAGCATCATTGCTCAATCTTTATTTTTATAGATAAACTGTAACTGCGTCAAATAGAACATGGTTGCCGTGTGATGCGGCGCACATCCGTTGAGGCAGTTCGGCACTCGGCGCGTTCGCCGGTCCGAGCCCTTAGAACCTGTTCACGATCTTTCCTGATTGGTGCAGACTCTGCGGATGCGCCAAAAAACCTATCCGAGCGACGTGAGCCGGGAGCGTTTCGAACACATCCTCCCGATCCTGGAACAAGCGCGCAAGCGCACCAAGCCACGCCGAGTGGATATGTATGAGGTGTGGTGCGCAGTGTTGTACGTGCTGCGAACCGGTTGCCAATGGCGAGCGCTACCCAGCGACTTTCCGAAGTGGCGGACCGTGCACGCGTACTTTGCCAAGTGGAGCGAGTGCGACGATGAAGGAGTGAGCCTGCTGGAGCGGGCGCTCAAAAAATCAGGTTGGCGTGGCCCGCCAGAAACAGGAGCGCAACATCTTCAGCAGGTTCTTGATCGTGGACGCGCAGAGCGTCAAGAACACGGACACAGCCGGGCAAAAGGAATATGACGCGGGCAAAAAGGTGTCGGGCATCAAGCGGCATATCGCTGTTGATACCCAGGGGTTGCCCCATGCCATCGCGGTGACGACGGCGGAGGTGACCGACCGCAAAGGTGCGCTGCGGGCGCTGGAGCGCTGTCAGTCAAACTTGACGCATGTACAAAGCCTGCTGTGCGACAGTGGTTACACCGGAGTACCGTTTGCCGAAGGCGTGCGAGAGATTCTAGGCGAGCAGCTCACGGTGCAGATTGCCAAGCGCAGCGAACTGCACACCTTCAAGGTCATGCCCAAGCGCTGGATCGTCGAGCGCAGTTTTGCCTGGCTGGAGAAAAACCGAAGGCTGTGGAAGAACTGCGAGCGCAAACTCAACACCAGCTTGCAGTTCATCCATCTGGCCTTCTTGGCGCTTCTACTCAAAAGATCGTGAACAGGCCCTTAGTCTGTTTCGCTGGCACATTGCTACTGAGCGCGTTCGCTCAAGGGCTGGAGTTGCTTGTCGCTAATGGCTTCCTCGGCATTGCATTCAGGGCAGCTGATGATAGATTCGCAGCCCGGCGGAGTGATCACGGCGGTTCCGCTAGCGCGCGCGGTCCATCTGTCACCGCACTCCAGGCATTCCGCCTCCAGTGAATGCACACCGACCCACTAAGGCGACCTTTTGTGAGCTCCGATGTGCTGAATTTTCCTGCCAAGCTATGGATCTTGAACTTCTGGGTCTGCGACATGAGTCAGCTCCTTAACGTTTGTGATGATCACCATACGGCAGTTGGCTTACTAAGAACCGATTGAAGTCCGGCTGAGCGGAAGTTCCCCCACTGCCCGGAAACTCTCACAGCACAAGGGGGCTTGCATCCGGGTGCCGGCACCATCTCAGCGACACCGTCGCTTAACGCTTCTGTTGAACAGGCGCACTGATGCGCGTTGGGTTGCGCTTCTTCCTTCGGGTAATTTGATCGCGCATAAGCGCGCGGATTCCCTTTCCGTCGGGCTAGTGCTTCTCTGGAGGCGGGGGGGCAGATAGCGCTGCATATGAGAACGCCAGCGCGACCGCTGTCAGTTGCACGATTTGCACGACGCGCTGCATGACCGACACGTGGCAACGAGCGGTGAGCGCATCGTCACCAGGGCATGCCGCCGCAACGAAAAGGCTGTCCGCCGCCAGAGCTATTGCTTAAGCCGTATCACCGGTATGTTCCGGGCGATGTCGGGAATGTCCCGATGTCCTCGCTTCTGACCGCGCGCCATGCTGAATAAGTCGGACACGGTGCCCAATCGTGTGATGCTTGAGTCCCGTTGCTGGCATCAAGGAAGATGGACGCGTCGCCGCCACCCTAGAAGCGGCATCCCCCGCGTGACGCCCTTTCAGGCACCGCCGTGACCGGATTCCTTGTTCTCCCTGCGTGGCGACCACGCCTGCCTGCGCCGTCCGCGCTGCCGAGCAGTTGGGCGTCCAAGTATAGCGATAGGACCGCAGCGACTTCATCAGGAAAATGATCTGGGTGGCCGAGCGCGCCTCCACGCGCATGACCGGGATGCGGAAACCAACGCATCGTGGAACGGTGGCAGCAAAAAGTCCTCGACCTCGTCAGTCATGGTGATGCCCACCGCCAAGTTGGCGTCGGGGGGCAATCTGCAAAAACTCGCGCAACAACGCCACCGTGGCATCGAGCATCTGCGGATCGCGCGCTGGTCAGCACGATCACGCTCAACGCGCCGGCGCAGTCGCGCGCGTTGAACGACAGCGCGGCCGCATTGATGTCGGTGCTGCCCACGGCGTCCAGCGTCAGCGGCTTGTCGACACGCATGCGGATCAGCATCAACTGCCCGCCGCGGGTGCTGATGGTGGCGTAATCGGCTTCGCTCAAGCCGGCTTCGCGCGCCAGGGTATGCCCAAGGTCAGGAACGAATTGGCCATTGCCGCGAGCCGACGACCGTCGACATCCGGGCTGGATTGCTCGGTGATGGCGCGACCGTCGGCGGTGGACAGCATCAACAAGCGAGTGCCCGGCTCACGCGCGATGGTCTGCTCGAACTCGCGTCGATGCGTTGCAGGTCGTACTGATGCGACGCCTGCACGACTTCGCCCACGGCAGCTTTGACGACCTAGCTATCATTGTAATGCATAAATCTTCCCTGTGTGAAACGACCTGCGCGATAAAAAGAACCTGTCGGTGAAGCAGTTTCCGCGCTGGCCGGCGCACCATGCCATGGGCACATTCACCCAGCGCTGCATCGGCCTCAGCGTCTTCACCGTGCGGTCAGGCAAGCACGGTAGCTAACGCGGCCGGCGCCAGAAACTGGCTTATCGCGTCACTTTTGACGACCATCCGGTGCAGCTGCAACACCCGATCCCGTGACGCAAGCAGCGTGCCGTGCTGCGCTGCCGCGCGTCACTGCGTGAGCGCGCCACTAGACTGCACGGCTTTATCGATGCTGGAGCGATGCATGGCGACGCAGGACATGCCGGTTTCCCTCATTGGCGTCCCCACCGACATCGGCGCCGGCCATCGCGGTGCGCGGATGGGGCCAGAAGCGCTGCGCATCGCCGGTCTGCAGGAGGCCTTGATCGGGCGCGGCGTGGAGGTGTGCGACCTGGGCAACCTGAATGGTCCGCGTAATCCGTGGCAGGCCCCACAGGCCGGCTACCGGCATCTGGATGAAGTAGTGGCCTGGAACCAGGCGCTGATGGACGCCAGCTATGCCGAACTGCGCGCCGGACGCATGCCGATCATGCTCGGCGGCGACCATTGCCTTGGGATCGGCTCCATCACCGCGGTGGCGAAATATTGCCGCGAGCAAGGGCGACCACTGCGGGTGCTGTGGCTAGATGCTCATTCAGACTTCAACACCAGCCAGGTCACCCCGTCCGGCAACGTGCACGGCATGCCGGTGGCCTGCCTGTGCGGGCTGGGGCCGGACGCGCTGACCCAGCTTGGCGGCAGTGCGCCGGCGCTGTTGCCCGAGCAGGTGCGGCAGATCGGCATCCGCTCGGTTGACCCGGACGAGAAGCGCTTGATCAAGCAGCACCGCATCGACGTCTACGACATGCGCTACATCGACGAAGCCGGCATGAAGCGCACTATGGAAGCTGCGCTGCACGGCATGAGCGAAGACACCCATCTGCATGTGAGCTTCGATGTCGACTTCCTTGATCCCAGCATCGCGCCGGGTGTGGGCACCACTGTGCCCGGTGGCCCCAACTACCGCGAGGCGCAGTTGGTGATGGAAATGATTGCCGACACCGGGCGTATGGGGTCGCTGGATATCGTCGAGCTCAATCCGGTGCTGGACAACCGCAACGCGACCGCCGAACTGGCGGTGGATCTGGTCGAGAGTCTGTTCGGCAAGTCGACGCTGATGCGAGATTGATCGACCGCTGAACGCGGCGGGCCGCGTTCACATCAAATCCACGGCCGCGCAGTCAGATTTGGCGCCAAGCACGGTGCATTGGCACCGGCGCATAACAGAGGAAAACCGATGAAGCGACTGCTGACACTGATGGTGCTGGGCCTGTTTTCGGCCGGCGTGATGACTGGCTGTAACACCTTTGCTGGCGCCGGCAAGGATATGCAACGCGCGGGCAGCAAGGTCGAAAAGAAGGCCGATAACTGCAGCGACGGTAAGTGCTGATTTCGTGTTTTGTCTGATATTAGTTGTTTGATTTGATTGATCTGCGGCAAGTCGCCGCTTACCCAAGAAGGAGTCTGTTATGAAGCGTGCAATTGTGCTGCTGGTGCTGTCGGTGTTGTCGGTCGGTATACTGTCGGGTTGCAACACCGTCGCAGGTGCCGGCAAGGACGTGAAGGGCGCTGGCGAGAAGGTGGAAGACGCTGCGCGCAAGTGATCTAACGCCGCATACAGAAAAAAACGGGCCGCAAGGCCCGTTTTTTTGGCCCGATGTTTTCGTAGGGGCGTTGGCGCGTCAAACGCGCGCAGTATGCGCTCCGGCGAAAAGTCGCTGCGCTGCAGCCCAGGCTGGTGGCCTGGGCAAAGCGCGTAACGCAGTGTCGGCGCGCCACAGGCCGATTTGCACTCATCCCAACGTGCATAACATGCTCTAACGCGGCCCGTTCTGCGTTGGTTTCGCAAGAACTACGTGTTCAGCTCGACGCGGCGATGGCAGGCGCACGGAACCGCTAGACTTGCCGGCTGACTCCCTGGCATTACGCAGATGACCACTCGCGTCCTCACCGGCATTACCACCTCCGGCACCCCGCATCTGGGCAATTACGTCGGCGCGATTCGCCCGGCCATCCACGCCAGCACGGCTGCCGATGCTGAGAGCTTCTACTTCCTGGCCGACCTGCACAGCCTGATCAAGGCGCAGGACCCGGCCCGCACGCAGCGCTCGACGCTGGAAATCGCTGCCAGTTGGCTGGCCTGCGGCCTGGACCCGGAAACGGTGTGGTTCTATCGCCAGTCCGATGTGCCCGAAACCACCGAGTTGATGTGGCTGCTGACATGCGTGGCCGGCAAGGGCATCCTCAACCGCGCGCATGCCTACAAGGCGGCGGTGGACAAGAACCGCGCCGACAACGAGGACGACGATGCGGGCGTGACCGCCGGCTTGTTCATGTATCCGGTACTGATGGCAGCGGACATCTTGATCTTCAACGCGCACAAGGTGCCGGTGGGACGCGACCAGATCCAGCACATCGAGATGGCGCGCGATTTCGCACAGCGCTTCAACCATGTGTATGGCCGAGACTTTTTCACCTTGCCCGAAGCGGTGATCGACGAGCAGGTGTCAACCTTGCCCGGCCTGGACGGCCGCAAGATGAGCAAGAGCTACGGCAATACGATTCCGCTGTTCGCACCGCGCGAGCAATTGCGCAAGCTGGTGTTTTCCATCCTCACCGATTCGCGCGCCCCGGGTGAAGCCAAGGACACCCAAGGCTCGGCGTTGTTCCAGCTGTATCAGGCATTCGCCACGCCGCAGGAAATGGCTGCATTTGCGCAGGTCTTTGCCAGTGGGATCGGTTGGGGCGATGCCAAGCAGCAGGTGTTCGAACGCATCGATCAGGAGATCGCGCCGCTGCGCACGCGCTATGAAGCGCTGATGGCCGAGCCGGCCAGGATCGAAGCGATTCTGCGTGCCGGTGGCGCACGTCTGCGCGCGCGCTACGCCACGCCGTTGCTGGCCGAGTTGCGCGATGCGGTGGGCTTGCGCGACCTGTCCAGTCAGGCCGGTACATCTACGACCGATGCTGGCGAAAAGATCGCGTCGCCTGCGTTCAAGCAATACCGCGAAAATGATGGGCAGTTCTATTTCAAGTTGAACGATGGCGCCGGCATGTTGCTGTTGCAGAGCGATGGCTTCGCGTCGCCGCGCGATGCCGGCCAGGTGATTGCGCGGCTGAAACAGGCCGAGCAGGCCAGCGATCTGCAATTGCCGGGTGTGCATGCGCAGGTGGACGCACGTGTGATTCTTGCGGCCATGCACGCACTGCGCGGGGCGTAACCGCAGCGATAGTGTGAGAGGTTGGCTGCTGGCTGCAAACAGCCTGAGCGGTGCGCGGCATGTGTGCGGACGCATTGACTACGGCGCACTGCCGCACCTGCCTTTTGCGTGATCGTATTGCAGCGCGCTTCGACAGGTCTGGCGTGCGAACGCGGCGAGCAGTTGTCAGGCGGCCGTCGACCGTGCGCCGAAAATATTTTGCCGATTGCTACTACCAGCCCTGCGATCGCTGGACCCCGCGATGGGACGCCAGCAGCCACGCGACCGACACCATGCTGGTCTACGACGTGGGCGTGGCGCTGGCCAACGGCCGGCAGTTGCCGGGCTGGCAGGACAGTTCGGAGTTTAAGGCCATCTGCGCCCACCTGGCAGCTGCGCAGTAGTTTTGGTAAGCGCTCTAAGAGCCATGCGGGCGGCGCAGTGTTGAATGTGCCGCCCGCATAGGTGCAATGCAGTGATCCGTTAAGCGCGCAGTCGCGTCCGCTACTGCACTGGCAGGGCTGATTTAGAATCGGCGCTTCTCGCTATTGTCGGCACTTCCCAATGTCTTATTCCCACGACGCTGCAGCGCCTGCGCGCAGTGGGCTGGTCGTTCCCGCATTGCTGCTGTTCTATGTGGTGTGGGGCTCGACCTATCTGGCGATTCGCTTTGCGCTGGAAGGTGGCGTGCAGCCGCTGACTATGGTGTTGGGTGCGCGTCTCATCTTGGCCGGCACGGTGTTGTATGCGGTCCTGCGCTGGTGTGGTGTGGCCGCGCCAACGCGTGCGCAATCGAAGAACGTGGCGTTAATGGATGTGGGGTTGTTGCTGCTGGGCAACGGCATGGCGGTGCTGGCCGAGCGCAGTGTGTCGTCCGGCCTGCCCGCCACCGCAGTGGCATCGGTGCCATTGTCGATGGTCTTGCCTGGCGCGTTGCGCGGGCAGTACGCCAGTCGTGGCGAATGGCTGGGCAGCGTGATCGGCTTCGTGGGCGTGGGCTGGCTCAACGCCGGCAGCAGCTTTACCGCAACGCCGGGCGAATTGGTGTCGTTGCCGATCGCGCCGATCGGTTGGGCGTTCGGTTGGGTGTGCTCGCGCGGGCGCGATCTGCCATCGCCGTCCATGACCGCGGCCGCTCAGATGCTGAGCGGCGGCGTGCTGGTGGTCGCCTTCGCCAGGGCGCGGATGAGTGCGGTCTCGCCGATCGAGGCGCGTCGTGGGCTGTTGATCACCGCAGCGGCCTTCGTGGTGTGGGGTATGGTGCCGCTGTATTGGCATCTTCTCAAGGCAGTGCCATCGCTGCAGATCATTGCGCACCGTATCGTGTGGAGCGCAGTGCTGGTGGTGGCTTTGTTGCTGGCGACATCGGGGGTGCGTTGGTGGCGCGAAATTGCAGCACAGCCGGGCGCGCTACGGATGCTGGCCTGCAGCAGCGTGGCGATTGCCTTCAAATTGGGGGCTGTATATCTGGGCGATCAACGCCGGCCATGCGATCGAGGCCAGCCTGGGTTACTTCATCAATCCGCTGCTGAGCGTGTTGTTGGGCGTGCTGGTGTTGAAGGAGCGCTTGCGCCACATCCAGTGGGTGGCGGTAATGTTCGCGGCAGCGGGCGTGTTGTGGTTGGCCATCGATGCCGGCGCGCCGCCGTGGATCGCGTTGGGGCTGGCGTTTACGTTTGGCGCCTATGGCTTGCTGCGCAAGTTGGTGGCGGTGGATCCGGTGGCCGGGCTTGGCGTGGAAAGCGTGTATCTGTTCGTGCCGGCCCTGCTGCTGGCGGTATGGGGCGAGCAGGGACACGGCGGCGAATTTTTGAATGGCTGGAGCCTGCGCACCGATCTGTTGCTGATCTTCGGCGGGGTGATAACGGCATTGCCGCTGATCGGGTTTGCATATGGTGTGCGGCGGATCCCACTGTCGCTGGTGGGCAGCCTGCAATACATCGGGCCGAGCCTGCAGTTGCTGCTAGGCGTGTGGTTTTTCCAGGAGCCATTCGATCAGGGACGTGCGATCGGTTTTGCCGCCATCTGGGTCGGCTTGCTGCTGTTCGTCGGCGACAGCGTGTTGCGTTCGCGGCAGCCGGTTGTGCTGCGCTGAGGGATTGCTTTGTTTCATCCTGTGTGCGTGCTGCGCGTCAGAACGCGTTTGTTGCGGTATCAGCCGCGCGGCACCGTCAGTGGGGTTGCTACCGCGAATGTGGAAGCCGGCAGCGACTGCGGCGCGGGGCAGTGGCTCGGGTCCTGTTGCGTCTGCGCCAGCCACTGATCGATCGGCCCGCCGAGCAGATCCAGCCGTAGCGGCAGGCTCAGATGATTCTCTCCGGGCAGTTCGACGTAGCGTACGCGCGGGCTGGCCAGCGCCAGCGCGCGGCCATGCGCAACCGGAATGTGCTGATCGGCATCGCCATGCAACACCAACACACAGCTGCGCGTGTCGGCCAATGCGTGCACGACATCGACGCGATCCAGATCCAGTTTGAGTTGGGTGTCGGCCGCGGTGATTACTGCATCGATATTCTGGTCGGCATACCGCCAACGCGCATACGCGGCAACCGCCTGCCCGCGCCAACCATTGGGTCGGCTGGCGAGCAGGTGCGGCACCATGTCGCGAATGCCGCGCCCGGCGTTGGCGAAGGATTCCATCGCCACCACGCCGGCAACGCGGTCGCCAAGCTTGTCGGCGGTGAACAAGGCGGTGGCGGCGCCATAGGAAATGCCGAACAGATACAGTGGGCCGCGGATTTCGCCGCTTGGTTGCAGTGCGTCGAGCACAGCGATGACGTCATCGGATTCGCGCGTGCCGTAACCGGACGGACCACCGCCGTAATGACCGTGGTTACGCAGGTCGATGGTGATCACCCGGTAGCCAGCCTGCGCCAGCTGCAGCGACCACGGCAGCAGCGAGTCGCCGTCCATCATCCAGCCGTGCAATAGCACCACGGTGCCGCGCGGCGCCAACGCCGCGACGGTGGGCACCTTGAAGCTCAAGTCCACATCCAGCGCATGTGCCGGATCGTTGGGTTGGCCGAGATAGCGATAGCGCATGGCGTACTGGCCGGGATCGATCGCACGCCAGAAGATCGGCACCTGATCGCGCGTTACCACGTGCCCGCTGCGGTTGGGCACCGTGGCGATGGTGGCGGCAATGCGCTTTTCGTCCGGCAACGGCGACACCCCACCGGGCGCAACCAGACGCTCGCTGAGCGAGGTCGAGGGCGAAGAACAGCCGGCAAGCCACAGGCAGGCGCAGGCCAGCAACAACAAACGCGTCATGGCGACACATCGATGGATCAAACGGCCCAGCACTCTACGACCTGCCCAATTCATGCAGCTACCGCACTACAGTGACAAAACGATGACAGCGCCTCATGCGTTCAGCCGCAGCGCGCGTCGGGTGAGCTCTGGCTGTAAGGAATCCCCAATCCCGACGCACGCATCCCGGTGGGCCGGCGGCCCACCTAGATCTCGCGCAACGCCGTGGTAATCGGCAACCGCGCCGCCCGCAACGCCGGGAACAGCCTGCCGACCGTGCCAATGCCCAGCGCCCATTTCAGCCAGCTCCGGCGACACCTTGAATACGCGCGGGTAGTTTCCACATTTAGTTTGATCCGCGGGTCGGCGGCTCTGCACGATCTTGACCTTTTCGTGCACCGTCCATGCCTGTTCGCCCACGCCACGCAGCTGCGCGTTGACGTCGGTGCGCCATCGGACGTGAAAGCGGTTGACCATCTGCGAGAGTTCCGGCGACAGCATCGGGCGGCCATCGGCGTCGGCGGCGATGCCGGACACGCTGCAGATCTGCGATTCCAGGCTGACCTGCAGCAATTGGTTGCTCGACAAGCGCGATGCCACCACCAGTTTGGCCACAACGCTGATGTTGCTGCCAGAGGTGAATGCCACGCGCAACGAATCGCGCATGCAGAACAGCAAGAACGCCACCACCACCGATAGCAGCGTCAGTAGAGCGCGTCTTGCTGCGGAACAACTGCGCCTATACCAGTGAGAGATACTTCATGGCGTCACTGCTTCAAAGCGCGAGCGGCGCGTCAGCCAGCTCGCCCTTGTCCAGATGGATGGTGTGTGTGGCGTACTCGGTAGCTTCGGGTCGTGGGTGACCACGACGATGGTTTTGCCGTGCGCGCGATTGAGCTGCAGCAGCAGGCGCAGGATTTCTTCGGCGTTGTGGCAGTCCAGATCGCCGGTGGGTTGATCGCAGATCAAAAAAGTAGGGTCGGACACGATCGCGCGTGCAATCGCCACTTGTTAGTCGTCCCTGAAAAATCCCCTTCAAGCGCCAAGTGCCGTCGGTGACAGCGGCACGGCACTCAAGGATGACCATCCCATCGCCCGTATCCAGGCCCGCAAAAACGCGATCCAGCGCAGCAGCCAACGCAGGTTGTAGCCGGCCGCGCAGCCGAGCACGTGCAGCGCATCGCCTTGGGCACCTTTCAGCCTGCAGCGACGCAACCTGCAGTCGTCTTTCAGATGTCCGATCACCGGCTCCACCGCCTGCCGTCGCTTGATCCAGCGCCATTGCCGTCGCGTCAGCGTCTTGGCCTTGCCGCGATGCAGGGACCTGCACGCCATCGACTTCGCGCCCGCGATAGCCCAGGTCCACGATCGCCACCGTCGGTTCTACGCTCACATCCTGCAGCAACCCGCGTGTCTGCTCCAGCTGCTCGGCCAAGGTATCGCCGTCGTACGGGTTGCCCGGGAAGCTGCGCGCACCCACGACCAATCCCTTGCAGGCGGTGACCGCAATGCCGACCTTGACGCCGAATTCGTACGCTTGACGCGCCTTGCCCTTGCCGATGCATTCCACTTCCGGGGCATGCAATGCGTAGAGTTTTTGTTTGTCCTTCGGACGCTGCGTGTACAGCCGTTGCGCACGTTCCAGCCAGACAGCGATGCGCTCGCGCACGCCGGTGTTTACCTGATCGAGTTTGCGTTGGATGTCGCGCACGAGCCGTCCCAGCACTGTGCGTTGACGTCGCAGGACGCGCCGCATCCGCTTGAACTGGCACGCATGCGCATACCGACCTGCCTTGCGGCTCAGGGCCGGGCCTTGCCGCGCGTAGCTCTGCCGCAATCCGATGCCGTGCCGCTTGGCCAGTAACACCAGCTTCTTGCGTGCCACCTCCAGCAAACGGCTGTCGGTCGGATAGGCGATCGCCTTTTCCTGCACCGCGGTGTCTACGATCACCCGCGACAACTCGCGTGCGTCCACCGCCTGCATCGCATGCGCGGCGTTGATGGTGTGCGCCAGCAGCTCTTCCATCCCGGCCTCACCCAGGCGCTGCCGCCAGCGCGTCAGCGAGCTGGCATCGCACGGCAAACGCGTCTGGAACACGACCTCGCCGGTGAAGAACTGCCAGTACGGATTCTCCAGCCAGCGCTCGCACACCGCTTCATCGGACAGGTCGTAGGCCTGTTTGAGGTAGAGCAAACCGGCAATCAGCCGCACCGGCAATGCCGGCCGACCGCCACCGGCCTGGGTGGCCGGCAAGCGCGATGAAAGTGCTTGCTCCAACGCCGCCCACGGCATCTGTTGGCTCAGCCGCGCCAGCGGATGACGCAGATCGATCTGGTTCTCCAGCCGCGAACGAAACAACTCATCGGCGGGTCTGTCTCGGCAGCAGGACGGCGTGTACGCATGGGCGGAAATTGCAAGAAACCAGCCTTCAGCGTAGCGAACACCGGTAGTTTTGGCACGCCGGTGCAGACATCAAGGCCTTGCGGTCGTTGGGTGGTTGGGGTTTTTCAGGTGCGACTACTTCGTCACCCGTAAAGGCCAGTGCGTCATCATGCCCATTGCATTCCTGATCATCGGCCAGCGGCTGGGCTTACCGTTGACCATCACCACTGCGCCGTATCATTTAATCGTCAAGCACGGTGACGAAGAGCAAGGTCAGTGGACGAACTTCGAGGCTACCAGCGGTTTGTTCCATCCGGACGGTGGCTACGAACAGGCCATGAACATACCGTCCGAGGCAACACGCAACGACACGTTCCTGCGCCCCTTCACGCAACGGGAAACCGTGTCCCTGTTCGCCTCTGCGTCCCTATTGCCGTACTACCGCGAGCAGAAGCAGGCCGAACGGATATTGGCGGCCACCGATTTGATCCTCAAGGCCAATCCCAAGGATGTCAACGCAATGACAGCCCGCGGGGATGCCTATTACCTGCTCATCGAAGAGCGCTTCAAGGCCAAGTATCCGCAGGCCGAACAGATACCGATGGAGCTACGCGCCGAGTATCTGGATTACAGTAGACAAAATCACGCTTGGTACGAAAGGGCAGAGGCATTAGGTTGGCGCCAGTGGGGACCGGCGGAAAAGCAACGCTACCTGCAACACTTCAATAACATGAAAGTACAGAGCCAAGGGGGTTCGTGATGCATAAGATCCTGACAAGTGGCGCATTGGCATTAGCATTAGGGAACCTCTGAACAACGCACTTCAAATGCGCGACACTACACACCTACGTTGAGGAGTCATCCATGCAACTGACGTTCGGTGACGCTGAAGGTTTGGGCAAGCGCAAGCAGACTCGCCGCGAGATCTTCCTGGCCGAGATGGAGCAGGTGGTTCCGTGGAGGCATTTGCTCGGACTGATCGCGCCGCACTATCCGGTGTCGGGGCGGCCTGGTCGACAGCCGTACGCACTGGCGACGATGTTGCGGATTCATTTGCTGCGGCAGTGGTATGCGTTGAGCGATCCGGCGATGGAAGAAGCGTTGCACCAGATCCCGACCTTGCGCCGTTTTGCCCGGCTCGGTGGTTTGGACAATGTTCCCGACGAGACCACGATTCTCAACTTTCGCCGCTTGCTGGAAACCCATGGCCTTGCAGCGCGGATGCTGGAGGCCGTCAACGCGGATCTGGTGCGCAAGGGTCAGAGCCTGCGGTCCGGCACGATCGTCGATGCAACCCTGATCGCTGCGCCCAGTTCGACCAAGAACACCGACCGCGCGCGCGACCCTGAAATGCATCAGACCAAGAAAGGCAATCAGTGGTATTTCGGGATGAAGGCACCCATCGGCGTGGATGAGTTTTCCGGGCTGGTGCACCACGTCCGTTGTACGGCTGCCAATGTGGCTGATGTCACGGTGACCCACGCATTGCTGCACGGCAAAGAAGACAGTGTGTTTGGCGACAGCGGCTACTGATACGCCCAGGGTTTCCTAGACATCTCAAGGCCATGGAAAATGGTCAATTCGGAGGTGTCTATGAGCAGCAAGCGGTATACGGATGAATTCAAGATTGGGGCGGTCCGGCAAGTGACCGATCGTGGTTTCAAGGTGGCAGAAGTCGCGGAGCGACTGGGTGTCACCACGCACAGCCTCTACGCCTGGCTGCGCAAGTTCGGCAAGCCTGGCGTGGTGCAGCGCGCCGAGGTGGACCAGAGCGCCGAGGTTCGGCGGCTGAAGGCAGAGTTGCGTCGAGTGACCGAGGAGCGCGACATCCTAAAAAAGGCCGCCGCGTACTTTGCCAAGGGGTAAGGGCAAAGTACGCCTTCATGCAAGCCCACTGTGGGGAATTCAGGGTGTGTGCGATGTGCCGGGTATTGCGGGTCAACCGGTCGGGCTATTACGCCTGGTTGTGCTCGCCCAACAGTGAGCGCGCCAAGGAAGATGAGCGCTTGCTTGGACTGATCAAGCACCACTGGCTGGCCAGCGGCAGTGTCTATGGGCATCGCAAGATCACCAGGGATCTGCGCGATCTGGGTGAGCGTTGCAGTCGCCATCGGGTGCATCGGCTGATGCGCACCGAGGGACTGCGTGCCCAGGTGGGCTATGGTCGCAAACCGCGCTTCCATGGAGGAATGCAGTGCAAGGCGGCGGCCAACCTGCTTGACCGACAGTTCGACGTGACTGAGCCGGACACGGCCTGGGCGAGCGATTTCACCTTCATCCGCACGCATGAAGGCTGGATGTACCTGGCTGTTGTGATCGATCTGTTTTCCCGGCAGGTCGTCGGCTGGGCGATGCGCGATCGGGCCGACACCGAGTTGGTCGTGCAGGCCTTGTTGTCTGCGGTGTGGCGGCGCAAACCCAACGCTGGTTGCTTGGTTCATTCGGACCAAGGGTCTGTCTACACCAGCGATGACTGGCGCAGTTTCCTGGCGTCCCATAGCGTGGTGTGCAGCATGAGTCGGCGTGGCAACTGCCACGACAACGCACCCGTGGAGAGCTTCTTCGGACTGCTCAAACGCGAGCGGATCAGGCGGCGGACCTATTCCACCAAGGACGCCGCTCGCGCCGAGGTATTCGACTACATCGAGATGTTCTACAACCCCAACCGCCGCCACGATTCAACTGGCGACCTGTCCCCTGTAGAGTTTGAACGGCGCTACGCGCAACGAGGGTCTTGAGGGTCTACGGAACCCTGGGCGTCTCACCACGAAGTCTCCGAACTACCATGCGTATAGTGTTCCAGCGAACACACCTGGAAAGACCCTCGAACAAAACCAGGCTTATGTGAAAAACAACCCGACCCGCGGTTTTTCTTCACCTGCGACACCGCAGGGCACGTTCAATGACGCTACCCCAGTAATTGGCGGTATCAGTCCGGCAGCCATCAGTCCCGTAACGTCTTTCAGTTTGACGAACCAACTCAACGGCCAGCCGGTTGTCGTGAATGTCACGCTCCCCGGGCACCCGCTTGAATCCGGCATCGTGGTACGTCAGCCAACCGTGGATGCTAGCGGAAACTCCACCATCCAGAACTGGGGCGAAGGCACGTCCAAGCTGCAGGCACCTGGAAGCTGGACTGCCACCCATCAACGGTGTCTGGACCGAACAGAAGCAAGGAACACCCAATCCCACTGGCTGCGCTTCGGGGAGGGATAGTGTCTGCAACAACTAACCCAAGCGGCTAGTGCTTGGGTTAGCACTGGCGCCCTTGGTACCAGCGTTGCTCATGCTGACCTTGTCTATACTCGGAAATCCCAGCGAAGGGATATGGGCACTGAAACTGATTGCGATGATTGCGTATCCCGCAATGCTCGTTATCGGCCTACCCATGCACCTGCTATTTCAGAGCAAAGGCTGGACAAGCGTATGGCCATACCTCATAGCCGGCACGATTACGGGCGCGGCCATCGCCTACTTCTTATTTCCGATGCTACAAGGTGCCGCCAGTGGGCCAGTGACAGCCTCGTCAATCGCTATCGCAGCTATTTGTGCGTTCTTTGGTGCCATCACAGCCGCGACGTTCTGGATGATCGTGCGACCGAATAACAAGTAAGCCCAGCAGCGATGAAATCACCGTCCATTTCCTTGCTGGTGTCGCTGGCGCTCTACCTCGCCCAGATCCCCCTTTACACGTGCGCAAAGCGGCGCTGACTACGAGAGATGGTGCCGCTTGTCCGAATCGAACGGACGACCTACTGATTACAAATCAGTTGCTCTACCGACTGAGCTAAAGCGGCGATGTCGTACTTCTCTTGCTCAAACCGTGTCCGGCTTGTCCCGCAGTCTACTCGCTGGCAAACCTAAAGCCCTGCCGCGCTTAGCCTTTCGCCCTATCACCACAACAACCGCGTCCGAGTTACAAGGCGGTTGCTCTACCAACTGAGCTATGCCGGCAAAGGCAGGCGCGCTGGGCGCCGGTGCGCATTCTAGCGCAGCGCGGAGCAATCTAGCGATCGTTGCCGCGCTGCACCCGCCGCGCCCTGCAACGCAGTGGTCGCCACAGCACTACGCACATCGATCCACCAGCGCGACAGGCCGGTGCCGCTGGGCACCAATTGCGCCGGAAAACTTGCGCTGACCAGACTGGCTTGGCGTCGCTCGGCGCGCTCGCGACTCTGGTACTGGCCCAGCGCGACGGTGTTGTCCTCGCCTTGCGCGATCACGTAGTAATCGCCCATACCGGCCGCGGCAATGCGCTTGACCCAGGCCTGTGCTGCCGCACGATCGCCCACGTTCGGCAGCATCACCCGGAACGTATTGACCCCGACGTCCCTGTCCTCGCGCACGCTGATACGACTGGCCTGACCACGAATGCGTGCAAGCGCAGCATCGGCATCGCTGCGTGCCGCATACGGCCCCAGGCTGGCGCAGCGCTCCGTAGCGGGCACGGGCACCGGCGTGATGGATGGCGATCTTGGGACAGTAGCGGCTGCAGCGACATCGGCAGGTTTCTCGGCAACCTTGGTTGTCGCTGGAATCTCTGCCGCAGCGCGCGACGCTTCGCCCGCTGCAGTTGTCGATGTAACGGTCGGCGTGGTTACCACTGCTGCGCTAGCGACTGGTACTGATGCCTGCGCGGCTGGTGTTGCCGCAGGCGTAGCACCCGGAGTCGAAGCCGTGGTCACATCCGCCCCCGCCAGTTCCGTCGCCAGTTCCGTCGCCGCATTCGGCAACAACTCCAGCCGCGCTACACCGGGCGGCTGTGCAGGGGCCACCTGCGCTGCCGGTGATGACTGCAACGCCCACCACAACGCCACTCCGGCATTGAGGATGATCAGAACAACGATGAGCGCGCGTACGTACATGCGCCGATTCTACGAGGAGGACGAAGACGTCGCCCAGGTCGCCAGTCCATCCAGCACCAGTGCGGCGCGGAACATGGCATCGGGCAACAACGGCAGCAACGGTGGCGCACCGCCGCCGTGCACCAGCAAGCGCACCGGCACTCCCAGGCTGCGCTGCGCGTGCTGCAGGCTGCGCTCGATCAGCGCAACTGCCGCGCCATCGCAGCCGGAGGTCAACGCATCGACCGTGTCGTTGGCCAGTTCGACATAGTCGCCGCCGCTGGCCGGCAATTGCATCGCACGCGCATGCAATGCCTCGCGCATCGTGGTCGGCGAGGCGGCGATGCGGCCGCCGTGATGTTGGCCGTCGGCGCCGAGCACATCGATGGTCAGCGCGGTGCCCACGCCGGCCACCAGCACTGGTGCGTCGCCGCGCGCGCCGAGCAGCGCCAGAAAGCGATCCACACCAAAACCGCTCGGATCTGCATACGCAATCCGGATACCGGCGCATTCGGTCGCGGTACGCACGATGCGCACTTGCTCGAAGCGCTGATGCAGGCAGCCGATCATGCACTCGGTCAGTGCAGGAGCCGCCACGCTGGCCACATGCGCGATGCGCCCGGACGGTAGCGCCGACAACGCGGACGCATCCATGACTTCGGCGCCGTGCGCCCACGCCTGCGCATCGCCGGCACGGTTGCCGTGCAACGGCGCGTACTTGAACCGCGAATTGCCCAGGTCGAACAGCCACTCGCTCATGTAGGTCTCACGCTCACTTCTCCGGAGTGGAACAAGCGCACCGTTTCGCCCAGTTGCACACGCAACGCGCCGTCGGCAGCCAAGCCGAGCGCAATCCCGTGATACCGGATGCCGGCCTCTTCAACCTGCACTGCACGGCCACTCAACACATCCAGTGCCGCGTAGCGGCTCAGAAATGGCGCCAGCCCCTGCGCTTGGAACAAGTCCAACGCCGGCAACATCGCGGACAACACAGCAGCTACAACGACATCGCGCGACACCGCGCTGCCGGCCAACGTATCCAGATCCACCCACGGCTGGTCGATGGTGGCGGCCACCGCAGCCGGCATGTGCACGTTCAAGCCCAGCCCAATCACAGCGCGGGCATTGCCGGCCATCTCGCCGCCGCCTTCGATCAACAGCCCGCCCAGCTTGCGCTCGCGCGCCAGCAGGTCGTTGGGCCATTTCAGCCCCACATCGGCGAACCCGCAGCCACGCAAAGCTTCGGCCACCGCCACCCCCATCGCCAGGCTGAGGCCGGCCAACTGGCTCAGCCCGCCGCTGAAACGCCGCGATGCCGACAGATAGATGTGTGCGCCCAGCGGCGAAGTCCATTGGCGGCCACGTCGACCGCGCCCTCCGGTCTGGCGCTCGGCCAACAGCACCGCCACGCCCTGCTCGGGCGCCGGGCGATCCAACAAGGTGGAGTTGGTGGATTTCAGCGTCCAGGCCACGTCCAGTGCGGCCAGACCAGTCGCAGCATCGGTGGCCATGCCGGCGCGAATCCGTGCAGTATCCAGCAGGTCCAGCGGCGCGGCCAATCGATAACCGCCCCCTGCCCGCCCTTCGATGTCGACACCGGCAGCACGCAAATTCTGAATACGCTTCCACACTGCGGCGCGGGTCAATCCGGCATCGCGCGCCAGCGCATCGCCGGATAACCGGCCGCTCGCAAGTTTGGCCAGCAATGCGCGGTCATCCACGGCAAGGTCCCCAAATCGATCCGTGAAAGTATGCGCCAAGCCTCTCCGGGCGCCCAGCGCGGGCTTGCGTGAGGGGATGAAAAGCACGTTATGATCGACAGCTCACGCCGCTTGCCTGGATATGGACGATGCGCCGAATCACGGTTTGCCTGCTCCTGTTGTTGGCTCCGTTTGCCGCACTGGCATCGGGCCAGCTGGCCAATGGCAATCATGAGAGTTGCGTCAGAACCAACTCGGCGGCACGCAGCAGGGCGCCGGCCCCCGAGGCGGCAACAGCGCGCAACAGCGCGCACAAGCCCGCCCCGTCCACTGGCGGCGGTGGCAGCGAGAGCGATTCGTTGTTTCCGCGTATGCGCATGATGCCGCACTGGCACAGCTTTCTGCCGGGCATGTTCCGCTGATCCAGTAGTTGAGGCGCTGGCTGCGCCGGCCGCCGCTCCAGATTCCTGACGCGTTGTGGCAACCGGTGTGCACCGGTTGCGTCTGGGTCGCTGCACTTGATCCGCTCCGCCAGCAACGTCTGCGCGCATTGGCGACGCAGCTCCTGCAGGAAAAAAAAACCATTTCGCCAGTCGATGGGTTGCCGCTGCCTCCGCACGATCGCGTACTGTTGGCTGCCACCTGCTGCTTGCCGCTGCTGAAAATCGGTGCGCCCGGCTGGCGCGGTTCGTGTATCCGGATGCCTTCGGCGTGCAGCGCCCCCATATGGACGCGGCCGGCGTCATGCATGCATGGGACGACACGTTGATCGGCGATGCCTGGGAGCAAGGTCCGCTGATTGTCAGCTAGGCCGATGTGCAGGCCGATCTGGCCGACCCGCATGCAGGCTTCAACGTGATCGTGCGCGAGATGGCGCACAAGCTCGATGCATGGGATGGTGCGCTCGACGGCACACCACCGTTACCGCGTGATGCGCAATGCGCATGGGCACGTGACTTCAAGTACGCGTCTGCACTGGCTAGTCGTCCCTGAAAAATCCCCTTCAAGTGCCAAGTGCCGTCGGTGACGGCGGCACGGTGCTCAAGGATGACCATCCCATCGCCCGCATCCAGGCACGCAAAAACGCGATCCAGCGCAGCAGCCAGCGCAGGTTGTAGCCGGCGGCGCAGCCGAGCACGTGCAGCGCATCGCCTTGGGCACCTTTCAGCCTGCAGCGACGCAACCGGCAGTCGTCTTTCAGATGTCCGATCACCGGCTCCACCGCCTGCCGTCGCTTGATCCAGCGCCATTGCCGTCGCGTCAGCGTCTTGGCCTTGCCGCGATGCAGGACCTGCACGCCATCGACTTCGCGCCCGCGATCGCCCAGGTCCACGATCGCCACCGTCGGTTCTACGCTCACATCCTGCAGCAACCCGCGTGTCTGCTCCAGCTGCTCGGCCAAGGTATCGCCGTCGTACGGGTTGCCCGGGAAGCTGCGCGCACCCACGACCAATCCCTTGCAGGCGGTGACCGCAATGCCGACCTTGACGCCGAATTCGTACGCTTGACGCGCCTTGCCCTTGCCGATGCATTCCACTTCCGGGGCATGCAATGCGTAGAGTTTTTGTTTGTCCTTCGGACGCTGCGTGTACAGCCGTTGCGCACGTTCCAGCCAGACAGCGATGCGCTCGCGCACGCCGGTGTTTACCTGATCGAGTTTGCGTTGGATGTCGCGCACGAGCCGTCCCAGCACTGTGCGTTGACGTCGCAGCACGCGCCGCATCCGCTTGAACTGGCGCGCATGCGCATACCGACCTGCCTTGCGGCTCAGGGCCGGGCCTTGCCGCGCGTAGCTCTGCCGCAATCCGATGCCGTGCCGCTTGGCCAGTAACACCAGCTTCTTGCGTGCCACCTCCAGCAAACGGCTGTCGGTCGGATAGGCGATCGCCTTCTCTTGCACCGTGGTGTCCACGATCACCCGCGACAACTCGCGTGCGTCCACCGCCTGCATCGCATGCGCGGCGTTGATGGTGTGCGCCAGCAGCTCTTCCATCCCGGCCTCACCCAGGCGCTGCCGCCAGCGCGTCAGCGAGCTGGCATCGCACGGCAAGCGCGTCTGGAACACGACCTCGCCAGTGAAGAACTGCCAGTACGGATTCTCCAGCCAGCGCTCGCACACCGCTTCATCGGACAGGTCGTAGGCGTGTTTGAGGTAGAGCAAACCGGCAATCAGCCGCACCGGCAATGCCGGCCGACCGCCACCGGCCTGGGTGGCCGGCAAGCGCGATGAAAGTGCTTGCTCCAACGCCGTCCACGGCATCCGTTGGCTCAGCCGCGCCAGCGGATGACGCAGATCGATCTGGTTCTCCAGCCGCGAACGAAACAACTCGTCGGCGGGTCTGTCTTCGGCAGCAGGACGGCGTGTACGCATGGGCGCAAATTGCCAGAAACCAGCCTTCAGCGTAGCGAACACTGGTAGTTTTGGCACGCCGGTGCAGACATCAAGGCCTTGCGGTCGTTGGGTGGTTGGGGTTTTTCAGGGGCGACTACTTATGCGGTGTCTGTCAGGCTGGGGAGCTTACGGAGCGTGCGATTTTCGGCCATGGCGTGACGCGTGTGCTGGATCGGCTGGCCATCAGCCGCGGCTTGCCGCAGGTGATCCGCACCGATAAAGGCAAAAGGAGTTTTGCGGCAAGGCGATGGTGGCCTGGGCGCATGCACGTGGCGTGCAGTTACGGCTGATCCAGCCCGGCAAGCCGAATCAGAACGCCTACGTTGAATCGTTCAATGGCCGGTTACGCGACGAATGCCTCAACGAACACTGGTTTCCGACACTGCTGCATACGCGCACCGAGATCGAACGCTGGCGACGCGAATACAACGAGGACCGACCCAAGAAAGCAATTGGCGGCATGACGCCATCCGCGTATGCCCAACAGCTGGCCAACACCGATATCATCAACCCCGGACTCTAAACCCGGCAGCTACTCAGGACGGGGGGGACGTCGCAGCGAGAGCGCTTTGCAATCTGGCCTAGTCGCGACAATCGCCAATTGTAGCCGGCGGCGCAGCCAGGACATGAATGAGCCGGCAGCTACGCAGACGACAATCGTCTTTCCGATGGCCGATCACGAGAGCAGGCAGGGATTCGTGAAAAATTCTTTACTGACAGCGAGTTAGCTCACTTTTAGCTGTTTTTTACACGAACCCCTGCCGACCCTCAACGAGGCCTTGACCGCCAAGAACCACGACCTGATGCAGCTCAACCGGGAGAACGGCCAGTGGCTGGAACGCCAGACCCGCCTGGAGTGTGAACTGGTGCAGGCACGCCAGCGGGCGGATGCCCAGCAACACGAGCACGACGCGCTGCGCCTGACGGCCGCCGAGCACCAAGCCCTGCAGGCACGCTGGACCCAAGATGCCCACGCGCTGGAAGGCGTGCGCGCCGAACTGGCTGCGGCACGGACCGAGCTGGTCGAAGAGCGCCAGCGCCGGGAACACGCCGAGGCGGACACCTCACGGGCCACGGTACGTCTGAGCACGCTGGAACAGCTCTTGGAGCAGCTGCGGCCAGTGCGCCCGGTTGGCGAACAAGTAACGTCTGGGAAGGACGAAACCTCCCCAGACGCAAATAGTCAGTTGCTTTGAGGAAAGCTAATGCCGGGCGAAGCGCCACCAAAGGTGGTGCAACTACCACGCGTCAGGTTGTTCTGCTCGAATGTCTTGCCGGCATTGCCCAGGCAAGTCGGGGCATTTGTCGTACCATCGTTTACGGCTACGTTTACCGTGACGTGCGAGCCGCGATTAAACGACACCGTCTGAGTTCTGGCGCCGTTGCCGAAGATGTTGAATTCGGTCAGGCGCCAGATCTTATTGATATCCACCGTAGAGGCGCGCTGACTCACGCTGTAGGCCCTTCCGTTCACCGAGAACGACACGGTATCCACGCCCCCCGAGGTCGCAGAACCTGTCAGCTTGACACCAGCGATGCCCGAAACTGGCACCAGAGGTACTCGCACCGCTTCGCTGTTAATCACGCAAGCGTTGCCTGCGTAAGCATCCCAGCCGGACGGGCAACCCGCCGCCTCGTATTCCGAGGTACTGTTCGCATATACCCAGCTTTCAATGAAGATGACCGGGTCAAAGCCATTACTTGAGTCTTCGTCGGCGTCGCTGGAGTAGACGTACTGTTGCCAGGTCTTGCATGAAGAAAAACCGAACTGCGCGCAAGCGGCGGGGTTGCTGTCGTTGTCGGTATTGATTTGCAGCGAGTATTGAACTACCCCAGTGGTCACGCCGCTTACGCTCGGGAACGAGCCGACGGCTGAATGGGTGAGCATGCCCGTGCGTGCAGCGTAGTCATAGCCATTGCCGGTGATGAGCACGCGGTTGTCGGTGTCGGTACGAACGTTGCCGCTGGTAAGGTGTTGTGGCTTCATGACCAACTTCGGCGGTGCGCCACAGCGTACCGCCTGCCACCCCATGTCCGGAAACGTCGAGCTAAAGCAGCCCTCCATAACCGGAGCCTCGTGCTTGAGCGTAGTTTCCCATGCAGACATAGCCTCGGCACGGCCAGTATTGTTTATTGCAGCGACCTGCGCCGCTGCACCCGCGCTAAAGATGCTTCCAACGATGCATGTGCCAAGCATGCATTTCGATTTAAATTTTCTCACGTTATTTCTTCTGGCTTGATAGTTAAATCACTGTAAATTTTTAGTAATTTTTGCGACGCACCGAACCGGAAGTAATAGCCGTATTGGAGAAGTGTTGCTTCTAGGCCAACGTATTACTTCGTCCTCGATCACATTCATAAGATGGCGCGAGACCAGTGCTAAACCGCCAAGCGGGCAGGTCGCGGTCCAGCATGCACGCGGGCCAGCTCGGTCAGGCGTGGCAGCGCGGGCGCTGGAGCTGGGGGCATCGAACCAGACGGCATGTGGAGTGCCGGAAGCCGGGGGCGGTTCACCGGCTTACATCCCCTGAAAGTGAGCTAACTCGCTGTCAGTAAAGGTCTTTTACACGAATCCCTGCCGACCCTTAATCCTGCCGGGCACGATGGCGCTAACCGCCGGCCAGGCGGCTGGCGCCATCGTCCGGATCAAGGCGCCTCGAATGCCCCCAGGTCCGGTGCACGTCCGTTGAAGGCCTCACCGGTATCGGCGCCGGCGTCGATCAACGCGCTGCCCGGGGCCAGGGTGGCGAAGGTGATGATGGGTAGGTCGCCGTTGGCCTGGCGCGGACGCATGAGCTGGCGCTCGTCCAGGCTGACGAAATCGCCTGCACTGACGACAAGGGGAAGATTGAACGAATTGCGGCCGATATCGTTCTCGCTCGCAGACCCCAGGTTGATCATTTCGATGCGCGTTCCGAATCCCAGGTTATTGGCCAGATGGTGGTCGTATCCAGGCACGTCGGTGAGGTTGTCGCTCAAGGTGGATTGCATGTCGTAGTTGGCGCGGCCGTTCTTGATCGATGTGTTGCTGATCCACTCCTGCCCACCGATGTGGTGATTGGCGTAGAGGCCATTGGATCGATTGCCCACTGCCAGATTGAACCGCACGATATGGCGCGGCACCGGCTTGGGATAATCGCTTCCGTTGCGCCCGTAGCCACCTGCCTTGAAGCCTGCGCCATTGCCCAGCGGGGTGAATGCGCTGTCGTACCCGTTGTAGAACGACCAGTTGCGTTGCAGGGTGACTGCGGCAGCGGCATTGATCAGGTCGAAGCCATCGTCGCTGTTGAACCATGCGCGGCTGCCTTCGATGAGGTTTCCGGTGCTTCCCGCAAGCGTCGGGTGCACGCCGAAACCGTCGATATTTCCATCGGAGAAGGCATTTAGTCCACGGTTGTTATAGGCATCGACGTTGTGTACCCGGTTGTCGCTGCCCGAAACCAGGTACCAGCCGATCGCCTGGCCGTCGTGGATCGCCAGATTCTCGAACAGGTTGCCGTTGCCGCGGTCAACGCGGAATGCTTCGGACTGGGTCAGGCGGTCTGCAATGGTGATCCGCACACCCACCACCTCGAATCCGCGAAAGACGCAGTTGTTGCTGGCCACCCGGAATGCGGCCACGCGCAGGCCGGTGGGCGTCACCGCAGAGAAGTCGAACACCGGCCGCTCGTTGGCGACGTTGACATAGGCGATGCCGGGCTTGGTGATCTCGTTGACCACGGCGTAGGGCTGCCGCACCACGCTGATGTTGGCGTTGGTCAGGCGATAGGTGCCGCTGCGCAGGTAAACGGTATCGCCACTGGACGCGGCGGCCTGCGCAGCCATCACGCTGGCAAAGGGGGCGGCGCGGGTGCCGGGATTGCCGTCGTTGCCGGTGGGTGCGACGTACCAGTCGGCGGCCACGGCCGTGCACGGCGGCACGCAGGCGGCAATGGCGATCGCCACGATGGTGCAAAGAGAGAGGTTCATCAGATGTCCCTGGTGTACTGCATGAAAGTGGCTGCTTGCCGCTCTTGACCCGTCGTGGCGCCAGCAGCGAAGCCTGCGGGAACCGGTTTGCGCTCGCCAGTGGTCGTGCTCGGTTCTGCTACGGCGGTTGACGTTTCGATGTGCCGCAACGCAGAAGTGTGCAAACGGGACATAGGTAGTCGTCCCTGAAAAATCCCTTTCAAGCGCCAAGTGCCGTCGGTGACAGCGGCACGGCACTCAAGGATGACCATCCCATCGCCCGCATCCAGGCACGCAAAAACGCGATCCAGCGCAGCAGCCAGCGCAGGTTGTAGCCGGCCGCGCAGCCGAGCACGTGCAGCGCATCGCCTTGGGCACCTTTCAGCCTGCAGCGACGCAACCGGCAGTCGTCTTTCAGATGTCCGATCACCGGCTCCACCGCCTGCCGTCGCTTGATCCAGCGCCATTGCCGTCGCGGTCTTGGCCTTGCCGCGATGCAGGACCTGCACGCCATCGACTTCGCGCCCGCGATCGCCCAGGTCCACGATCGCCACCGTCGGTTCTACGCTCACATCCTGCAGCAACCCGCGTGTCTGCTCCAGCTGCTCGGCCAAGGTATCGCCGTCGTACGGGTTGCCCGGGAAGCTGCGCGCACCCACGACCAATCCCTTGCAGGCGGTGACCGCAATGCCGACCTTGACGCCGAATTCGTACGCTTGACGCGCCTTGCCCTTGCCAATGCATTCCACTTCCGAGGCATGCAATGCGTACAGTTTTTGTTTGTCCTTCGGACGCTGCGTGTACAGCCGTTGCGCACGTTCCAGCCAGACAGCGATGCGCTCGCGCACGCCGGTGTTTACCTGATCGAGTTTGCGTTGGATGTCGCGCATGAGCCGTCCCAGCACTGTGCGTTGACGTCGCAAGATGCGCCGCATCCGCTTGAACTGGCGCGCATGCGCATACCGACCTGCCTTGCGGCTCAGGGCCGGGCCTTGCCGCGCGTAGCTCTGCCGCAATCCGATGCCGTGCCGCTTGGCCACTAAAACCAGCTTCTTGCGTGCCACCTCCAGCAAACGGCTGTCGGTCGGATAGGCGATCGCCTTCTCTTGCACCGTGGTGTCCACGATCACCCGCGACAACTCGCGTGCGTCCACCGCCTGCATGGCATGTGCGGCGTTGATGGTGTGCGCCAGCAGCTCTTCCATCCCGGCCTCACCCAGGCGCTGCCGCCAGCGCGTCAGCGAGCTGGCATCGCACGGCAAGCGCGTCTGGAACACGACCTCACCGGTGAAGAACTGCCAGTACGGATTCTCCAGCCAGCGCTCGCACACCGCTTCATCGGACAGGTCGTAGGCGTGTTTGAGGTAGAGCAAACCGGCAATGCCGGCCGACCGCCACCGGCCTGGGTGGCCGGCAAGCGCGATGAAAGTGCTTGCTCCAACGCCGTCCACGGCATCCGTTGGCTCAGCCGCGCCAGCGGATGACGCAGATCGATCTGGTTCTCCAGCCGCGAACGAAACAACTCGTCGGCGGGTCTGTCTCGGCAGCAGGACGGCGTGTACGCATGACTGAAAATTGCAAGAAACCAGCCTTCAGCGTAGCGAACACCGGTAGTTTTGGCACGCCGGTGCAGACATCAAGGCCTTGCGGTCGTTGGGTGGTTGGGGTTTTTCAGGGGCGACTAAATACGTAACGATTTTAGATGGCCGCCCGTGATGGCGGCCAGCTAGTGACGTCGCTGGAACGCGTCTGCTTTTGCAAGGCGATCAGTTGGCTGGCTGCCAGGTCGGACCTTGGCAGATGAAGGCCACGCACCCCTCCACTTTCAATGAACCATCGGTATCCCGCCTGATCTTGGCGTTATAGGTCTTGCCGGACTCCGGGTTGTAGATCTTGCCTTTCCACAGATCCCCCGCATCCACCAGCTCGCTGAGGATCACGGTGCCTTCCATCGGAGTGTTGTGTTTTCCCGGATCCGGATTGAATACGTCGGTCTTTGCGCTACCGGGCTTGCTTCGCAGCACCTTGACGATTTTTCCGCATAACGACGCGCCGCAGGACTGAATCTCCACCAAGGCTTGCTGATTATCGGTGAACCATTTACCGGTGATTGGCTCGGCGGCAAATGCATGAGTGCTCTGAGTGACAAGACCGACGATAAGGCAACAAGCTGCAGCGAGACGTTTCATTGGAATCCCCAAGCGCGATAAGACGTGGATGACGGGCGATGTTCGCTGAGCTGAAGTGCGTGACAGACTCCACGCCAATCTTTCTGCACCAGACAACTTTGATGATATCGACGTCGTCTTGGAAGATGATTAGCGTCGGTTTTGCCGTGTTTACGCAGGTCGCCACAAGCGAGTGCCGCCATTTACGCTGGTCGTGCTAGCGGACAAGTCCACGCTCACGGTGAAAGGCGAGCGCATCAACTCCACCTTCAGCTGGGAAATGTGAGCGTGCGCGATGCCGCGGAAGCGATGCCTCATCCACTGCGGTTACCGCATGCATTGACGCTATTTCGATTCGTCGCCTGACGTCAGACAACAACCGGATTAGGAATGGCGCGCTCCAGCGCCATCATGGCTTCATGAAGGGGGCAGAATCGCCGGTGGGAAAACAACCGACCTACACCACCGTCAAATTCGCATACGCCATCACCAGCCATTTGGCGCCGACTTCATCGAACTGCACCTGCACGCGGGCATGCGCACCGGCGCCTTCATAGTCGACCACTACACCGCCGCCGAACTTGGGGTGTTCGACGTTGGCGCCCAGTTTGATCGGTGCCGCTTCGACAACGCCATGCACCGGTCCGCCACGCGTCGCGCCCAGCGAGGCGGTGCGCGAGACCTGCACTTTCGGACGTACTTCGTGCACCAGATCGCGCGGAATTTCGCGTAAAAAGCGCGATGGCACGTTGTAGTTGTCCTGGCCGTGGATGCGCCGCGACTCGGCGTAGCACAGCACTAGTTTCTGCCGCGCGCGGGTGATGCCCACGTACGCCAGACGACGCTCTTCTTCCAGCCGCCCGCTTTCTTCCAGCGACCGCGCGCTCGGGAACAAGCCATCTTCCAGCCCGACCAGAAACACGGTCGGAAATTCCAGACCTTTAGCCGAATGCAGCGTCATCAGCTGCACGCCTTCTTCGCCGGCCTGTGCCTGGCCTTCGCCGGCTTCCAGCGAAGCGTAGGCGAGGAAGGCGACCAGTTCGGTCATGCCCTGGCTGTCTTCGTCGTCGGGGCGGGTGAAGCGCGAAGCCACCGACACCAGTTCGTCCAGGTTCTCGGTGCGCGATTCCGAATCCAGCCCACCGCGGCTTTCCTTGGCCCAATGCTCGCGCAATCCTGAGCGCATCAGCACGTGGTCGATGCGCTCGGCCAATTCCATCTCGCCGGTTTCGGCATGCAACTGACCGACCAGGCTCAGGAACGTGGCCAACGCATTGCGCGCACGTGCGGCCAGGGTGTTTTCCTGGGTGCACAGCATCGCCGCTTCCCACAGCGACAGCGCATTGGCACGCGCCAGCCGGCGCACTTCATCCAGTGTGCGATCGCCGATGCCACGCGTCGGCGTGTTGACCGCGCGCTCAAACGCGGCATCGTCGCTGCGGTTGGTGAGCAGGCGCAGATACGCAAATGCATCCTTGATTTCGGCGCGTTCGAAAAACCGCGTGCCGCCGTATACGCGGTACGGCAGCTGCTCGGAAATCAGCGCTTCTTCCAGCGCGCGCGACTGCGCGTTGCTGCGATAGAGCACCGCCACTTCGCCGTAGCTGCCGCCGTCGCGCACCCACTGCCGCGCGCGCTCGACCACATAGCGCGCCTCGTCGACTTCGTTGTAGGCCGCATACAGATCGATCGGATCGCCATCGCCGGAATCGGTCCACAGCTGCTTGCCGATACGGTCCGGGTTGTGCGCGATCACCGCATTGGCCGCGCCCAGAATATTGGCGCTGGAACGGTAATTCTGCTCCAGCCGCACGGTCTGCGCACCGGGAAAATCCTTCATAAAGCGCTGGACGTTCTCGACCTTGGCCCCGCGCCAGCCGTAGATGGCCTGGTCGTCGTCGCCGACCACGAACACATGCCCAGTCTCGCCGGCCAGCACACGTACGAACGCGTACTGAATCGCATTGGTGTCCTGGAACTCATCGACCAGGATCTCGCGGAAGCGCGCACGGTAATGCGCCAGCAACGCAGGGGTATCGCGCAGCAGTTCGTGCGCGCGCAGCAGCAACTCGGCGAAATCCAGCAGCCCGGAGCGGTCGCAACGTTCCTGATAGGCCGCATACACCTGCCGGCGCACCTCGGTCCAATCGTCGTTGGGCTCGGGCTGGATATGTTGCGGACGGCGGCCTTCGTCCTTTTGCTCGTTGATCCACCAGCTGATCTGCTTGGGCGGATACTTGCTTTCGTCCAGCTCCAGCGACTGCACCACGCGCTTGACCAGCCGCAGCTGGTCGTCGCTGTCCATGACCTGGAAGCCTTCCGGCAGCTGTGCGTCCTGCCAATGCAGACGCAACAACCGATGCGCCAGCCCATGGAAGGTGCCGATCCACATCCCGCGGCTGCCGTTACGCAGCTGCAGGTCGGTGCGGTGGCGCATTTCGCCGGCGGCCTTGTTGGTGAAGGTCACCGCGAAGATGCCGTGGTTGGGCACGCCCTGAACTTCATTGAGCCAGGCGATGCGATGGATCAGCACGCGCGTCTTGCCGGAGCCGGCGCCGGCCAGCACGAGGTAGTGCCCCGGCGGCGCGGAAACGGCCTCGCGCTGGGCGGGGTTTAAATGATCGAGCAAATGAGAGACATCCACCGGTGCATTTTACCGGTTGTCGCGTCACTTCGGCTGAGATTGCGATGAAGCGGTTGGGATTGTGGTAGCTGATCGCCTAGATAGAGTCCCTCTCCGGCCGGCACCGCGATCCCGGCACCTGCTTCAACGCCTCAATGCCCCCAACACATCCCGCGCAATCGCCGTGGCCTGCTCCCGCAGCTCCGGCACCGCGAGGCTCTCCCATAATGATCCAGTCCGCAAACTGCCAATCACCCGCAGCCGCGGATTCGCGCAACCATCGGCAGCGATCAGACTGCCATCGGCATCGGTATCCACGCCAATCCCATGCGGCCCGGCCACTGCAATGCCCTGCCCCAGCAATTGCTGCAGCAGCGGGTTGCGCATCGCCTGCACGCGCATTTCCACACCGGTGGCATTGATCAGCGTCTGCACATCCAGCTGCAATGCATGCCCGGCATTGGCGCCGGCACTCACGCGCACGCAAGCGCCCGCCTGAAACGCGACGTCCAGCCGCGCGCGATGCAATTGCAATTGTCCACGCGCATGCATCGCCTGCAGCTGCGCATGCACCGGCGCGGCAATACGATGACGGTGCACGTCCCAATAACGCACTACATGACGCAGGAAGCGGCACTGATCGGCCATCGACAGCGTTTGCCACAGCGCCTGACTCAGCGGGCGAATGCGCTCCATCACGCCCTGCCAGGGCAAGCCCTGCGCCGCTGCGACGCGCGCATGCTCGCGCAACGTGCGCATGCGCGCGCGCAGCGACATCGTCAACAGCAGCTGCGGGTCGAACTCTGCAACTGCGCCATGCGCCTGCGGCAACGGCAACAATCCATGTCGCGACACCACATGCACCGCTCCACGATGCGCCTGCGCAGCCAGCGTCACTACCGTATCGGCCATGCTCAGCCCCGAGCCGACGATGCATACCGCCGCATCCTGCGGCAAAGCCGCGACCGCCTCGGTGTCCCAGGCATCCATCCGCTGCGCGCCCGACAAGCCGGTCGCTCCACGCAGCGGCAACGGCCGTAGCGCGTTGCCCACCGCCAGCACCACGGCGCTGGCCTGCACGGTCTGTCCATCGTCCAGCTGCAGCAGCGCGCCGCCTGCGTTGGGCTGCAATGTCTGCACACGTGCGGCGTGCAAGGTCAGCGTCGCTGGGCTATGCGCGCGTGCAGCGTGCAAGCGATCGCGCAAGTAAGGCGCGTAATGCCGACGCCCGACAAACTGCCGCGGCAGTTGCGCGTCCTCCAGTTCCGGGTAATACACATTCGCGCGCAGGTAATCGACAAAGTCTCGCGGAGCCTCCATCAGCGCACTCATGCGCGCGGCCGGCACATTGAGCAGGTGCTCGGCACGTGCGGTGGAATACGCCACGCCCTCGCCCAGCACCGGATGCGGTTCGATCAACACGATCTGCATCGGCGCGGTCGCCTGACGCAGCAGCTGCAGCGCAATCAGTACACCGGAAGCGCCACCGCCGACGATGGCGATCAATGTATCGCCAGGATCACGCAGTTCATTCATGGCGCAATTGTAGGCGATGCCTGCATCGCGCCGATGACGGTGGATTTGTCAGTGGGAGAAATGGCCATCACTCCACAGCGCCCTGCGGTGCCAGACGCGTCTGCCGGTCCGCAGACCTGAACGACGCATCCTGGACATGATCAGCCGTTGCCCAGAACACGCTCGCCATTGAGAAGCAGCTAGCCAACCCGTAGCAAGCAGAGATCGAGCATGGCAGGCGGCGCTTATGAACCGCAGTGGTGCAGTGGTCAAGTGGCGACCCACCCAAGCCCCGGACGGGGACGCCTGAAGCCTTGGGCAGCCCTTCTGTTAACCGCTCGGAGTCGCACCACCAACAGCAAGCCCCAGCACGCATTGCAAGAACGACATGTAGCCGTGCCAACTCAAACCATCCACCGCTACATCAACGCATCCGCCAAGCGCGCAATCCCCTCACGACTGCGCCGCCATGCCGGACGACGACGCCACTGTTCCAGATCCAGCTGGCGCGCATTGGCCAGATAGTCCTGCTCGATTTCGCGTAACCGCTTCACCACGCCGGTGTCGTAGCACAACATGCCGATCTCGGCGTTGAGCGCGAACGAGCGGATATCCAAATTGATCGAGCCGACCAGCGCGATGTCTTCGTCCATGCTCAGATGCTTGGCATGCAAGAAATGCGGGCGGTACAGCGCAATCTTCACTCCACAGCGCAGCAGTTCCTCGAAATAGGCTTCCTGCGCCCACGCGGCCAGTCGCTGGTTGTTGCTCGCCGACAAGATCAGCTGCACATCCACGCCCGATACCCCGGCGATGCGCAGCGCACTGAGCAAGGCTTCGTCCGGCATGAAGTACGGTGTCACCAGCACCACCTTACGACGCGCAAGATGGATCACCGCATTGATCGCATCGCGTGCATTCTCGAACGGATACGCAGGCCCGCTGGGCAGCAATTGCGTGACGATATTGGCCACGCATACCGGCGCGTCCGGCCACACGTCCAGGCGCTGCCCGGTTTCGGTGAACCAATCGCTGGCGAAGACCGCTTCCAGATGATTGACCACCGGCCCGCGCACGCGCGCCACCAGCTCGCGATTGGGCGTGCCGGTGATGAAGCCGGCCTCAGCCAGGTTCTGCGAACCGACAAAGCCCACCTGGTTGTCGATCACCGCAATCTTGCGATGGTTGCGCAGATCCATGCGCCCGCTGCGGCGCCAGCGCAGGCCGCCGGGCAACACCGCCAGCACCTCCACGCCGCCAGCCTGCAGCCGTTTGCGATAGCGGCGCAAACCGCGTTTGGCGCCTACTGCATCCAGCAACACGCGGCAGCGCACGCCACGCGCACTGGCACGCTCCAGCGCCGCCGCCGCCGCATCGCCCACCGCATCGTCGAACATCAGGTAATACAGCAGATGCACGCGTTTCTCCGCTGCGTCGATCGCCGCGATCAAGGCCTGCAACGACTGTGTGTAGTCGTCCAGCAGTTCCACCGCATTGCCCAGCGTCGGCATGAAATCGCCTTCCCGCTCGATCAGCCGCACCACCTCGGCACTGCTAGTGTCCGCCTGCGGGGTCCAGCGCAAGGCGTGCAAGGGCAATTGCTGCTCGCGAATCACCTGCGAAGCGGTCGCTTGCCGTTCCACGCGCAGGCGCGACAACCAAGGATGGCCGAACAATAGATACAGCGGCAGGCCGACCACCGGCACGAAGCCGATCAACAACAACCAGCTGCGCGCCGCGCCAGGCGTGGTGCGGGTGGGAATCCACAGCAGCGCGGCCAGGCGGATCACCCAGTCCAGCGCCAGTAGCCAGGTCCCTTGCAACCAGTCGGGCAGCATCAGCAATCCGTTTTCAAGAGGAGTCCGATTCTGACCCGGACGCGCGTAAACGCAACGGTGCAGACGTGGTGATTGACGTGTAACAGCGAAACCGTCCGCCACCACCAGCGCGTAAAGACGACGAGGATTCGGTTCTGGGGTCAGTGGCCTACTCTAAATAGTCGTCCCTGAAAAATCCCCTTCAAGCGCCAAGTGCCGTCGGTGACAGCGGCGCGGTACTCAAGGATGACCATCCCATCGCCCGCATCCAGGCACGCAAAAACGCGATCCAGCGCAGCAGCCAGCGCAGGTTGTAGCCGGCGGCGCAGCCGAGCACGTGCAGCGCATCGCCTTGGGCACCTTTCAGCCTGCAGCGACGCAACCGGCAGTCGTCTTTCAGATGTCCGATCACCGGCTCCACCGCCTGCCGTCGCTTGATCCAGCGCCATTGCCGTCGCGTCAGGGTCTTGGCCTTGCCGCGATGCAGGACCTGCACGCCATCGACCGCGCGCCCGCGATAGCCCAGGTCCACGATCGCCACCGTCGGTTCTACGCTCACATCCTGCAGCAACCCGCGTGTCTGCTCCAGCTGCTCGGCCAAGGTATCGCCGTCGTACGGGTTGCCCGGGAAGCTGCGCGCACCCACGACCAATCCCTTGCAGGCGGTGACCGCAATGCCGACCTTGACGCCGAATTCGTACGCTTGACGCGCCTTGCCCTTGCCGATGCATTCCACTTCCGGGGCATGCAATGCGTAGAGTTTTTGTTTGTCCTTCGGACGCTGCGTGTACAGCCGTTGCGCACGTTCCAGCCAGACAGCGATGCGCTCGCGCACGCCGGGTTCCACCTGGTCCAGCTTGCGCTCGATATCGCGCAACACCCGCCCCAATACCGTGCGTTGACGTCGCAGCACGCGCTGCATGCGCTTGAACTGGCGCGCATGCGCATACCGACCTGCCTTGCGGCTCAGGGCCGGGCCTTGCCGCGCGTAGCTCTGCCGCAATCCGATGCCGTGCCGCCTGGCCACTAAAACCAGCTTCTTGCGTGCCACCTCCAGCAAACGGCTGTCGGTCGGATAGGCGATCGCCTTCTCTTGCACCGTGGTGTCCACGATCACCCGCGACAACTCGCGTGCGTCCACCGCCTGCATCGCATGCGCGGCGTTGATGGTGTGCGCCAGCAGCTCTTCCATCCCGGCCTCACCCAGGCGCTGCCGCCAGCGCGTCAGCGAGCTGGCATCGCACGGCAAACGCGTCTGGAACACGACCTCACCGGTGAAGAACTGCCAGTACGGATTCTCCAGCCAGCGCTCGCACACCGCTTCATCGGACAGGTCGTAGGCGTGTTTGAGGTAGAGCAAACCGGCAATCAGCCGCACCGGCAATGCCGGCCGACCGCCACCGGCCTGGGTGGCCGGCAAGCGCGATGAAAGTGCTTGCTCCAACGCCGTCCACGGCATCCGTTGGCTCAGCCGCGCCAGCGGATGACGCAGATCGATCTGGTTCTCCAGCCGCGATCGAAACAACTCATCGGCAGGCATGTCTTCGGCAGCAGGACGGCGTGTACGCATGGGCGGAAATTGCCAGAAACCAGCCTTCAGCGTAGCGAACACTGGTAGTTTTGGCACGCCGGTGCAGACATCAAGGCCTTGCGGTCGTTGGGTGGTTGGGGTTTTTCAGGGGCGACTAAATACAAGCAAACCCAAATATGCATAACCCAGATGAGTCTTGGGCTGCCTCGCTCTCGGCGCACAGATGCGGCTCGCTACTAACGAGTATGAATGGATGGGCCAGTTCGTCACTCAGGTCAAGCGCATCTGCCTGGCCATCGTCGATGGGCTTGCGCGGGGCCGGCGTGGCGACCATCCAGGAGGCGCACGGGCGCACCGGCCTGCTCATCCCCTCTGCGTCCGATCTACACCGGCTGTGCTGCACCGCAGGCACCGTGTCGGTACCGCCGGGCGACGACCGGATGATGCATGCGACCATCGAGCAATGACGCCACGGCGATGTGCTGGTAGTCGCGCCGACCAGCGAATGCAGGGGCTGTGGTTCCGGCCGGAGAGGCGACGCCGGCTGCCGAGTTGTATCGCAAAGTATTCGAAGGCAATGGATGCCGGGCATGCACATATGCTTGTGACCACACCCACAACGCACCACCCCACAACGGAAAGACCCGCCTTTCGGCGGGTTTTTATTTGAAAACAGATCCAGCGATCAGTTGATCACTTGATCTTGCCTTCCTTGTACATGACGTGCTTGCGCACGACCGGGTCGTATTTCATCATTTCCATCTTCCCCGGGGTGTTCTTCTTGTTCTTGTCCGTGGTGTAGAAGTGGCCAGTAGCGGCCGAGGAAATCATACGAATCTTGTCACGCTTGCCTTTTGCCATGACTGCTTACTCCTCAGACCTTTTCGCCGCGCGCACGCAGCTCTTTCAGAACGGCATCAATCCCGTTCTTGTCGATGGTGCGCAATGCATGCGCGGAGACACGGAGCTTCACCCAACGGTTCTCGCTGGCGACCCAGAAGCGGCGCTCGTGCAAGTTGGGCAGGAAGCGACGACGGGTTCTGTTGTTTGCGTGGGAGACGTTGTTACCCGTCTGCACACGCTTGCCGGACACTTGGCATACGCGGGACATTACGCACCTCGATAAATGAATAGCCACCCATAGCCTGGGGAGCGGCGGCCCCGACAGCGCCAGGCTGCCACGCAACGTTGGGAATCAATAACTTACGCTGGAACAGGCCGGCAACCCCATCGCGTTGGGCACCGCCAACCGGAGCGATCCGGGCACAGCGAGCCGCGCATTATGCACGGCATTTTCTTTGGCTACAAGCACTTAGCGAGCGATCGTTGCCTGACCTGAGCCGTCAGTTCTCTCGCTGTCCCCACTGAACTCGATGCGCTGACCAAAGATGTCGCAAAACAGCTGTGTTTTCACACCCTCGAAAAAGCCGTTAGTCGCTGTGTACCCAGCTCCTTGAACGGCAGGTGATGCAGGATGCGACTGCTTCCACCACCACCGATCAATCAGGTCTAGATGTCGTTGCGTATCGGAAAATCGCTCAGGCAGCGCCAGTGCGGTCAAGGAGAGAATCCTACGGCGGAGCCGTTGCCGCTCATGACGCTTTTCCTCGCTGTCGTGGCGGTAGGCAATATGCACGAGCGAATCGATGGCTTCTATCAGTTCTTTTGATGTTTCCTTCCGCACTTTCTCTCGCTCGACCTGCAAAGAAGCTTCTATCTGCCGGCTCGCCACGCATGCCGCGACACAGCCGCCAATAGCAGCAGCAACCAAAGTCGAAACAATGTTTGGCCAATCAATCACGTCAATCTACCTGAGGGGGTACCTCACGTTATTTTAAAACGCATGCCGCTGGAATCTACTGTCACTCTGGATTCGATCAGCACATAAGATCCACCACGCTGCGGTAGTGCGATATGTCTCTCATTTTCATGCCGCGTGCAGCCAGCGATACAGCACCAGCAAAGTTGAGCAAGGTGGACGAGACCATCTCGCCGATCACCGCCGTGACCAGCGGGCGTTGCACTTCAGCATCGGCGCCGACGTTGAAGGCCATCGGCACAAAGCCCAGTGCGCCCACCAACGCAGTCATCAGCAGCGGGCGTTTCGTGGTCATGCGCTGCTGCGGCCGCAGCCACTCAGCAGTAGCTGCGCGATCAAGCACGTTGTCGCCGGTGGTGTCGCTGGATTCGTCGGCCTGCCTGTTTCGGCCTGGCGCCATGCCTATTTTTTATAGCTCGCGCGGAAGTGGCCGGCGCATCCGTTTTCTCTTGCAGGCGGGAGAGCGGTTGCCATGAGCGCAATCAAACCGCGCGACTCACCATGCTGCGGGTCAGGCCTTGCGCACCACCACCAGATGCCGTTCTCCATCAAGGCCGGGCACCTGCAGCGGATGCACCTCGCGAAGGCTCCAGCCTGCAGGAAGTGCGGCGATCTCGTCGTGCGGGTAAATGCCCTTCATCGCCAGCAGACTGCCGCCGGGGCGCAACAGGTGCCCACCGACGGCGATGATGCCGGCCAACGTGTCCAGCGCCCGTGCGGTGAGGTGGTCGTAGGCGGCCGGTTCGTCCAGCGCCTCGGCACGCGACTCGGCCACGCGTGCATTGCCCAGAGCCAAGTGCCGCAGCGCCTCGCGCATGAAGCGCGCCTTCTTGCCGTTGCTTTCCACCAGGGTTACCTGCAACTGCGGGCGGGCGATCGCCAGCGGAATGCCCGGCAGGCCGGGGCCGGTGCCCAGATCGGCGAGCGTGCCGCTGGCGATGTACGGCTGCATGGCCAACGAATCGAGCAGATGGCGGGTGACCATCTCGCGCGGGTCGCGCACGGCGGTGAGGTTGTAGGTCTTGTTCCAACGCACCAGCAGCGTTAGATAGCGCAACAACGGCACGGCAACGTCCGCATCCAGCAATTGGGCCTGCAGGCCGTGCGCAAGTGCGGCGGCTACATTGGGGGGAAGCATGACATCGTTCATGCCGCGATTATCGCAGCTGGCGGCAGCGGTCGGCAGCGCGGCGCATGACCACATCGCCTGGGCGGGCGGTCATGCGCCGCGTTTGGCGTGCCAGCGCTAGGGCGTGACACGCTTCGCCCGGCCGGATCACGCACCTGCCACGGGCACGCTGCGGCAAGAAGGCGGCTGTCCAGCTGCATGCTGCCGCAGTTGCCTGAAGGACATCGCATGATCGCCGCTTCCGATCCGGGCCGCCGCCTCTTGCAAGGTCTGGGTACCGGGCTACTGCTGCCGGCCACTGCCGCCTGGTCCGGTCACACGCTGGCCGCGCCGTCCGGGCGAGCGAGCATCACCGACGGGGTGCACAGCGGCGATGTGCTGAAGGGCCGCGCGCGCTGCTGTGGAGCCGTTGCGATCGCCCGGCGCGCGCGGGTGGAATGTGAGACGCGCCCGAGCCTGCGTCGGGGGCACCGCGTGGATGGGCAGATGGCGGTGCCGGCACATGACTTCACCGCGCATGTGGATCTGGGCGCGTTGCCGCACGATCACGACATCCTGTAGCCGCAACCGGGCGCGGACGCTCTTCGGGCCGACCATGGTGTTTCAGAAGGCCCCACACCTGCGCCGAACACCTCGCCGCTGGCCGATTATCAGTTCTTCGGCGAAGTGGAGATCGATAGCGCGAGTGGCGTGCTGACCGTGACCTTGCGCGATCTGCACGGCGTAGCGCAATGTCGTCGGCCAATCGTGCCGCATGGTGCGGCGTAGTCGAGACGTGCCGACATCCCTGCGTGGTTTGCGCATGGCTGCATTGGACACCGTGCGTCGCCACTTCCCATGCAGTGGCCGCGCCCGCCTGGTGATTGCGTGGCACGCGTGATCGCCGCCACTAGCCGGCCGCCACCCGATAAAACGCCAACGCCGCACGGTAGCCAGGTGCTGCCCACCACTCGTGCAGATGCCAGTGCGTGGCCTGGCCGAGTGCGGGATCGCACCAATGCAATTGCAGCGCGCCGTCGGCCCTCAATGCATACGCAAGCCGATGCAGACCAAACGACAAGCCATGCCCGTAGGCCTTTAGCAAGGCTTCCTTGGCGCACCACAGACGAAAAAACAGCGTTTGTTGCGCGTCGGGCTCCAGCACGGCCAGCAGTGCGATTTCATCGGGATGGAAGAAACGTTGCGCGATCTCCAGCAGACGCAGGCGGGGGCGGATGCATTCCAGGTCCACACCCAACCGCACGCCTTCGCCCAGCCCGACCAGCAAGTAGTCGCCGCTGTGGCTCCAGCCGGTGTCCCGCTCAGGCAGAGCCGGTTGCAGAGATGGACGACCACGTGCGTCGCGCTGCAATGGCACCTGCGCGGGGTCGATGCCTAACGCCTGACCGAGCAATTGCCGCGCCTGCGGCTCGCCGCGTTGGCCGTGCCGATGCGGGCGCAGCCACAGCTGTACCGGGCCGTGCTGCCAGCTCGCCTGAGCTGTCACGTGTCGTACACAAAGCCGAACGATAGGCGAGCTTGTTCACCGCGCTCGACAGCTGCTTCACGCGGGGCTGCGTCCAATGGCGCCCATGCACTACTTCCGGTGCACTCAAACAAGGAGATCGGCAACATGGGCATCATCATCTGGTTGATCGTCGGCGGCATCGTGGGTTGGCTGGCCAGCATCATCATGCGTCGCGATGCACAGCAGGGCATCATCCTCAATGTGGTGGTCGGTATTGTCGGCGCCATGATCGCCGGGTTTTTGTCCGGTAACAGCATCAATCAAGGCGTCACGTTGATGACGTTCGTGTGGTCGTTAATCGGCGCGGTGATCCTGCTGGCGATCGTCAATCTGGTGACGCGCGGCCGCGCGCGTTAATCAAAGCGCACGTTGATTTACCCAACGCCCGGGCTTGCCCGGGCGTTGTCGTTTCAGCCATCGACCGGGATGCGATCAGCCAGGTGATGGACACCATCTTCCACAGGCGCTGTGATGTTCAAAGCATACGGATTGACGCCTTCCAGGCAACCAACGTTGTAGCCGTATTCGTTGGGAGTAGAGCGGCGGCGGTGATGCGTATAGATACCGCATACGCCGCAGAAATAATGCGCAGCCGCATGCGTGTTGAACTGATACAGCCGCAGCACGTCTTCGCCTTGCACCACATGCAGACCGTCCAGCGTGACCGAGGCGACAATGGCGCCGCGACGGCGACACATCGAGCAATCGCAGCGACGTGGATCGAGCAAACCGTGCGGCAAGTCGAGGTCGATCTGCACCGCGCCGCAGTGGCAACTCAGCCGATGCACCGGCCCAAGCGTGACCTCGCCCACCTTATGGGTACTCCGCCGCAGCGTGCGCTCGCTCATGCGCCGGCCTCCGCTGCCGCAAGCTGCACCCATGCCGGTGCGTGATCGCTGGGGCGCTCCCAGGTGCGTGGCTCGCGATCGATGCCTGATTCCACTACGCGTGCGCGCAAGGCGTCCGACACCAGGGTCAGATCGATACGCAGGCCGAGATTGCGGCGGAACCCAGCCTGGCGATAATCCCACCAGCTGAACTGCTCGGCCTCGTCGTGGTGCAGACGAAACGCATCATGCAGGCCCACCGCGAGCAACTTCTGCAGCGCGGCGCGCTCGGCAGTGGACGTGAGGATGTGGTGCTCGTCCCACACCGCCGCATCGTGCACATCGCGCGCATCCGGGGCGATGTTGAAGTCGCCCAGCACGACCAGTTGCGGGTACGTTTGCAGTTCCTGCGCCAGCCAATCGTGCACCGCGGCGAGCCAGCGCAGCTTGTAGGCGTATTTGTCCGTACCCACGTCCTGGCCGTTGACCACGTATAGGTTGACGATGCGCACGCCATCGACAGTGGCAGCGATGACGCGCTGCTGCACGTCATCGAAACCGGGGATGCCCATCTGCACGTCCAGCGCCGGCAAGCGCGACAGGATCGCCACGCCGTTGTAGGTCTTCTGCCCGCAAAACACGCTGCGATAGCCCAACGCCGCGAGCGCCGCATCTGGAAATTTGTGGTCTTCCAGCTTGGTTTCCTGGATGCCGACCACGTCGGGCGCGAACGTGCCCAGCCACTGTTGCAGGTGCGGCAGGCGCACGTTGAGCGAGTTGACGTTCCAGGAGGCAATCTTCATGGCGCGGACCGTGGTTCAAACCACCAATGGTACCCCGCCGTTCGCTTGGCCCTTAGGGCTGCGGTGCGAGGCGCACGCCGAGCTGGTTGGCGACCGGCGTTCGCGTTTAAGGATGCCGGTGTGGGTCGGGCGGTTGAGGGCACGTACGCGGCCAGGGTGCTGGAGCCGCCGCCATCCAGGTGGTGGCGGCCGAATCGATGCGGCCGCCTTTGATCGACAGTCCTTCGGCGGTGACACCCTGGCCTGCGGCCGGCACGGTGGCGAGGCGGCCTGGAATCTGGTGTTGTCCAAAACGCACAACAAGATGAGTAGGTGCGTCAGTGACCCGACGGTCCGGTGGCCCCTAAGCCGGTTTCGGCACGGATCTGCTGCGCCTTGAATGCGGCACGTTCGGTGGCCGCCTGCGGGCTGCGATCCAGGATCGAGAACAGCCAGATGCCGACAAAGCCAATGGTCACCGAGAACAGCGCCGGCGAGGTGTATGGGAACGGCGCCGAGCCGGCTGCATTCCCCAGCGTGTCCACCCACACCGACGGCGACAGCACGGTGAGCAGCAGGGAGGAGACCAGGCCCAGGAAGCCGCCAATCACCGCGCCACGGGTCGTGCAGTTCTTCCACAACAAGGAGAGGATCAGCACCGGGAAGTTGGCCGAGGCGGCGATGGCGAATGCCAGCGACACCATGAAGGCCACGTTCTGCTTCTCGAACACGATGCCCAGCAGCACCGCAATCGCCCCCAGGATCAGGGTTGTGATGCGCGAGACCTTGAGCTCCGAGCCCGGGGCCGGATTGCCCTTCTTGATCACCGTGGCATACAGATCATGCGACACCGCCGAGGCACCGGACAGGGTCAGGCCTGCGACCACTGCCAAGATGGTGGCGAAGGCCACCGCGGAGATGAAGCCCATGAACACGTTACCGCCAACCGCGTTGCCGACCAGCACTGCCGCCATGTTGGCCGCACCTTTGCCGCCGTGGATGGTGCCGGTGGCGACATCGGCGTACTGCGGGTTGGTCAGCACCAGCGCGATCGCACCGAAGCCGATGATGAAGATCAGGATGTAGAAGTAGCCGATCCAGGTAGTGGCCCACAGCACCGACTTACGCGCCTGCTTGGCATCTGGAACGGTGAAGAAGCGCATCAGGATGTGCGGCAGACCGGCGGTACCGAACATCAGTGCCATACCGAACGAGATCGCCGAGATCGGATCCTTCACGAAGCCGCCCGGCCCCATGATCGACAAACCGGCTGCCGCTGCATCCTGCGGCGATGCACCGCCGTTGGCCGCAATGGCCGTCTTCACCCGCACACCTTCTGCAAACAGCGCTTCGAAGCTGAAGTTGAAGTGCCACATGATCGCCACCGCCATGAAGGTCACGCCGGTCAGCAGCAGCACTGCCTTGATGATCTGCACCCAGGTGGTTGCGGTCATGCCGCCGAACAGCACGTAGACCATCATCAACAGGCCGACCAGCGTCACTGCGATCCAGTAATCCAGACCGAACAGCAGCTTGATCAACGCACCGGCGCCGACCAGTTGTGCGATCAAATAGAACAGCACCACCACTAGCGTGCCGGACGCGGCAAAGCTGCGGATCCCCGTCGGTGCGAAACGATAACCGGCCACGTCGGCGAAGGTGTACTTGCCGAGGTTGCGCAACCGTTCGGCCATCAGGAAGGTCAGGATCGGCCAACCCACCAGAAAGCCGATCGCATAGATCAGGCCGTCGTAGCCGTTGGTCATCACCGCCGCGGTAATGCCCAGGAACGAGGCCGCCGACATGTAGTCGCCGGCGATCGCCAGGCCGTTCTGGAAACCGGTGATGCCGCCGCCGGCAGTGTAGAAGTCCGAAACCGAGCGGGTTTTCTTGGCCGCCCACTTGGTGATCCACAAGGTGCCCAGCACGAAGAAGCCGAACATACCGATCGCCACCCAATTGGTGGGCTGCTTGTCGACCTGGCCGATGTCACCGCCGGCCGCAAGCGCGATGCCCGCCGGCATCAGACCGGCCAGAATCAGAAGAAGGCGCGAATACTTGCTCATTTGCGGGCTTCCTCCAGGATCTGCGCGGTCAGCTGGTCATAGGTGTTGTTGGCGCGACGCACGTAAATGGCGGTGATGATGATGGTGAACACCATCACCCCGATGGCGATCGGGATGCCGATCGATGTCACCCCATCGCCGATTGGTGTGGCAAGAAACGTCTTGTCGAAGGCGATCAGGCCGATGTAGCCGAAATAGGCCAGCAACATCAGCACGGTGAGTGTCCAGCCCAGCGCATTACGCTGACGCTTGAGTGCGTGGTACTTCGGATTGGCATCGATCTTGGCGATCAACACGTCATTCGAGACGGTCATTGTCTGTCTCCTGATAGAGCGCTGATAAAACGAAGGTGGCGATGCCCGCCCAACCGGAATGGAACGGTCCGCCAATGGCAGAAAACTAGAAGCTGTACTTGGTAGTGAATTGCAGGCGCGAGATATCGCCGCTGTCGCCGTTTTCGGCTTCGCGACGGCCATACATCAGCTCTGCACCCACATCCACCTTGGGCAGCGGCGAATAGAAGATGTTGGTGCGCAGGCTCTGTTGCGACGCGCTCGCCAACGCGCCGGTGTTGGCCAACGCGTGGTCGTAATCCACCCGCGAATACATGATCGTGCTGCGCAGCCTGGCGCTGTAATCGTGCCGCCACGCCACCCAGCCGGCCACGGTGGTGACGGTGTGGATGTTGCCGTCCACATCGAGTTCCACATCCGAGCCGTTGCCCAGGCCAAGATAGCGGCCAAGACCTTCGCCGTAGCTGAGCTGATAACGCAGATCGTTGCTGGAATTGATGATCCAGCGACCGCCGCCGGCAATGGCGCCGCCGAAGTCGGTGTCGTTGGTCAACGCGCTACGCGTGCGGTACTGACGCGCGATCGCCGACAGCCCGAACGTGCCCCAGGTGCCCTTCCAGTTGTAGCGCGCGGTCAGGTCCGGCATCACGCCATGGTCCGAGGCCAGGAGGGTGTTGCCGCCCTGGTAGGGCGTGGTCAGGATTTCTGGATTTTCCGCCGACACGCTGAAGGCTCCACGGGTGTAACGAATCTGGGTCTGACGGCTGAACAGCGCCCCGTCGGTCGGCCCGACGATGTCGGCTGCCTCGGGCAGAATCGTGGCATCGATGAAGTTGGACCAGGTCTGGCCGGCCAGCCAGTTGTTCCAGCTCATGTAGGCATGGCGCAAAGTGCCGCCGTACAGATTATTGACCTGGCTGGCCAAGGCGTTACCGAAGAAATCCAGTTCGATGAAGCCGGTGAGCTTGTCGCCGTTTTCGGTGACCGTGTCCACGCCCAGGTTGAAGCGCGAAAACTTGGCATGAAAATCGGTGTCGGTGCTGGAGGCCTGTCCACCGACCGGCGTCTGCGTCGGGATGTACAGGTACCGCCCCACCGCGCCCTCAGGCAATGCACCGTCGGAGGTGCGGGTGGTCATGAAGTCGGCCTTGATAAAACCGCCAAAACGAAACGTTGTCCCCGGCAACGCGTTCGGCGTGATGCTGCTCAGCTGGATCGGCTTTTTGCCGGCCGGCACCACAGGCGCGGCCGGTGCCTGCGCTTGCAAGCTGCGCACCTCGCTGACCTGGGTCTGCGTCTGGGCAATCTGGCTCTGCTGTTGCTGCTGCGCGGACACCAGCAAGTAGACCTGACGCTCAAGCTCGGCAATGCGCGCTTCCAGCGCCCTTTCCCTGGGCGTTTGCGCCAACGCCACGCCCGGCAGGATGGTGGCCACACATAAGGCAGCCGCCAACGGATGGCGCACCATCGGTGCAGTACGGTGTTTCATGAAACCCTCTCCCCAATGAAGGCCTCGCGCTTGATGGCGATGCAGTACGGAGCCTGAGGCAGTTCGCGCTTCGGAGCCTATTCGCCTTTGGTCGTATGTGCGCAGCCCCGCTGGATTGGTTACGACCATGGTCTAAGAGGCCGTTGACTGCCGGGACAGAATGGATGCGGCACACTGATCGTCTACCGAGGGCAGCAACAACGCCCTCTCCCGACAAGTTCATCGCAAGTGAGGGTGCCATGGCTGATGTTTATCCCGTCGATCCCGCGTTCGCCGCCGATGCGCGCGTCACGCGCGAGCAGTACGCAACGCTGTACCGCGAGTCGATCGAACACCCCGAGCAGTTCTGGGGCAAGGCCGCGCAGCGGCTGGAATGGTTCAAGCAGCCCACCCACGTGAAGGATGTCAGCTTCGCGCTGGACGACTTCCATATCCGCTGGTTCGACGATGGCGAACTCAATGCCAGTGTCAATTGCCTGGATCGCCAGCTGGCCACCCGCGGCGACAAGACCGCGTTGTTGTTCGAACCCGACAGCCCGGATGCCGCGTCGTACCCGGTCACCTATCGTCAGTTGTACGAGCGCGTCTGCAAGCTCGGCAATGCGCTGCGCAACCTTGGCGTCAAGAAAGGCGACCGGGTCACTATCTATCTGCCGATGATCGTCGATGCGGCCGTGGCCATGCTCGCCTGCGCACGCATCGGTGCAGTGCACTCGGTGGTATTCGGTGGCTTTGCCGCCAATTCGATCGCCGATCGCGTGATCGATTGCCAGAGCAAGCTGATCATCACCGCCGACGAAGGTTTGCGTGGCGGCAAGAAGATTCCGCTCAAGGCCAACGTTGATGCAGCACTGAAAAATCTCGCCACCAACACGGTGGAAACAGTGCTGGTGGTGCGTCACACCGGTGGTGCGGTGGACATGCAGGCGCCGCGCGATCGCTGGTTCCATAATGTGGTCAACGGCCAGCCGATCGAGTGCGAACCCGAGCGCATGAACGCCGAAGACCCGTTGTTCATCCTCTACACCTCCGGTTCCACTGGTAAGCCCAAGGGCGTGCTGCACACCACTGCCGGCTATCTGTTGTTTGCCAGCTACACGCATGAAGTGGTGTTCGACTTGCGCGAGGACGACATCTATTGGTGCACCGCCGATGTGGGCTGGGTCACCGGCCACAGCTACATCGTCTACGGCCCGCTCGCCAACGGCGCCACCGCGGTGATGTTCGAAGGCGTGCCGAACCACCCGAATGTGTCGCGCTTCTGGGACGTGATCGACAAGCATCAGGTCAGCTTGTTCTACACCGCGCCCACCGCGATCCGCGCGCTGATGCGCGATGGCGAAGCGCCGGTCAAGAAAACCTCGCGCAAGAGTCTGCGCCTGCTTGGCAGCGTCGGCGAGCCGATCAATCCGGAAGCCTGGCGCTGGTATTACGAAGTGGTCGGCGACAGCCGTTGCCCGATCGTGGACACTTGGTGGCAGACCGAAACCGGCGGCATCCTGATCTCGCCGCTGGCTGGTGCAGTCGATCTCAAACCCGGCTCGGCAACGCTACCGTTTTTCGGCGTGCAACCGGCCCTGGTCGATGCCGAGGGCAAGATTCTGGAAGGCGCCACCGAAGGCAATCTGGTGCTGCTGGATTCGTGGCCGGGCCAGATGCGTAGCGTCTACGGCGACCATCAGCGTTTCATCGACACCTACTTCCACACCTATCCGGGCAGCTACTTCACCGGCGACGGCTGCCGCCGCGATGCCGATGGCTATTACTGGATCACCGGCCGCGTGGACGATGTGATCAACGTGTCCGGCCACCGCATCGGTACCGCCGAAGTGGAAAGCGCGCTGGTCTCACACCCGAAGGTCGCCGAAGCGGCAGTTGTCGGCTTCCCGCATGACGTCAAGGGCCAGGGCATCTACGCCTACGTGACCCTGATCGCTGGCCAGACCCCAAGCGAGGAACTGCACAAGGAATTGGTGAGCTGGGTGCGCAAGGAGATCGGCCCGATCGCCTCGCCCGATCGCCTGCAGTGGGCTCCGGGCCTACCCAAGACCCGCTCGGGCAAGATCATGCGCCGCATCCTGCGCAAGATCGCCGAGAACGCCCCGGATCAACTGGGCGACACCTCGACCCTGGCCGATCCCTCGGTGGTGGACTCGCTGGTGAGAGAACGACTAACGCGCTGAAGAGCCGGGCTTGGGAAGTTGGGATTGGGGATTGGCAAAAGCAGGTTTCCAATCGGTTGATCACGCCGCGCTTTCATCTGCATTGTTGGCTGGCAACTTTGAGGCCGATAACATTTTTGTCCCTGCTTTGGCGAATCTCAACGCGTGAATCTCCAAGTCCCGTGCCTTTGCAAATGCCGGCTCCCAAATCCCATGCTTGTGCAAATTCCCAATCCCAAATCCCGGCCCCCCCCCAAATGCCCACCCTGCTGATCGCCGACGACCATCCCTTGTTCCGTGAAGCTCTGCGCGGGGCGGTGCAGCGCGTGATGCCGGGGGTGCAGCTGTTCGAAGCCGACACGGTGGATGCGTTGTACACCTTGGCCGATGCGCAACCGGATGCCGATCTATTGTTAATGGATCTCAATATGCCGGGCGCGCAGGGATTCAGTGCGTTGGTGCACATGCGTTCGTTGCATCCGCAGTTGCCGGTGGTGGTGGTGTCGGCGCGCGAAGAGCCTACGGTGATGCGGCGTGCAATCGACCATGGCGCGTTCGGGTTCATTCCCAAATCCGCCGATTCGGACACCATTGGTCGCGCCTTGGCCACGGTGCTCGATGGCGAGCGCTGGATCCCGGCCGAGGCGCAGAACCTGCCGCCCACCGACAGCGAAGAACGCGAAGTGGGCCAGCGCCTGCGCGATCTCACACCGCAACAATTCCGCGTGTTGCAGATGCTCGGCGCCGGGCGTCTCAACAAGCAGATCGCCTACGATCTGGGCGTGTCCGAAGCCACCATCAAGGCGCATGTCACTGCGATCCTGCGCAAGCTCGGCGTCACCAACCGCACCCAGGCGGTGCTGATGGCCGGCAAGCTCGCCATCGATGCCGACGGCATCGTACTGCCGCCGCCCGAAGAAGACTGAAAGCGACAAACGCACGACTGCGCTCACCACCAGGCGGGAGGGAGTGGCGATCGGCCGCTTATGTCGCCGCCCAGGTACCCGCCCATGCTGCACTGCAGCGTGATCTGTTCACTTATGATTGCCATATTCATATGCGAACATACGGGTACCTGCCGGTTGGTGGACGTCGCGATGCCCTGCTCCTGCTTTCCAGATTCCGCACACCTACGCCACGCGACCGTGACCCCGTCGGAGCGCTGCGCGTGAACATTACGCGGCAGCGTCTGGGCACCACCAACGTGCAACTCCCGGCCTTGGGCTTTGGTGCGGCGCCGATCGGCAATCTGTATACGGAGGTCGACGAGGGCCAGGCGCTAGACGCCGTGGCTGGCGCGTTCCAGGCCGGCATCGGCCATTTCGATACCGCGCCTTACTATGGCTACGGGCTCAGCGAGACGCGCCTGGGCCGTGGTCTGGCCGGTGTGCCGCGCAGGGCCTATACGTTGTCGACCAAGGTCGGCCGCTGCCTCTACGACGATGCGCAGGCAACCCCGGGGCACGACGGCTTTGCGGTGGCGGGCCGCCGCGCCGCGTTCGACTACAGCGCCGACGGTGTGCGGCGCGCGTTCGCCGCCAGCCTGAAGCGCCTCGGCACCGACTACATCGATGTGCTGCTGTTGCACGACATCGGTGCGCTCACCCACGGCGACAACCACGCCCAAGTGCTGCGCCAGGCCTTGGAGGAGGCTTTGCCGGCAATGGCGGAGCTGAAGGCGGCCGGTACCTGCGGGGCGATCGGGCTGGGCGTCAACGAGCAGGAGGTGGCGCTGGAGGTGCTGACGCGGTTTCCGCTCGACTGCGTAATGCTGGCCGGCCGCTACACGCTGCTGGAACAGCACGGCGCGGGAGCGCTGCTCGACCAGGCGCAGCAACGTAACGTGGCGATCCTGTCGGCAGGCCCGTACAGTTCGGGCCTGCTCAGCGATGCACGCGGCCCTGGCGCGACCTACAACTACGCGCCCGTCGACGGCGCCACCTTGCAGCACGCGCAGCGTCTGTACGCAGCCTGCGCGGCGTTCGATGTGGACATCGGCGCGGCGGCGTTGCAGTTCCCGCTCGCGCATCCGGCGGTAACCACGGTGGTGGCCGGCATGCGTACCGTGGCCGAGGTGCAATCGGCCACCACGCGCCTGCACGCACCGATTCCACCCGAACTGTGGCAGCGCCTGCGCGATGGCGGCCTGCTCGGTGCGGACCTGCCCACGCCATGAGCCGCGTCGACGCGCACCTGCATTTCTGGCAGCTGGCCCGTGGCGATTATGGCTGGCTGACGCCCGAGCTGGCGCCGCTGTATCGCGACTTCGGCCCCGATGACGTCGGCGATGCATTGGACGCGGCCGATGTCGATAGCGTCGTAGTGGTGCAAGCCGCCGCGACCGAGGCCGAGACCTGTTACCTGTTCGAGCTGGCACGCGCCGATGCGCGCATTGCCGGGGTGGTTGGTTGGGTGGATTTCGCCGCGCCCGATGCCCCCGAGCGCATCGATGCGCTGGTGCAGGCCGGTGGTGGTTTGCTCAAAGGTCTGCGCCCGATGGTGCAGGACATCGTCGATGTGCAATGGCTGGCCCAGCCCGAATTGGACGCCGCATTCGACGCACTGCTCGCGCACGATCTGGCCTTCGACGCCTTGATCCGCAGCGTGCATGTGCCTGCGTTGCAGATGCGTTTGAAGCGTCATCCGGGCTTGCGCGTGGTCGTCGATCACGGCGGCAAACCGCACATCGCCGCCGGCGAATTCGTCGCCTGGGCGGCCGGCATGGCCGCGTTGGCGCAGCATCCCAACGTCCATTGCAAGCTGTCCGGCCTGCTCACCGAAGCGGCGCGTGGCGCCGGCGCGCAGGCGCTGGAGCCGTATGTCGCGCATCTGTTAGCGCGCTTGGGCCCGCAGCGTGTGCTATGGGGCAGCGACTGGCCGGTGCTGACCCAGCGCGCCGATTACGCGCAGTGGTTCGAGATCGCGCAACACTTGGTCACCCAACACGCCGACGGCCACGCCGCGGCGATCTTCGGCGACAACGCACGCACGTTCTATCGTCTGCCACGGCCGGCGGCCCCCACCCATGGAACCTCTTCGGTATGACTGTCTCGATCTCTACCACTCCCAACGATCGCTTGCGCGGCAAGCGCTGCCTGATCACCGCTGCCGGCGCCGGTATCGGCCGCGAAAGCGCGCTGGCCTGCGCACGCGCCGGGGCGCAGGTGATCGCCACCGATATCGACGCCGCTGCATTGCAGGCGTTGGCCGCCGAATCGGATGCGATCGCCACGCAGCCGCTCGACGTCACCGACGCCTCCGCGATTGCCGCGCTCATCTCTGCGCACGGCCCGTTCGATGTGTTGTTCAACTGCGCCGGCTTCGTGCACCAGGGCAGCATTCTCGACTGCGACGAACCGGCGTGGCGCCGCTCGTTCTCGATCAACATCGATGCGATGTACTACACCTGCAAGGCGGTGCTGCCGGGCATGCTCGAACGCGGCCACGGCAGCATTATCAACATGTCCTCGGTCGCCTCCAGCATCAAGGGCGTGCCGAACCGCTTCGTCTATGGCGTCACCAAGGCCGCGGTGATCGGCTTGAGCAAGGCGATCGCCACCGATTACGTGGCCCAGGGCGTGCGCTGCAACGCGATCTGTCCGGGCACCATCAAGACACCGTCGCTGGGTCAGCGGGTCCAGGCGCTGGGTGGCAACGAACAAGCGGTGTGGAAGAACTTCACCGACCGCCAGCCGATGGGACGCCTGGGCGAGGCGCGCGAAATCGCGCAGCTGGTGGTGTACCTGGCTTCGGACGAGTCATCGTTCACCACTGGCCAGACCCACATCATCGATGGCGGCTGGTCCAACTGAGAGCGACAGAGAAACGATGACGCTCACCGCAAGATGGGCGTGGCCGGTGCGGTGCGGCATGGACCGCTCTTACGCTTCGATTCTACGTGCGCCGTCCACACCCACCTGATGCACGCGCGCTTCGTTTGCCGGCCGCTCCAATTCCTCATCTGCAAAGGAAAATCCCATGAAACTCGTACGCGTTGGCGCCCACGGCCAGGAACGTCCCGGCTTGATCGATAGCGAAGGCCGCATCCGCGATTTGAGCGGCATGATCGACGATGTGGCCGGCCAGCACCTCACCAAAGCCGGCTTGGACAAACTGCGCGCACTGGATGTCTCCACGCTGCCGCTGATCGAAGGCGATGTGCGTTATGGCGCTGCGGTCGGGCAGATCGGCAAGTTCATCTGCGTCGGTTTGAATTACGCCGACCACGCCGCCGAATCGGGCATGGAAGTGCCCAAAATGCCGATCCTTTTCATGAAGGCCACCACTGCGGTGACCGGACCCAACGACATCGTGATCATCCCGCGCGGCTCGGTCAAGAGCGATTGGGAAGTGGAACTGGGTGTGGTGATCGGCGATATCGCGCGCGATGTCTCGGTGGACGACGCGTTGGCGCA